>JBAZCM010000005.1:0-41832 GCA_041654935.1 Sphaerochaeta sp. | reverse complement strand
AAGTATCGATGTACTGGACGCTCTGAAGAGTCGTGGATATACCCTCTACTTTGCCTCCAACGGATTAGCCAATGTACAACGGGGCAGAATTGCAGTAGCCAACATTGCCCACTATTTTGAAGATTTCTTCATCAGTGAAGAGATGGGAAGCCAAAAGCCGGATATCCGTTACTTTGAGATGATGCTCGAGAAAACTGGCTTGGCCGCCCGTAAAGAAGAGTGTCTGATGGTCGGCGACAGTCTTTCCAGCGATATTGCCGGAGGTATAGCAAGCGGCATCGATACACTGTGGATCAACGCCCACAACCACGGCAGTGGCTCTCTCAATCCCACCTATACCGTCACGTCACTAGAAGAAATTTTACCGTTACTTCCCTCTATTCATTGACTGAATAGAGGGTGACCTCAAGGACCAGCAGGGTGTTTGGCTCCACCAACTGATTGCCCTCTTTACCCCAGCCAAGGGATGGATGTATCCAGAACCGGTAGTGTGATCCTTCGCCCATCAAGCTCACACCCTCAACGAAGCCTCTCACGCCCATACCATTGAGACGGAACGAAGCCGCCCCATCGCGTTCATAGCTGCTGTCGATGACCCGTCCTTCGATAAGGCTGAGCCGGTAATCAACTTCAACGAGGCTCTCTGGTGAGGGTCGCTTACCCTCCCCTTCACTGATGATCTCATACTGTAGGCCGCTGTCGGTCTCCAACACTCCTTCGTTTTGCCTGTTCTGACTCAAAAAGAGTTCAGCATCCTCTAGGTTGGCCGCAGCCAGGGCTTCGACCTCCTGCTGGGCAATTTGCAGTAGCTGGGTTTGTACCTCATAGAGAGTCTGGGCCATCTCATCATGGGAGAAGAATCCAGTGCCCGCTGCAGCATCAAGGGCACCTTTAGCAAAGTAATTGGCATCGAGGTCCCCAAAACCCTGCTGCTGAAGGAGGGTATTGTAGAGCATATATCCATAGGTATAACTGAAACGCCCCTCCAGTGTCGCGGGGCGACCGAGGTTTGTTATGACGTCAGTCTCCTGGACAATTGGTGCAACTGGTCCATTGATCACTTGCACCGCCGAAGGCAGTATTGTGGGCTTTATCTCCGGCGCCTTGGTACATCCAAGGGTGAGCAAGGCCAGGACAACAACCGGAGCTAGGCGTACAATTGAGCGGCTATTCACAAAATCTTTCACCTCAATATGATTGACATTTCCCCTCGCGACAAGGCGCAAACTCGCTTGCCCACCCCATGGCAACGAGTTCACTGAGAAGTCATCAATACAAACTGTACTCCACTATTGGTACCAGGTCCAGCTAAAAACCTCGTTTATCGCGTAAAGACGCTGCCTCCCTGGCTATCGATTGCTACGATTACTGCAAAGCCCTCCACTTGCAATTCAATCATTGCCTCCGGTCCCAGATGATCAAATGCTACAGGTTTTACCGATTTGACAGTATTGGCATAGAGAGCCCCGCAACCACCAAAGGCCTGAAGATAGAGGGCCTTTGTACGGACAATGGCATCAATAACCTCAGCAGAGCGTGGACCTTTACCAATCATCACCTTCAGTCCTTTCTCCAGCAATGCAGGAGAGAATGGATCCATTCGGGCACTGGTTGTCGGCCCACAAGCGCCGATAACCATTCCCTCAGGTGCTGGGGAGGGTCCCATATAGAAAATTGTGGCACCAGTGAGGTCGACCGGCAAATCCTCACCTTTTTCAATCATCTCAAAGAGAAAGCGATGGACTTGGTCTCGTCCAACATAAAGGCTACCGTTAAGCACGATACGATCGTATGCCTTCAAAGAGGCTATCTCTTTTTCCTCTAGAGGGAGAGTGAATTCACGCATCATCGTCCTCCTTGTGCACAACACACACCTTGCGGTCGGCCCAACAGTTGATCGATACAGCCAGTGGCATGCCGGCAATATGGGTGGGTTCGGCTTCGATGGCGACACTGAGAGCGGTAATCACCCCTCCCATCCCTCCGCTTCCCACTTCCAGACTCTGGACGTGGGCGAGGACCTCTTCTTCAAGAGCGCGATAACGCGGATCCTCATGCCCTACTCTGGCATCACGGAAGAGTGCCCGCTTGCTCAGGTAAGCCGCACGGTCCATCGTGCCCCCGATGCCCAGTCCGATAAAGATCGGTGGACACGGTTTTCCTCCGGCAAGGGTTACAATCTCACCCACTGCCTTGATGACTGCCTCAGAGCCTCCGGTGGGATTGAGCATCCGCACCGAGCTGGTATTCTCGCTACCAAAACCTTTGAGCAGGATCCGGATAGTGACATCACTGCCGTCAACCAAATCCCAATAGATCGCCGGTGGTAGGTTATTTCCGGTGTTCTTACGTTCGAAGACAGGCTCCTCTACTACCGACCTGCGGTAATAGGCCTCCTCGACTGCCATCCGACACCCTTCATGAATTGCCTTCTCGATGGCAGAAAGGGCCATGGTGCTCTCCCTTCCCACATCAACGAAGACCAAAAAAAGGCCGGTGTCCTGACACATCGGCAATCGTTTTTCTTTTGCAATAGCGAGGTTTTCTAGAATTGCATCGAGAACGGCAAGGCTTGCCTCGCTTCGCACTGTCCCTCCACCCCGTTCGGCTTCGGTCGTCCTTGCCCAATGCAGTCGGTCAAGGACATCCTCATCCAACTCCACCGCTGCCCACTTCAATGCATCACGGATTTTTTCAGTGAGACTCATGTTCCTCCTCCCAATTCGGGTCGTAGAGCCAGGGCCGTGTGACGAAGTATGAACCGAGGACCTTCAAGAGCACCAACACCACAGCGAGGCCAACAACCAGTCCCATGAAATCGGCAAGTAGATCAGCCCACTCCCGACTTCTTCCAAACAGGGGCTGCAAGATCTCCACCAGGGCCCCAAGAACCGTTCCAGTTACCAAACTGATGATGATCGACCTTCCTGACCAAGAGGAGATGTGAAGCGCCGCCGAGGGCAGGCCTCTGCGTCGTTTTCTTGTCGAAAAGCCTGGAATCTCCAATGTCGCCAAAAATGATGAAAACCCAAAGGCGGCATAGGCGATAAGGTGGGCCCCTTTGTCAGCAAAAGGGATCCACGAAACTCTTGGGGCGGATTCTGCCGGGATGAATGAGAAGTAGAGGATCAGCACAACGACGAGAGTCGTCAACACCCACCCTAACTTACGGATCCAGCACTGCAATGGCAACCGTCTGGTCATGAATACGCCCCTCCTGTCAGGCAAAACAGCCAAGCATTCGAGGTCATGTAGATCATCACCTGAAGTTTCGCATATCGTGCAACCGATGGCAACACAATGTAAGCATAACCTGCTGCTCTAGTTATATAACAACGAAACTCGCTCATTGTAACGATAAATCAATGAATCCCGATCATGAAGGTCATTTTCCCTGTGATGGTGACACCAAAGGAGAGGGAGACTTCGCCGATGGGGGCATCAAGACCGACTCCAACACCAAAGCCCAGGTCCCACATCAACTGATCAAAGACTTTATCAGTGGAGGCCTTCACTCCTGCATAGGGGTTATACCCATCAAAGATGCCACCGCGAGCAATGAGCCTGAGGAACGTCGGATAGCCCAGTATCTCAAAGAGGCGGTGGTCCCACCCGATGCCTACCATCGCGAGATCGCGGTGCAGTGAGAGAGGAGCATAGCCAGGAATCCCATCCAATGAGCCTGTATCGGCATAGCTAGTGATCAATGGATACGGTTCACGGATCATCGAAATCGCTAGGTCATAGCGTAGGCTATCATTGAGCCCAATGGGAATCTTGTGGACAAACGACACGCGACTTGCCCACGTCATCGATCGATGAAAGCCTATGGAGTTGAGTACTTCAAGACGAATTCCTTGCATCGAAAAGTGGTTGAGGAGGGTGCTATAGAGCAATGAGGACTGCAGGCGCCCATGATAGATATGTTGGGGGTCATAGCTTTGATTATGTAAGAAGGCAAAGTCGTAGACTCCGTCAAGGTAGACCTGAAGCCGATCACCAATGGACAGTGAAATACCCAACAGAGAAGTAAAGACACGATCAAGAGGAGCAGAACGATTGGCATTCGTTGGTGCTGAGAGGGCAGTCAGTCCTCCAACGAGGTACCCAACAGAGAAGTCGACGTCCAGTGCACCGTGTTGGGAGAATGAGTAGGGATAGGAGATGCCCAGGCGCATATCACTTTTGCTGCCCAACTGTCCGCTGACCTTCAGCGTCAGGGGGCTACCTAAGAATTCTTCAACCGTCGCTCCAAGATACGCGTCTGCGCGAAACCAGCTTATCGAGGAGGCAAGCGCATTGGAGAAGCCGGTATCACTGGAAAATCCCATGAACACTTCGCCCAAAGGCTTACCAAATCCTCTTTGCAAGATAATCAGCGTTCCCTCCTCTCCCATTTCGTAAGAGAGCGATGACAAACCCTTTACTACCCTCAGCTCTCGAAGAAGGAGATTCAACTCACGGTTAGTGCGCCAATCGAGGAGTTTTCCCACAAAGTGTTCAAAAGTTTTTGCCTCCAGAGGCCGCTTCATTGGAGTGGTCGAGATATCGCGAACTTCAACACGCTTGATCATCGGCGGCGGCATTTGGACATACCGACCCAGACGGTCTGCAGAGTGAGGTTGTAGTGGATGCTCCTCCTCGATAAGGGAGGCGAGAGCACGCAGCTGCTCATGCATCTCTGCCGCTGTCTCCTCACCCGTTTTGAGGATTTCGTTCCAGTGGATGAAGTCTAGGGCATTGTATTGCTTGAGCGGAATCTTATAGAGCAAATCCGCCTGCTCATATTGGGTAATCGCCTTCGCCCGAGTGGCGAGCACCACTGCCTGCATGGCAATGGCAGAGAGGCTCTCCAATTGACTCAGATCATCCACCATCTCGGCATTCACATCACTGGCAATGACGTAGGTTGCCCCCAGATCCCGTGCAAGGGCAATCGGCAGGTTATCCACCAGCCCACCGTCGAGCAGTAGCCGCCGATCGTCAGTCGGGAAGGGAGAGAAAACGATGGGAATTGCAATTGAGGAGCGAATCGCCTGAACCAGTGAACCTCGATCATGGACCACACGTTCAGCACTGGCTACGTCGGTAGATACAGCGCGAAATGGTATGGGTAGTTGATCAAAATCTATGTCATTGGGGTACTTGGAGAGCAAGAATCCCAATAACTCCAAGATTCGTTGATCGCCTAAGATTGCTGGGGTATCACCGATTCCTTCAGAGGAAAACCCAAGGGAGAAAGTCGGCTCAAAGGAGGTGGAGAAAGGTCGGTCGTGTCTTCTGTTGCCAGTGAGAGGGCTATGTACAAAGAGGCCGAGTAAATCGGTCTCTGCCATAAGGGTCCGCAACTCTCCCGGTGAATAGCCCGCTGCATAGAGGCCGCCCACCAGAGCTCCCATACTGGTACCAATGACCATATCAATGGGAATACCCTGCTCTTCCAGCGCTTCGAGGATGGCGATATGGGCAATGCCTCGAGCGCCACCTCCGGAGAGCACCACGACAACCTTTGCCGACAAGGATGAGCCCAACGTGGCGAGTATTAGGACGATAGCTATGATTTTTTTCATCGATTACCCCAGTGTACTGTGTAAAAAGCGCTGATTCCCGTTAAGAAAAGAGAGTGCATCAAGCTCTTTGCGACTCTCCAGCTGCAGGCCAGTGACCCAGAGAACACCATCTCCGGTAGCAATGCCGACTCCTTTTTGCTTATTTCGAGCAATAACGGTACCAGGGGCCACTCCTGTCTCAACGGGATCAGATCCTGCCTCTGAAAGTGGACCATAGACTGCTGTGAGGTATAAGAGTTGTCCATCATATTGCGTCTGTGCCTTGGGCCATCCCTGCATCGCCCGAATCTGGGCGTGTAAGGTCTTTGCACTCAGACTGAAATCAAGCTTAGCCATGGAAGGGTCGATAAGCGTCGTGTACGTCGGCTCTCCCTTTTGGGCAATAAAGCGTGCAGTGCCCCCTGCAATCTCCTTCAGAGCTTCTACCGCCAGCGGAGCAGCCAATTGAGCAACCCGCTCGGTAAGTGTTGTGACTGTCTCTTCACCGGTAAGATCGAAGGGCAAGGTTTTTACTACCTCCCCACTATCCATCTCCAAGGCCAGGCGCTGGATTGAGATACCACTTCTTTGCAATTGGTTTAGGATTGCTCCTTGGATAGGACTGGGTCCACGCAAATCCGGCAAGAGAGAGGGGTGGATGTTCAGCTTCTCACCTGAGAACAGAGAGAGGAACTTAGGGCCAAAAATTCTTCCGTAGGCAAAGCACAAAAGCGTGTCACACGCATATGGGGCGACAGCCTCTCGAGCATCTTTGCCAAGGCGATTGAATTGGATGACATCAATGCCAAGCTCTTGGGCAGCTTCCTTTACCGGCGAGGGCACCAAACGCCTGCCACGGGCCCCCTTCTTATCAGTATTGGTAAGAACCGCCGCTACTTCGAAGTGGCGGGCTACCTGCACCAAGGTGGGCACAGCGATGGCCGGAGTGCCGGCAAAAAGAATTCTCACCCTGACTTTCTCCGCTTTTGACGTTTTTCCCAGGCACGCTCCATCTTCTCTTTTTCCTCGGCTTCGAGGCGGTCGATGAAAAGCACTCCATTGAGGTGATCGTTTTCGTGCTGTATAGCCCGAGCAAGCAATCCGTCGGCTTTGAGGGTGAAGGCCTTCCCCTTCTCATCCTGTGCTTGCACGGTGATGGATTCGGGTCGCTCTACATCGTGCCAGAGACCGGGGATGGAGAGACACCCCTCCTCCGCACAAGTGAGCTCGGTCGATGTCTCGATAATTTGAGGGTTGACGAAAACGCCCTTTCCCCAATCTGGAATATTGAGGACAAAGAGGCGGCTGTCTACCCCGACTTGCGGAGCTGCCAGACCCACACCATTTGCCTCTTCCATGGTATCGAACATGGCGTCGATGAGCAGGCGAAGGGCATCATCGAAGACCTTCACCGGCTTACATTTTTCTCTGAGTATCTCTTCCCCAAGGGTGTATATATCCAACATGGCAAGCAAACTATACCAATAGCGTGTGCCATCGTCAACGGAGCTTACAGCAGTTGCAGGGGATCAAGGTCAACTTCAAGATAGATGCCTGAGGGCGGAGCATACGCCTTGAGTGCTGAAGCGAGAAGGTGGTGGACCGCCGAACCCCTTTTGGAGGAGAGGAGGATGTGATATCGCCAATTTCCCGCAATTTTTTCAAGCGGACATTCGCTTGCTACTAGGACCTCCACTCCCATCGCGTTGCTATAGCCCATCAGGAGATTATTGAGTCGATCGGTCTCGGTTTGCACAAGTTCGCGGCGTCGACCGCGAAGGACAAGGTTCGCAAGCCGGGCATAGGGAGGAAACCCTGTCTCTCTTCGCACAACCAGCTCTTGCTGATAGAAGGCATCAACATCACCGTCGATAGCATAGGCGATGGCAGGGTTGTGGGGGTGGTGGGTCTGGATGATCACCTTTCCGCCGCTGGAGTATCGCCCTGCCCTCCCTGAGACCTGTACCAAGAGGCTGAAGGTTCGCTCCTGGCTGCGAAAGTCAGGGATATTGAGACCGCTGTCAGCGTTGACGATGCCTACCAGATCAACCAACGGGAAGTTAAGGCCCTTGGCAACCATCTGGGTACCTAAGAGGATATCGATCCGTCCCTCTTTAAAGTCGTCGATCACCTCTTGGAGGTGTCCTTTTTTTTGGGTGCTGTCAGTATCAAGGCGGGCGATACGATGGGTAGGAAAGAGTGCTGTTATCTCCTGCTCCACCATCTCGGTGCCAAAGCCCGAGTAGGAGACATCAACCGATCGACATGAGGGGCAGACATGTACCGGACGAGCGCGATAGCCACAGTAGTGGCAGACCATCGTGGAGGCGCGCTTATGATACGTAAGGGCTACCGCACAGTGTGGGCAGGCAAGTTCATACCCACAGCTGTTACAGTGAAAGAAGTACGAAAATCCCCGTCGATTAAGAAAGAGAATGACTTGCCGTTTCGCTTGCAATGTCTTTTGCATTTCGGCAACCAGGCGACGGCTGAACATGTGTGTCTCATAGTTCATGTCCACCACCTCAACGCTCGGAAGAATCCCACCTGCAACGCGATTTTTAAGGCGCAAAGCGGTGATATGCTCTCCTTCGCTCATAAGACGGTAGGCCTCCAGCGATGGAGTGGCACTGCCCATGATCAGGGAAGCGCCCTCACTTTGCATCCGCCTCTGGGCTACTTGGCGGGCGTGGTAGCGGGGAGTCGATCCGCTCTTATAGCTATTCTCATGCTCTTCGTCGATTATGATCAGGCCAAGATCGGAGAACGGGGCAAAGATTGCGCTTCGAGCCCCGATGGCCAAACGCACCTCTCCTCGCTGAATCTTCTTCCACTCCTTCAGCCGTTGGCTTGGCGTCAATGCGGAGTGCAGGACCGCTACCTTCCCATCAAAGCGAGTGCTCACCAGCCGTGCCAGCTGATGAGTCAGGGTAATCTCGGGAACCAGGTAGATGACCGACCGGCCACTGGCAATGACCTCTTCGGCCACACGCAAGTAGACCTCACTTTTGCCGCTACCGGTAACCCCGTGAAGGTAGTACATCCCCTGCCCACCTGAGAGGATTGCCTCAATTGCCAATTGTTGTTCATCGCTGAGAGTCTCGATACGCTCGCTCTCATACTCGTCGCCAAAATCCAAGACTGGCATCTTGCTGTCGACCCTGCCTGTTGGAATCATCAGAGAGAGGGCTTGGCCGTGGCTGCAGAGATAGTAGTCGGCCATCCAGCGAGCCAAGGAGATGGTAGCTTGCCCGTACACCTCTACCTTATCAACCACACGAACAATATCCTTGATCTCCCAATCCCCGGAGACTTCGTCGGTCAAGGCAATGACAAAGCCGGTCATCTTGCGTGTCCCCATCCCAAAGGGGACTGACACCCGCTTACCTACTGACACCTCCTCGGCAAGCTCGGTGGGAATTGCATAGGTAAATGCGTTGTCCATTGGGAGATCAAAGATTACCTGGGCGTAGCGGTTTTTCATTATCGTTTTCCGTAATCAATACCCAAATAGGTGGCAACCCGCTTCAAATCTTCCCACACTGGGCGCTTGAGCTCCAAGTTACGAAGCACTGCAGCAGGATGGTAGGTAACTACCGCAGGAATCTCCTCGACTCGATGAAAGCGTCCGCGAAGCTTGCCAACACCATCCTCGGTTGCCAAAAGGGTTTGGGCGGCGGTACGTCCAAGGAGCAGGATCATCTGCGGCTTGATCAATTGGATTTGTCTTTTTAGGTACGGCAGGCATGCATCACGCTCATCGTTTTGCGGATCACGGTTGTTCGGAGGACGACACTTGACGATATTGGCCAGATAGACCCCTCGTCCTCGACCTAGGTGGATGGCATTGAGCCACGTATCAAGGTACTCACCAGCTTTTCCAACAAAAGGCTTGCCCGTAGCGTCCTCATCGGCCCCGGGGCCTTCACCGATAACCATCAGGCGAGCAGGTACCGATCCTTCTCCAAAGACCGTGTTGGTACGGCCGTTGGCAAGACGGCACTTGGTACAGGAGGCAACCATTGCTTCCAGCACCTTGAGGGAGGCCGTACTCATATCCTGGAGGTCCAAGGGAGGCGGGGCCAGGAGGTCCAGCACCTCACTGAGATCATAGCTCTGGTCAGCTGGAGCCTCTTGCCCTCCAATCAATGCTTTAGCCTCATCGATGAGGCTGAGGTAGGTATTCAAACTCTCTTCAAGTGCAGCACGTTTAGGATCTTCACTCATGTCCTTGCTCCTCAAACCATGCATACTCCTCTTCATCGTAGCTAATCCGCCACAGATACAGGCCCGATGCGCTGGCCGTTCGCCCGGCTTGCAGGCGATCCTTGGAGGCGAGAATTGAGGCAAATTCGTCGGCTGTCACCCCGTTGTGGGCAAACTCCATCATCGAGCCGACCAGCGAACGCACCATCTTATACAAGAAGGCGTTGCCGGTAATCGTGTAACAGAGTACAGGGGAGCCAAAGCGATCTTCTTCGACTCTCCAATAAGACTCATAGATGTCCCGGAACTTACTAGGACAGAGATCTCCGCTTGCGGTGAAGGTGGAAAAGTCATGGGTTCCATGGAGGATGGCGGCGTAGGACTGCAGCAATTCAATATCTGGAAACTTCCTCACCGATGCTACCAGCCCATCATCAAAGCCGGTGAGGGAGGCATGCTCTTTGAAGAAGTAGCGATAGGTTCGTCCCATCGTCGTGAAGCGGGCATGGAAGGAGCCATCAACCTCACTACTCTCCATGACCCGGATATCGGTAGGGAGGAGACGATTCAATGCAATGGCAAACTTCGCGGCATCCATGCGTTTGTTGGTAATATCCATATGGCAGACTTGAGCTAGGGCATGCACCCCGCTGTCGGTACGTCCACTGCCTACGATCTCAACCTCTTCATCGATCAATTCCTTGACCTTCTCCTCCAGGACCTGGGCAACAGCCAGCGCATTGTGCTGACGTTGCCACCCACTATAGTGGCCCCCATGATAGGAGATGATCATTCGTATTCGGCGCAGTCCTTCGGCCAACGGCTCAAGGGCAGGGCGCCTCCAATCACTGCGGGCCATCATGACCCCCTGTGAGAATTACGGTAGCCATGGCGACCGGATCGTCGTGGGAGATGGAGAGTAGAATTGATCGGCCTGCTAAGAGATTTGTGAGTTTTTCGGTGAGAACGAAATAAGGCCTACCATCCTCACTTCGCCCAACATGGACCGTAGACGGGCCGAGGGCAGCAAGGCCACAACCAAGAGCTTTACCGAGTGCCTCTTTACTGGCGAAGCGGCCACTGAGGTAGGAGACTGCAGCACTACTTTCCATCGAGGCTGCTTCGGCAAGTTCAGCGGGGTGGAAAAGTCGCCTCTTTACCCCTTCACCCAATGATGCAATACGGCCGATGTTCACCACATCGACTCCCAGTCCCGTAATCATCACAGCTCCTTATCGAAGGAGAAGAGGATGCGAAACTGGATGGGGTCGGCTAAGAAGGAGATCTTGGCGGTATCAAAGAGGTGCTCATCGTAGTGCAGCACAACACTGCGCACTGCAATGCCCTCACTCTTCACATCACTGAAATCAACCGCAGCGACAATCGCGTTGGGATCGACGAGGTAGATGATGCTGTCATCACCTTTGATCTGCACTTGGACCTGCGAGGGCACAAGGCTCTCGGCGACCAGTGCATCAGGTAAAGTCACTTCCAGAGGAATGGTTACTATGCGGGTATCAAGGGTAGAGTATTGGATGAAGGTGTAGACCAAGAGTGCGAAGACCAAGCTGAGAATCTTTGCCGGCCAGTTGAGCAGCAGGTTTTGTAGATACTTATTCTGTCTCATCGTCTGCCTCCTCCACCAAGAGATCCTCGGTAGTAATGTCATGGTAGTTGAAGAGTGCCAACAACATCCGTTTGATGGTCGCCACATCAAGGTCATAGTAGAGGTTTGCGTTGTACGTCATGCTGATGGCCCCGGTCTCCTCACTGACGATGAGCACCACCGCATCACTCTCTTCGGCCAAACCAAGGGCCGCGCGGTGACGGGTACCAAAGTTTCGCTTGATATCCGTCTGCTCACTGAGCGGCAGATAACAACCGGCGGCCAAAATCTTGCCGCCTTGGATGACCATCGCCCCATCGTGCAGGGGAGTATCGTGGTCAAAGACGGTGAGGATCAAGCTGGTGGAGAGGTCTGCGTTCAACCGGGTTCCACTATCGATGATCGTCTTGATACCAAGCCGTCGGGGAAAGACGATGAGCGCACCACGTCGCTTATTCACCAAGACCGTACAGGCGTTGAGAATTGAGTCGATCTGATCACTGCTGGTAGTCTGTGTTCCAATGCGAAAGAGCCGGCTTCGTCCGCTCCACACCTGGGTGAAGGAGCGCCTCAGCTCCGGCTGATAGACAATACAGATGAAGATTGTCGCTGGAATGGAGATCTTCTTAAAGAACCAGAGCAACACCTCGAGCTTGAGAATATAGGAGAGGGCGTAGGCAGCAAAGAGAGCGACCAACACTTTGATGATCTGTTGAGCCTTAGTCTGGGCGACTGCCGCATAAAAGCGATAAAAAACCCACGCCAAGGCTCCGACCTGTACAACAGGCCGGAGAATCGCAAACACTGTCTGCATGGCACCACTGCCCATCTACTACTCCCCCTACTCTGCCTCGACCCAATCGAGGGTGCGATCAACAGCTTTCTTCCACAGCGCGATCTTTTCAGAGCGCACTTCACTATCCATCGTTGCCTCCCATCTTCTCTCTTCTTTCCACTGTTTGGCAAGGTCCTCAAGCCCTTGCCAGACACCGACGGTGAGCCCTGCAGCGTAGGCAGCTCCGAGTGCCGTGGTTTCCACAACGAGTGGACGGATGACAGGAACCCCCAGAAGGTCGGCTTGGAAGGCCATCAAGGGGGCGCTATTGGTCATACCCCCATCAACTTTCAATGCGCTGAGGGCAATGCCGCTATCACGCTCAATACCCTCAAAGATATCCCACGCCTGGAACGCTGTGGACTCCAGGATAGCACGGCAGATATGGGCGCGATTCGCATAGCCGGTTAGGCCGGCGATAATGCCACGGGCATCACTGCGCCAATAGGGGGCAAAGAGCCCACTGAACGCTGGAACAATGTACACACCGCCACAATCGGGGACGCTCTCGGCAACCTTATCGAGCTCCTGGGCGCTTCCCACCAGTTTTAGGTTGTCCCGTGCCCATTGGATCAGCGATCCCGCCACAGCAACTGAGCCTTCAAGGGCGTAGACCGGCTCCTCGCCTTCCTTTTGGAATGCGACGGTGGTCAACAGTCCCTCCTTACTCATCTTCGGCTCCCTTCCGGTATTGACGAGCAAAAAGCAGCCAGTGCCATAGGTGGACTTAGCCATTCCTTCACTGAAGCATGCCTGTCCGAAGAGGGCTGCCTGCTGATCTCCGAGGATTCCACAGACTGGCACTTGGGCCTTCAAGGGCCCTGTCTCACAGGTGTTGGCGTATATCGTTCCTGTTGAAGCGACGATCTGGGGCAGGGACTGCACTGGGATATTAAAGAGAGCAAGCAGCTCATCATCCCATTGCATGGTCCTGATATCCATCAAGAGGTAACGCGATGCATTGGAGACGTCGGTGACAATTTGCTTCTTGCCACTGAGGTTGTAGACTAGCCAAGTATCGATGGTACCAAAGACGACCTCTCCCCTCTCAGCTTCTTGGCGAAGCCCTTCAACATTCTCCAAGAGCCATGCAATCTTGCTCGCTGCAAAGTATGGGCTGAAGATCAGACCACTTTTTTCCTGCAAAAACGTTGCGTCGGTGGTTCGCTTCAGTTCATTGATTAGATCAGAGCCCCGTACATCCTGCCAAACGATAGCGTTATATCGAACCTGGCCGGTTTTACGATCAAAGGCAACGATTGTCTCACGCTGGTTTGTAATCCCGATAGCGGCAATGTCACTGCCCGCAAGATTTGCCTTCTTTAATGCTCCATCGATACACTTCTTGCAGTTCTCCCAGATCTCAAAAGGATCGTGCTCAACCCACCCCGGCTTGGGGTAGATTTGCTGATGTTCCACTTGGTGCGATGCTACGATCATCCCCTCTTGGTCGAAGATAATGAACCTACTGCTGGTCGTCCCCTGATCCAATGCTCCAATGTACTTCACGAAAACCTCCACTTTCAGCCAGTATAGCTTCTTGGCCTTTTTTTTGAAAGGCAAAAAATGGCTGGACCCTCTGGGAAGGGACACCCCTATTATGCTATACTCGGGCCATGAAACTCAAAGACATTCTCAGCTGTGTCAACGCAAAGCTCGTCTGTGGAGAGGAGCATCTGGAAGATCACATCGAGCGCGGCTTCGCCAGCGACCTGATGAGTGATGTCCTGACAATCCTCGAAGACGATATCATCCTAATAACAGGCCTCTCCAATGTTCAGGCCATCAGGACCGCTGAGATGAGTGACATTAAAAATATCCTTTTGGTACGAAACAAGATACCAAGCCCTGCGATGATTGAGATGGCAAACGAGTTCTCCATCTCTCTCTCCTACACATCGTATTCGCTCTTCAGGGCCAGCGGCCTGCTCTATCAAGCAGGCCTCAAACCCGTCTATTAAAGCGGTAGCGCCACGACCTCTGTATCGGCGAACCCACTCTTCTCCCGCTCCTTCTCCAACAGTTGGCTGCCGGCGATTACCGTCCGTGAATCAGCGTTCTGTGCTGAGGTCAACAGTGCCTGGGCGGCAATACCAATCATCTGCTCATCGGTAGCCAGCAGTTGTTCGCGCCTTCGGGCCCGATAGGCATCGGTGATTTTGTACAACAGTCGCCTGAAGGCCAACAGAGACTCCTGACTTGGGGAGAGGGGGCGCATCTCGGTGCCTACCATGGAGATGAGCGCGCTCTTTACAGCCGCAGGGTCAATGTTTCCTGCCGCGTACCCCTCCAGGGTCGTCACCAGATCAGTAAACGATCCACCGATACGTGGGTCTCGATAGGTGGAGAAGAGGAAAACCTGCTCCATGACATCAACCGTTGCCCCTACTCCATAGGCACCGCCCTTTCCACGAATCAGCTCCCATAGCTCGTTACCACTCATCACTTGGGCAAGCAACGCCTGGGCTGCTTGCAGCGGTGTGCCCCGTTTTGCAGCACGAATCGCGTAGGCTTGATAGCTTACACTCGAAGGAAGCCTGTAAAGCGAGAGAGCATGGACTGAATCGGGGGCAAGCTGGGGATAGCTACGCTGCGCTCGCTGTACCTTTTTACCATCGGCAAACGCTGTAACAAAGCCTTCAAGAATGGGCTTCATCGCCACCTCATCGCCCTCATCGCTGAGAAGGTGCAGCGTAAGACGGCTGCGGTTGTTCAACTTCTTCTGTAAATCCTTCATCTGCTTGGCAAGATGGGGGATATCGTCGCTTCCCTTGGCCTCCAAGAAGAGCCATTGGCTGAGGCCGGCAAGCAGCTCGCCCTCATGCTGGACCTCACTGAGGCGACTTGCGGCCGAAAGGGAGGCGAAGCTATGAGCTGCGTAAGAGACCGAATCACGGTACTCACCGCGTAGGGTTGAGAGCACTTGCTTGATGGAGAGCGGGTCATCCACATTTGTCTGGGTAAGGATCTGGCTCACCAGGTCAAAGGCTGCCTCAGCATCCTCTGCCAGTACTTTGGTGCGGCAGAGAATTGCCTGGATCCTTGTATCCTCAAAGGTTGAGCCCATCTCCAAGAAGAGGCCAAAATCCCCTAGGAGGTCTTTGGTCTTGGTTGCAATCTCCACGTACGAGCGCTCACCAATGCCACTCATCTGCACGAGCCTGATATAAAATGGCAGTAGCATCAGTTCATCGGTATTTAAGTCCTCTACGTTAATCGCAATATTGACATACCGGATGGTATTACAGTGGCGCGAGCGTATATAGAGGGGCTGACCTGCGCAAAGGACCTCTTGGTGGTGGTTCTCCTTCACCTCTACCGGCAGATCTTCGATGGTCAGCCGAGGTATGGAGGCAAGGGCCTGTGCACTGTCACCACTCTCATCAAAGATGGCAAACCGTTCATTCTGGGCAATGATTTCTTTGATTCCCTTCTTACCTAAAGTTTCAGCGACACTCTGGGCATGCCGAGCGATGGCATCGAGTTGGCGAGCATGGTGCTCCGGGTCCCCTTTGACGGTCACCAGGCAACGATGGGGGTTTTCCAAGAGATTATTGATGATCCACTCTTCAAAGTACCGTGGATTTTGTTCAAGCTCCCTCTCCAGGGCCGCAAGCGGCTCAGCTGCCCCGATGGTGGCCGTCGGTCCATCGCCATAGACCCAGCCTCTGAGGCTACGGTTGAGAAGGCGCAGTCCATTGGGCGCTCCACCGGGAATCTCCAAGAGTCTGAAGCGCGATCGCTTCAGAGAGGAGGCAATCAGGTCCCGGTCAATGCCATCTTTGGCAATCTGGGCAAGGGTATCGAGGATAAACTGGCCTCCCTCCTCCGCTCGCTCGAGGGCAATTCCCTTGAACCCGATAAGCATCGCCATTTGCATGAACTCGGCGCGCATACCACTCTCTGGGGAAATATCCTCTCCGATTTCACTCTCAAGGATTGCCTTGTACAGAGGGGCAGCGGGGTTGCCGAGCAGAATATCTACCAACGTTGAGAGGGTGATCACAGCAAGAGAGTCGGTGACTCGCTCAGTGGCCCACGCCCATACCACTGAGTTGGCATTGGCCCCCTCATCCTCGGTTGGACTGGTAAAACTCACTGCTCGTTCAGCTTTCCAGCGCTGCGCTTCGCCGACCGTCGAGTTGACGTTCAATGAGCCGCGGGTACGCAGGTAATGCTCATCCAGATAGGCAAGCTTCTCACCGACCTCCAGGTCCCCGTAGATGAAAAGTTTTGCATTTGAGGGGTGATAGAACTGACTGTGGAAAGAGACAAACTGCTGATAGTCAAGTTTTATGATCTGCTCAGGATCTCCGCCACTGTTAAAGGAGTAGGCAGTGTCCGGGTAGAGGGAGCGCACACTGCTGCGCCCCACGATCGAATCATGGTCAGAGCCATCGCCGAGCATCTCGTTGAAGACCACCCCCTCGTAGTGACAGCCCTCATCGTCGCAGACCATCCGCACCCCTTCACGCCAAAAGGTCTCTTCGCGTAGCAGAGGGGAGAAGACGGCGTCGGTATAAACACTGAAGAGATTATCGAAATCTGCCTTCAGCGGGCTTGCCGCCGGATAGAGGGTCTTGTCCGGATAGGTCATCGCGTTCATGAAGGTGTTGACCGATCCCTTCAACAGTCCCATGAAAGGGTCACGTACCGGAAACCGCTCACTACCTGAGAGCACACAGTGCTCAAGGATATGAGCTACCCCACTATCATTGGATGGAAGGGTCTTGAAGATGTAGCTGAAAAAGCGTTCGCGGTCGTCATTGACCAGCTGGAAGACCTCCATACCGGTCTCAATATGTTCGAAGTGGTATCCAACGCCTTGGTACTCATCGAGTGTCTCTATAGAAAGAACCTTGAAGCCAGCAAATTCGTCGCCGACCTCCCACGTGTGTGTTTGCATGCACATCGCTCCTTGTAACGAGAAACTATCACGGCCAACGGTCATTGACAAGGGTTGGTGGGCGCGCTAGCGTTGACTCATGCACACGATAGGACCACACACCAGCATCGCAGGAGGCTTGGAAAAAGCGGCCGAGCGCGCTGCAGACCTTGGAGCCAACGCCTTTGGCATGTTCAGTAAAAACCAGCGCCAATGGCACGCAAAGCCCCTCGAAGCGGAGCAAGTCGCCCTTTTTAAGCAGCGGATGGCAGAGCTTGGGTTTACTGCCAACAACGTCTTGGTACATGATAGTTATCTGATAAACCTCGCCAATCCTGATGACGAGAAGCAGCACAAAAGCTTGATGGCGTTCATCGATGAGATTAGGCGTATCGAACAACTGGGCCTCTCGTTGTTGAACTTCCACCCCGGCAGCCACCTCGGAAGCCTCACCGCAGAAGAAGCCACCGCTCGAGTGGCAGCAGCCCTCGATCAGAGCATCGAAGCTACTGACCATGCGATTCTGGTCATTGAGAACACCGCAGGGGCTGGCTCTACCCTCGGGGCGAGTGTAGAGGAACTGGCTATGATCCTTGATGCGAGCGACCATCCTCAGAGGATTGGCTTTTGTCTTGATACCTGCCACGCCCATGTAGCAGGCTACGACCTCTCCACCATTGAAGGCTTTGAGACGTTGATCGCACGTTTTGACACCCTGATCGGCCTGGATAAGCTGAAAGGCATGCACCTCAACGATGCAAAGAGTGGACCGGGCAGTCGCCTAGATCGACATGCCAGTCTTGGGGAGGGAACGATTGGATGGCCTACCTTCGATCATATCGCAGGCGATGAGCGCTTTGCCAACATGCCCCTAGTCCTCGAGACTATCGACGAATCATTGTGGGCAGCGGAGGTCGCACGACTGAGAGGTAGGCTTTCCCATGACTAGAAAACGTGTCTTCGATAAACCCCTGCTCTTTGGTCATCGTGGTGACTCGGCCCACTATACCGAGAACACCCTGACCGCCTTCAAGGCGTGCATCGAAGCCGGCATTGATGGAATCGAGTTGGATGTACAGCTCTGTAAGAGTGGACAGTTGGTGGTCTTTCACGACAGTACCCTCAGCCGCCTTTGTGGTATCGACCGACGAGTCGATGAGATGACCTTGGATGAACTGAAGGAGGTCCGACTTCCAGGTGATGAACAAATCCCCACCCTCAGTGAGGTCTTCTCCACCATTGGCTCTCACCTGGTCTATGACCTTGAACTGAAGAGCCGAAGCCTCTCCTCCACCGGTTTAGAGGCAGCTACCCTCGCCTTAATCGAAGAGCATCAACTCTCTAAAAACTGCTATGTCTCATCCTTCAACCCAACGTTGGTATGGCGGTTTCAACGTCTTGGCAGACGTGCCATTCCCACCGCGGTGATCTACAGCCACTCAACCGAAGTACCTCGACCCCTTCGAAAGGGTCAAGGACAATACGTTGTTCGTCCTACATTCCTCAAGCCCGAACACAGTCAAGCCTTCGCTGCCCTGAAGGGGCGCAGACAGGTACTCACCTGGACGGTGGATGACCCACAAGAGGCCAAAGCATTGTTGGATGCAGGGGTGATGGGGATTATCAGCAATAATCCCAGAGAGTTGCTGCCACTCTTTAGGGGGTAAATAACGAAGCGAGGGCTAGCGAAGCGGCGATGGTGCCAAAGCGCTCAAGGGCTTGGGTATGACTCTCCTCTCGGGTAGCCCCACTTCCCACAGCCTCCACATCCTGGGAGTCAAAGAGCATTTGCCCACTCTCCATGTTGTGCAACTGAATGCGCCCGACCACTACCGTTACATGCACATCTAGTGCTTGATCCTCTGCGACAATTCCTACACTGCCGTTATAGACGTATTGGCGCGTCCCATAGCGTCGCTCAATCTCTTCTACCTGGTCTTCCCAGTCGGTGGAACCAAGGTCGATAATCTGTGTTCCAACCCTCGATTGCTGCATCGTATCGACAAACGCCTGTACGGCAGTTGTTCCCGCCAGGGATGCGCCTTCGATTGAATACTCCTGGATCTCTGTAAGGACCACTCGATTACCAAGTGGTGAGACACGCGAATATGGCAGTGTCCCATGCACTGAGTGTAGTGCTTCTTCCACACTTGCAAGCAATCCCTCATCAACATATGGCCGCGCTTTGGCAAGTTCCTCAGTAAAGTCCAAGGAGAAGGTAATTGCCCCATCGGCTAGCAAAAGTTGGTTGTACGGTAAGAAGAGGAAGGAGCCTTGGGTGGCTGTATTGAAGTCCAGAGTGTCGACAAATGGGTCACCAAGGCTGGTATAGGCAGTAAAGGACGCTTGTACTTTGGCATGGAGTACACGCGATGAAATCAGGCGTCGACGACGACGTAGTTGGACGGTTGCTGTGACCTTCTGCGAATCAGGGGATCGAAAAGAGATTTGCAGGGCTTTGATATAACCCACCGCTCGGTCGATGAGAGCTGCTGGGTCATGCTTCTTCTCCAATACCGGCCCTTGGGAGGCAATGGTTGCCGCTTCAAGGTAGCGGGCGATGGTCAGCGTATCATGGTTTTGTCGATAGGAGCGATCGGCTTCAACAATGAGCGCTTCAATGCGTGCCTGTCGTTCGATGGCTTGTCGGTAGATAGTAGTCCGTCTTCCCTCCAGGGCCTCTCGGTCGGCACGGGCTAATAGGTAGACCTGTTGCAATCCTTTTTCGGTGCGCAGATGCTCTGCGGTTACCGAAAGGTTGAAGTCGGCGATCCGGGTGGTGGTCGTCAGTTCACGATAATACTCCTCTCGAATATCCTCGCCCACAAAGGCCGAGATTTGTTCGAGGATGTGTTCATAGGCATCAAGACGAGCATTGTAAGTGACCTGGGCACTCCCCTTTCCCACAAAGGGGTATTGATCGGCTCTCACCTGAGGGTTGTTGACCCACGAAGGCAGTCCGTCGACCTGAGAGCGTACCAAGTCCCCAAAAGAGGTGCAGGAGGTGAGGATGAGAAGGATGATCAATAGGGGCAGGAGGCGTTTCATCGGCTCATAGTGTACGCTGTTCCCACAGTGAAGAAAAGCCCTTGGTCGACGATCATGCCCTTGGAGACACCTATTCGGTTTCCTACTAAAGCTGTTATCTTCCACCGGTCAAAGTGATAGGAGAGTCCGATTCGTCCGTCCGCACTGACGACCAGGTCTTGGGCATAGCCAAGGCTTGTCCCTGCCCACCCCTCTACAGAGAGGTTTCTTGCCAAGTGTGATCGCGTGCCAAAGAGTTGGCTCATCGGCAACGTTGCCCCTACCCCAAGGCGGAGGCCTATCCCATCAACACTGTGATAGAGAATCGCCGCACTGAGAAAGAATGGATGCAGGGTGCGCCAATGGTGGACAAAGATCTCGGCCCCCCACCCGAGGGAGAGGGAGAGGTTCGCATACACGCCAAAGTCGAATGTACTTGTTCGCCCAACTGCCATGTGGGGCAACAGAGCGCGACCTGAGCGCTGCACTGCAACTTGTGATTGATCGGCGCTATGGGTGAGCAGAAGGCTTCCTACCCGTCTTCCATCGGCATCGAAAGCCCAAAATCGCTCTCCTTCCTTGGCTCCTTCAAAGTCTGTGAGCATGAAGCCGCCCTTGGTAGGATAGGAGAGACGCCCTCCTTCAAGAGGGTCAAAAAAACGTGCGCCGTCCCATCCCAACAGTGCGATAAGAAAAGCCTCAACCTCCCCCTCTTGTTGAGGAAGAGGAGTTGAGAGGCTCTCTCCATTGCCCTCAATATGCAAGGTGAGGTCATCGGAGAGAGTGGCAGTCAGCTCTACAGAACTAGGTCTACGCTGAACAAGGAGCTCTAAAAGGGATTTTTCGACGATCAGAGCATATGCCTCATCGACAAGTGCTTCGGCTTTGAAGCTAAAGGAGGCCCCGAGCAACGCTGAGCTGAGCAAGAGAAAGCTGAGCAATGCTAGGGCTCGTCTCACGCACGCGCCCCCACTTCCACGATCTTGATGATCAGATTCGCTGCATCGACCATTGCCGGAAGCGCTGCCCACTCATAGACCGAGTGAAGGTTATGTCCACCGGTGAAGATGTTCGGGCAGGGGATGTTGTGCTCATTGGCCATACGTGCTCCGTCAGTACCGCCGCGGATCAACTCTTCAGTAAGCGTGAAGCCTAGTTCTTTGCCTGCGGCATGGAGATTCTCCATGGCAAAGGGCTTCTCTTGGGCAACGAGGGCCATATTGTAGTAGACGTATGAGGTATCAACGGTGACCTTGCCGCCATGGTAGAGGGCTTCAGTTGCCCCAGCCAGTGATTGAAGGGCAGCTACTCGTCGCTTGAGGGTATCAAGGTCAAAGTCGCGTAGGTAAATGGTCAGGTCGGTTTGTGTTGCCGTACCACTGATATTCTGGGCGCAGTAGTAACCGTATCGCTCATCGGTGGCCTCAGGGCTCTCGGCCTGGGGAAGGGCATTGATGTAAAAGGCTGCCATGGTCAGGGCATTGACCAGTCTGCCACGAGCCATACCCAAATGATAACTGATTCCCTCAAAGCGAACCTTTACTGTCGCTGCGTTGAAGCACTCACTTTCAATGACGTGCCGACCACCGCCGTCGATGGTATAGCAATACTCGCTGTTGATCTTATCGTAAGGAAAGTTATCCATCCCCGCCCCCGTCTCCTCATCGCTGGTGAAGATCAACTCCACCTCCCCTCGCTCGATCTGGGGGTTTGCCAAGAGATAAGCAGCGGCGCTCATGATCTCTGCGATGCCAGCTTTGTCATCACTACCCAGCAGTGTAGTACCATCGGTGACGATAAGCGTTTCACCGGTATAGTTGAGCAGCTCTGGATTATCTGCTACAGCAAGGGTATGCTCTTCGTTGAGCAGAATATCAGAGCCATCATAGGAGTCGATAACTCGCGCTTTTACTCCGTTGCCCGGCACATCATCGGCGGTGTCAACGTGGGCCATAAAGCCGACAGTAGGAACTTTTTTATTGGTGGTCGGTGCAAGACGGGCAATGACAACACCCGCCTCGTCGACATGGACATCATCGATACCCATCTGCTTCAACTCATCGGCGAGCATGTGCAGCAGCTCCCATTGTCCTTCGGTGGAAGGACTTTTGGTGGCTACAGCCTGTTCGTCACTCATGGTATCGACGGCGACGTAGCGAAGAAAACGGGAAAGAAGATCTTGTTCGAAGGTATTGGACATGACAGTGGTTGCTCCTTGGCAGGGTTTATAGGCAAAGTATTCCACAAAGTAGGCACAGGAGCAACCACGCTTCTTTAGATGGTGAAGTTGTATTTCTTCAACATGGGCTTGAGCATGTCTATGACATTGTAGATGGCAAAGACACAGAGGATAATCCCAGTTACGACAGGTCCTCTCTTAAGGGTCTCCCCGGTGGCTATCATGCTCGCAGCCAGTGCATAGGAGAGCTCAGGCTCGGTAGTTACGGCGGCAATCCATTCGGCAAAGGACTCATCAGCAGAGCCACCGAACTGATAGTAACGCCAGATCGACATCACCGTGGATGCAACGACCCCGGTAGCAACTGCAATGGCAGTAGCGGCCGCAATCTTGCCCCACAAAACGATTGTCGGAATGCATGCATACACAACCCCTGCGGTGAAGAGTACCAGCGTTCGGGTAATCAAGAGTTGCATATCCTTCCAAAAAGCTGCTCGCTGACTCGGAGCCAGAGCACGGGCAAGCTCTGCTCCCTTTTGCATCATCAAGGCTCGCGCCTGCACCAGCTTCTCATCCAAATCTTGGCGACTCTCTTCATCGAGCAGCGAGTATGCATAGGCAACAGCCTCCTCAAACTCATCTTCACCTACGGTGTACATGAACTCCAAGTATTCACGCCCCTGCTCTTCACCGAGGACATTGGCAACAATCTGCTGGCCGTCCAGATCTCCCCGGGCAACGATTGACGCAAACTCTTCATCCAAAAATGGCCAGACGTTCTCCCGTTGTTCCTCAATCATTGCCGCCGACCGTGGCAATAATTGATTGTCGGCAATCCGCGTCTTATGATGCGCTTCCCATCCCATTGAACAGCCACTGATTGGAATGATCAGTAGAGTCACTACTATCCATGTTCCTATCCGTTTCAACATTCCCCTCTCTCCTTTCTAGAATTTTTCTCACATATCTTCATCGCCGATGGAGGGTCCGATATAAAACGACCAGCCCACCAAACAGGAAAAACGAACCATTGCAAACCGTGAAAAGAGTTCTGAAAGCTCTTTGTATTCCATTTCAAACATCCGATTGGGATCGCGAATAACTATTTGAGGACGGAAATACAAACCCCAGCGAGTCTGCCAATCCCACGCGATGGCCATCTCATTGAGAAAATAGAAAGAGGCCTTCTCCTCCCAGGGATGGTTGGCCAAAATGCCCACCTGGGCCAATGAGAGGGAGATACACAGCGGCCAGCCCATCGGATGGTAGTCCAGACAAATGGCTCCTTCCATATAGAAGGGGCCGTTGCGAACCATCTCGATATCAAAATTACAAGGGATGCGTAGACCAAACTCATCGCTCAAGCCCAAACTAGCCTCAGCCCGCACTCTTGTAGTATGTGAGAAGAGACTTGGGAGGGCCATAAGGTCCACCCCCAGCCGTAAGGGTGAGGTTGCCCCCAAAGGCCAGAGCATCAACAGTGCTACTATGATTGCTGTTTGTCGCTTGCCCATTGCTTCCATGACTATGACGCTACCACAGGGACTTTGCGCTGGATATTCCCCGAAAGGGGTACCCTTTTTTGGGGATGGAGTGTTTTTTCATACCCAAACAGTTGGAAAGTCCTGCCAAGATGCTATACTGAATCCAAGGAGTACGCCGTGAGCAGAAGTGGTCTTTTTGCATTGATTATCATTGCCGTCCTGACGGTCGCAGGTGGAGTCTATTGGTATATGGAGTTCGTCCCGCTCTCCGACATCGGTAAGGAGCAGGTCGCCGAGCAGCCTGTTCAGCCAGTAGCCACACCGATTGCAAAAAAAGCGCCTGCCCCTACACCGGTCAGCGAAAAACCTGCAGTCAGCGCACCAGTGATTGAAACCGCTCCCCCTCCCAGTGAGCCCCTCGACCTCGAAGAAGAGCCAATGCTGGTAATAGAGGAGATTGCAGATCCTGCGGTCGTAGAACCCCAGATTTCTGCAGAGCAGGAGGTGGAGGTCACTATCATCCCCATCGATGATCTACAGCACTTCTTTGAAACTGGCCTCTTTGCTCTCGGTGAATCTGCTGCAGTTGCTCCGATGGTGCAAGAGGAGCCAAAGTCCCTAGTCGTAGAAGCGGATGAAGAGCCTTTGGCCATGATGGAAGAAGACCCGATTATTGAGGGCGAAGAAGATTTGATTGTCGCAGAGGAAGAAGAGTCCCTTCCCATCGAAGAGGACGAGCAGATTCTTGAAGAGGCTGTCGCACAACAGATCAAAGAAGAGCCGGCTGCCATTATTGCAGAGGTGCCGACCGCTCGCCCGGACAAACCGATTCTCACCCCCAAATGGGAAGCCCAGGTCTCCTTGGGTATTCCTCACTGGCAGCTGCCCACCTTCACGAATAACGGACTTGCAATAGATGCACAATTCTTCTATTGGACTGGGGAACGACTGAAGGTAGGTGGCTCGTTTGGAGCTCGATCGACTGATGGGCTTTGGAACCTTGATCTTCTGGGTGGGGCGAGCTGGGTCCTTGGCAAAGTCAAGAACTTCTCCTTCCCCGTAACGGTGATGGGCGGCCCATCTGTACGCTTGGGCTCAAAACCACAGTTCGGTCTTCTGGGCCGAGCGAGTGTTGGCCTCTCCTATCAAGTGCTTGAAAACTTCTCCGTCTCCTTGGAGGCAGCACTATTAACTCACTGGAATGTTGGTGAAAAAGCAGGTTTTGCCCTCGAGGCACCCCGAATCAGCTTCTCACTGGCCTTTTAGGCGCTTCTAAGAGCGCTGCCAACGCACTAAGCCGAGCAGCCAAAATCCAATGCTCCTCTTCATCGCCGATGAGGAGGAGTCTTTTTTTGCGCCCTTCTTTTTCTAGCGAAATACTGCGAATCTGATCGCGCTCCAGGCGAAACACAATCTCAATCTCTTTTGCCTTTCGACTGAGAAAGAGGATCTGCTCTTCGGTGGCTACCAATGAGCCCCAGCGGTTTGGCCCTCCTACTGTGCCACCAGTCGCTCCAAACCGACAGAGAAGCACCCGCTCTCCCAAGAAGGTGGCGGCATTTTTTGCTGATACTCGGGTGATCACAAACCAATACAGACCACCGAAGACAAAGAGCAAAAGGATCAGAGAGAAGTGAACTCCCCTCCCTAGCCAGAGGGGGTTGATGAAGATTACTACCAGCATTGTTGCAAGCAGGAGAATACTCAAAAGAAAGCGCATGGGCCAACTGTATCGCGTGTAGCGAATAAAGAAAAGAGATGAAGCATTTGTTGGCACGAGTCTCCTTAGCAGGTGGAGGACAAGATGAACAGACGAATACCAAGCGTTTTGATTTTGGCTCTGTGTCTTTTGGTTTTGATTGTTACCAGCTGTAGTGATGAGGAGGCCTCTCGCTCGTCACTGCGACTGAACATGGCAAACCAAGAGAGCGCAGAGCGAACATTGGCACCAAACGACACACCGCTCTCTGTGTCTCGCTATGTCGTGGAGGGCTCAGGTCCCCAAGGATCGGAGTTCAGTGTGGTGAGCACCTCATCGAACGTCGAGGTCCAGGGATTGTTGATCGGAAACTGGCAGATCAGCGCGGTAGCACAGAACAATGTTGGCGTAGATCTGATGAGAGGCGACACCACGGTAACACTTACCAAAGAGCCAACTGAAGCGGTTATTGAACTGGACAACTTGGTCGGTAAGGGGGTGATGAGCATTGCCTTTCATTGGGACAGCAGCAGGATCAGCGATGCATCGTTGTCGGTATGGCTCATCGACAGTGAAGGAGAGAAGCGGTTGCTTACTCCGAAGACCAACAACAGCGCAAGTGGGTCGGTGGTCTATCAATCGACCCTTGATGCTGGATCCTACACGCTGCAAGCCCAACTCTGTAGCGGAGCTCTTTCGGTAGCCGGATGTGCTGAAGTAGTGCGAGTTGTGGGAGCGCGCACAACCGAAGCAACGATTGAGCTGAAGCTTGATAAGTTCGCCGAAATTCCCCACTCCTTTCTCTTGATCGACCGCCTGGGAGTTCCGGTTGAATGCATGATTGATGGTATCAGTGAGACCATGGTTGCCCAACAAAGTGCTACAGCAACTATCGTCACCAACAGTGGCGAAAATCTCGAGCTGGATTGGTATCTGGATGGACACAAGGTGGGCAGCGGTTTGACCTATACCTTTACCCCAACCAGTGGCAACCATCGCCTTGACGTCATCGCAAAAGGAGCATTGATCGCCAGTTCCGGTTCGGCCAGCATCTGTTTCAATGCCAAGGTCGGCGGGCAAGCAGGAATCCCTACGCTCGTCAACACGGTTGTGGACAATACCGACGGCATCTGCATCGGATCTGGAGCAAAGATTGCCTTCCTGCCCGATGGGAAATTTTTGCTGGCCAGCGATACCCATAAGACTTTGCAAGTCTGCCGTATTGTCCGGGACTCAGTGGAGGTCGTTCACACCTACTCCACTGCCGACCAATTCAACGTGAATGGTGTAACTGACATCTTTGTCGATCTATTGACCTATCGAGTAGCAATCTCCAATTCAGTGAATCCTAAGCTTGTCTTCTATCAATATGACTTGACCAGCAGTTCACTGATCAAGATCCTTGAGAAGGAGAACAACTATGGCAATGAGGAGTGGGGAACAGGAACCTTCCCGTACCTGCACCACCTCTCCATCGATCGGTCAGCGGGGGTAATCTTCGGCCTTCATCCCAACAAGGAGGTCGTGGCATCGGCTAACTTCTATGCATATACAGCCGCCGAAGCACACAACCCATACTACTATGAGCCATTCTTCGGCGACGAAATACCCTATGACGCCATGGACTTCAGCCCAAGCGGTGAGTATGCCGCCCTCTCCAAAACGGCAAAATCGGAGTTGCGCCTCTATCAGAAATTCCCCTTTGGTGTTGAGTTCTTCAGCGAAATAGAGATTCATACTGGCCCGGAGACACCCTACCTCACCGGCATTAAAGAAGTGAGATTCCTCGATGATTCAAACCTCATTTATGCAACAAACAAAGATGTAGGACGCTTCCAAAGAACTGGAGCCAACCAATGGGCCCAAAGAGAAGTCTTTACATCAGGGATTGGCGGATTGGGAACGATGAACCAAATCTCTTTGATGAGAAGAGCAAGTGGAGGAACCCGGCTTTTCGTATTGTGTAGTGGAAGTCGAAATCTGCATATCTTCACCTTCACAACAAGTGGTGGGCTCGAAAATCTTGGAACCACAGAGCTTGGATCTCTCACCCCACATTCGATGGATGTTTCGCCTAAGGGCGATCATGTGGTGGTCACTTCGACAAACAGCGCATCCTTGCAGCTCTATAAAATCCCCGAGTGATTGTACCAGTTAGAAGAAGTTGGAGGCCCGGATTATCCGGGCCTCCAGTGTGTAATTGCTCAGGTATCAGTTTGTGTACTTGGACCGAGTCTCGTAGGTGGTGTGTAAGAGGTGGTGTGCCTTCTCGCTCAGTGGCTTCTCCAAGAATTCGTCGTACAATTTAATGATTGACTCGTTGTGGTGAGAGCAGCGCACTTCACTTGCCTTATCATCTGCGTACAGACCGGCAGCACGCTCCTTACGCAGGATGTCAGTGGCCCCATAAGGCTGTCCGCCACCGGCGATACATCCACCACGACAGGCCATGACCTCGATAAACTCGTAGGGAGCTTGTTCGCCCTTGGCCTTGGCTTCACGTACCTCATCGAGCAGCTCAGCGACATGGCTGAGACCGTGCACGACAGCTACACGTACCGGGGTGCCGTCAAAGTCCACCGTTCCCTTCTTGATCTCCTCAAGACCACGAACCGTCTCGACATCAACGTTCTCCAGCTCCTTGCCGGTTGCTACATGGTAGGCAGTGCGCACTGCCGCTTCCATGACGCCACCGGTTGCACCGAAGATCGTACCAGCTCCACTGTATTCACCCAGTGGGTTGTCCGACTCCTCCTCCTCAAGGGAGAGGAAATCGATGCCCGAACTCTTGATCAAGCGGGCAAACTCACGGGTGGTGAGCACCAAGTCCACATCCTTGTGGCCGCTGGAGTACATACTCTCGTCGCGCAGTGTCTCATACTTCTTGGCGGTACACGGCATGATGGCAACGGTGTACATCTTCGCAGGATCGATCTTTGTGCGATCTGCATAGAAGGTCTTCTGCACTGCTCCGACCATCTGCATCGGACTCTTGGCACTGGAGACGTAGTCCAGCAGGTCCGGGTAGTACTTTTCGATGTAGTCGACCCAAGCAGGACAGCAGGAGGTAAACTGGGGAAGCGGTCCGCCGCCGGCAATCCGGCCCAATAGCTCACTGCCCTCTTCCATGATGGTCAGGTCGGCACCGAAGTTGGTGTCGTGCACAGCAACAGCCCCGAGCTTACGCAGTGCTGCATAGATGCGCTTGGTGGTAACCGTTCCTGCGGGCAGTCCAAATGACTCGGACAGTCCCACTCGGATCGAGGGGGCGATCTGGACGACTACCTGCTTGTCCGGATCATTGATCGCATCGCGGAAGGTTGCAATCTCATCCTTCTCGTAGATTGCACCAACTGGGCAGTGCACGACACACTGGCCACAGCGTACACAGGGGCTATCCTCAAGCTGGAGCATTGCGGCAGGGGCCATAATCGTATCGTCACCGCGACCGATGAACTCAAGGGCGAAGACACCCTGTAAATCCTGACAGACCTGGACACAACGGCCACACTTGATGCACTTCTCTGGATCGAGGACGATCGAATCCGAGGAGGTATCCACCGGACGATCGCTGAGGCGAACCTCGAAGGGCTGCTCACGGATACCAAATTCAGCGGCAAGGTCCTGTAGCTCACACTCACCGTTACGGATACAGGTGAGACAGCTCGACGGGTGGGTTGAAAGGATCATCTCCAAAATCGTCTTGCGCACTTCATGCAATTCGGGATCATGGGTGATGATGCTCATTCCCTCAAAAGCGGTGGCAGCACAGGCTCGGAGGATCTTCGTGCTTCCCTCTTGTTTTACAATACACAGACCACAGGATCCGAAGGGAACCAGGTCCTCGTGGTAACAGAGCGTCGGGATCTTATATCCGGCCTGCCGGGCGGCATGCAAGATCGACGTTCCTGCAGCAACCTCAACGGGCGTTCCATTTATTTTAATATTCACAGTACTCAATTCACTATCCTCCAACACTATCAGCGGATTTCGATGGCATCGAACCGACACATTTCATAGCAGACGCCACACTGGGTACAAGCGGCTTGGTCGATAACGTGGATTTCCTTGCGGGCCCCACTGATTGCATCGACGGGGCACTTGCGTGCACAAATCGTACAGCCGGTACACTTGTCCTCGAGGATCCAGTAGGAGATCAAATCCTTACAGGTGCCACTGGGGCACTTCTTATCCTCGATGTGGGCCAGATACTCATCCTTGAAGTGCTCAAGCGACGAGAGGATGGGATTGGGAGTCGTCTGGCCAAGAGCACAGAGACTTCCCTTCTTCATTGCCTCGCCGATGGCCTCCATCGTTGCGATATCCTCGATCACGCCGTTACCCTTGGTGATCTTCTCCAAAATCCGGTGCAGGCTCTTGCCACCGATGCGACAGGGAGCACACTTGCCACAGGATTCATCGACTGAGAAATCGAGGTAGAACTTGGCCACGTCGACGATACAATCATCCTCGTCCATGACAATCATTCCACCACTTCCCATCATTGAGCCGGCCTTTACCAAGGAACCGAAGTCGATCGGGGTATCCAAGTATTCCTCAGTCAGTACGCCACCACTGGGACCGCCGGTCTGCACTGCCTTGAACTTCTTGCCTCCAGCAATGCCACCGCCGATATCAAAGATGATGTCGCGCAGCGTCGTTCCCATGGGCACCTCTACGAGTCCAGAGTTACGGATCTTACCGGTGAGGGCAAAGACCTTCGTTCCCTTCGAGTCAGAGGTACCAATCTTACTAAACCAGGTCGCTCCACGGGTGATGATCACCGGGATGTTTGCCCACGTCTCAACGTTGTTGATAACTGTCGGCTTGCCCCACAATCCTTTGACTGCCGGGAACGGCGGCCTGGGCTGTGGCATACCGCGCTTACCTTCGATGGACTGTAGAAGAGCGGTCTCTTCTCCACAGACGAAGGCACCAGCGCCAAGGCGAATCTCGATGTCAAAGTCAAATCCACTGCCCAGGATATCCTTGCCCAAAAGCCCGTACTCACGAGCCTGCTGCATGGCAATCTCCAGGCGGTCGATGGCCAAGGGGTACTCAGCACGGATATAGATGTAACCCTTATGGGCACCAATGGTCTTTCCACAGATGGTCATCGCTTCGATGACCGAGTGGGGGTCTCCTTCCAAGGTGGAACGGTCCATGTAGGCACCGGGGTCCCCTTCGTCAGCGTTACAGACAACATACTTGATGTCTTCCTTTGCCTGACGGGTGAAGTTCCACTTCATCCAAGTGGGAAAACCTGCTCCTCCGCGACCACGGAGGCCTGAGTTTTTCAGCTCCTCAATGATATCTTCACTAGTCATCTCAAAGAGTGCACGCTCAAGACCTTGGTAGCCTTCACGGGCGATGTACTCATCAATGGACTCTGGATTGATGAATCCACAGTTACGTAGGACAATGCGGAACTGTTTTTGGTAGAACTGGATGTCCTCAACACGGGCATGGCGAGTACTGCTACTCTTATCGTAGAGCAGTCGCTCGACCTGGCGGCCTTTGATCACGTGTTCGGCGATGATCTCTTCAGCATCCTTAGGCTCGACCTTCACATAGAAGGCATCCTCAGGAAGGACCTTGACAATCGGTCCCTGTTCACAGAAACCAAAGCATCCGGTCTTCACGATCTGCACTTCGTCAGCAATCCCGTGGTCCTCGCATGCCTTGATCAGATTTTTGTAGATCTGGTCGCTTTTGATCGACTCACACGCCGTTCCTCCGCAGACCAGGATGTAGTTTCGAAACGCCATTACCTACCCCCGTCCTTCTTGATGATGTCAGCCGCTGGGCGATCGTAGATGTGATCGGTTACCAAGCGACCGGCTCCAATATGCTCTTCAATGATTTTCTTGGCAGTCTCTTTGTCCACCTTCCCGTAGATTACGGTAGGCATGTTAGGGACAATGACTTCAACGGTTGGCTCGACGTAGCAAAGGCCCATGCATCCGGTCTGGGTGACCGAGATATTGGTGATCTTCTTCTCATCGAGGGCTGAAAGAAATCCGTCGAGGGTCTCTTTTGCTCCTGCTGCGATACCACAGGTGCCCATGCCGATGATAATCCGGCTATCCTTGCCCTCGATATCCCGCTTCTGCAAATCCCCTTGTACCTGCTGTCGGAGTTTGCGTAGCTCCTCCAATGTCATCTTTGCCATGTATTCTTCTCCTGTTTTACCTATCTAACTTCACTTGGCACTTCAGATTCCTGACTTGCCACAAACTGCCTGAGTAGCAGCAGATTTCCGCTGCTCTCAAACTCTCCCAAAACTTCAAGCAGTTCGCTACGATCTAGTGTGTAGCCACCGCGCTTCCCATCACTCTCCCACTGGCGCTTGATAACCAAGTCTTGGGCCAACGGATGTGCCAGCAAAGTGGCGAGTGCGAGGGCAAGATCACCGGTCGGCGGGGTATCCAAGTGGTCGCTCTTAAAACTGAAGCGAACCGTAGTGCCCTCACCGAGCGCGGATTCCAATACGAACGAGCCTCCAGCTGCCTCAACAGCCTGGTGCAAGAATGGCAGTCCTAGCCCTACGCGACGCCGGTCATGCTTGCCTGCCTCGCTATAAAAAGGATCGAGGACACTTCTCTGTTGGTGCGCATCCATCCCTTTCCCATCATCCTCGATGGTGCATACGATCTTCTCCAAGCCTTGCTCAATGGTCACTGCAACGTGGATTGAGCCAGCCTCAAAGGAGTTTTGTACGATGTCCATCAGATAATCGGAGAGCGAGATGTGCACGGAGAGTCAATCCTCGTTATACTGGCCAAGAATCTTGGCGACCTCTTTCTTGGTCACTTTGCCGTAGACCTCTCCGTTGATTGTCATCACCGGTGCAAGGCCACAACAGCCGATACAACGCACCCCTTCCAAGGAGAAAAGTCCATCCTCGCGGACGGTTCCCTCAGGAATGTTCAACTGCGCGCTCAACTCGTCGATGAGGGCTTGCCCACCCTTGAGGTAGCAAGCGGTGCCCATACAGACCTGGATATTGTTTTTACCTGGTCGAGTCAGCTTGAAGAAGTGATAAAATGAGACAACCCCCCAGATTGTGGCCAATGGGACACCGAGCATCTCGGCGACTTTGTCTGCGGCCTCACGACTGATGTATTGCTGCTCCTCTTGGACTTTATGCAATACCATGATGAGGTTGCCCGGTTTGGTCTTCCACTCTTCGATGAACGAGACCAGCTTGGGTGAAAATGTAGTTTCAGCGATCTGAGACATGATTCCTCCAGTACCGTAAAATATCTCGCCCGCATCCTATCATTTTTTATCGATTTGTGTACATAGGTTTTGTGAAAATAATTCTCATTAATGATATGTCGGGCAAAACATATTGTTTTAATTGACAATTTAACACTATTAATATACAATTTTTCACATTAATAGGAGAAATCAACATGAACACCGACCAGTTGATTCGCATCACCCGCTATTACCGTTCACTTAATCGTCTGAAAACCATCGGTCTGGAACGGGTCTTTGCAAACAACCTTGCAGACGCCGCTGGCGTCTCTGCAGCTATCGTGCGCAAGGATTTCAGTCAACTCTCCATTTATGGGCAGAAACGTGGTGGATATCAGATTGTAGACCTACTCGCCTCCCTCGGAGAATTGCTTGGCAAAGGAGATAGTCAGAACTGCATTATCCTTGGATGTGGGCGCATCGGTAAAGCATTGATGCACTACACTGGTTTTGAACCCGATGGGATTAGAATTATCGCAGGCTTTGACACCGATCCGTCGACCTATAATGACACGAGCTATCCGGTACCCATTCACCCGATGACCCAGCTCAACGAGATAGTCAGTCAGATGGATGTAAGTGTTGGTATCCTTACGGTACCTGAGCAAGCAGCCAGCGACAGTTACGACCGGCTCTTGAAAGCGGGCGTGATGGGAGTGCTCAACTTTACCCCCATCACCCTCAAACCCATCCTCCAGGAAGATGGTACCCTACCGGTGGTCCATAACATCAACATTGCCCTGGAGCTTGAGCAGATTTTCTACGAGCTCAAGTTTCCCAAAGACCGATAGACCCTAACGCCGCCGCAGCGTCATCATCACCGGCAGGTGGTCACTGACCCCATCGAGGATCTGTAGATTCCATGCCCTTGGTCTCCCGTCGCTATCAACAAGCGATGGGAGATCGCACACAACAAAGTCATCATACTCCCATCCCAATCCATCAAAGAGACGATACCCAGCAAGAATCTGGTCATATTGATGCCAAGAGTCCTTATAGCTGTAGCTGCCGGTCAATCCATTGGGTTCATCGAGGTAGGCGCTATAAAACCACTGGGGATGCATCCCTGCTTTCGATCCAGTAACGGGCAAAGATCCCGATTCGATGAACCGTTCAGCCTCTGGATGAGCAACATGCACCAAAGCGGTCTGTACCCCCTGGGTATGCCACACCGCGTCAGGGTTCTCGTTGAAATCCCCACAGATCAAGATATTGGAGAGGGTTCGCTCCCCCGCAGCAGCTCCGATGGTACGCAGTAGCGCAAGTCGCTTTGCCTCAGTCTCTTCATAGTCGCCGATCTGGCTTTTTGCATGGAGGGCAAAGATGGTAATCGCCCCCCGCTCTGTCTCAACGCTGACCTCTAAGGCAGGACGACCTCCATCATAACTGTGGGTTGCAGCGCCGGTGAGTGGATGACGGCTGATTACCGCAACACTAATCGCACTACCCTCTGCGGTGGCCGTCGCATACCATCGATACCCTCGATAAGCGAGCCTACCCTTCAGTAAATCCTCGACAACACGGTCACCCTCTACCTCTTGGAGAACCACGATATCAGGGTAACCGAGCTTGGGGTCGCTCAGCGTTCGGCTCACCGTCTCTAGGCGCATTCGATAAGAGCGCTCAGTCCATCGCTTGGGGTCTTGGTACTCAGGATATTCATCCCCATCAAAGGTCGCATCAAAGAGATTCTGCACATTATAGGAGACGACCCGGAAGGTTTTAGGGTCATCGGTAGGGGTTGTCTCACACCCAAAGAGCAGGGCGATGATGAGAGCAATAATGGTCCACATACCCCTAAAGGGAGGGGGATGGTCGTTTCACTTCACTGGCGCACATTCTTACCCAGTGAATAGCTGAAGTAGAGCAATGCCAGCATGTCCTGGATATCAAAAACTTCAATGTCCATTGTCTTAGCTTTGAGCAATCCGATCTTCAGGTGATCGTATCGCTCATTGAAGCTCACGTCGCTGCCTTCAAGGATTTGGATACAGAGGGTACGTACCGCTTCCCAATCACCGCCCGCAAACCAATTGAGAATCTTGGAGTAATTGAGGTCGATGAGGGCCAAGTCCCGTGCCTCAGAGAGAAAGGTTGATAGATAATCTTTATTGCCGAGGTTCATGCGCTCATAGATCAGGGCCAGGCGTGGAGAATCGAACTTAATCATGCTGGCGATCACCGCATAGCGGGTTTGGCGAAAGGTAGGGCTGCGGCCTTGGTCGATGGAGATGAAGAACTCAGTGAGATAGGAGCCGCTACGATCCATGATCTGCTTGGCCACCAGGTAGTCAATCGTCTCATCGATGTGACGAGCCGAATGACTGAGCTCATTGATCAAACTCAGGTATTCGGTGCCCTCACTGACGCGGGCTAAAGACTTGCTGGCCATCGAGCGAACACTGGCCCACCGCCCATGGAGTACGAGAGCCAACAGTGCCTCCCTAGCCCGCTCCTCCTTGCGATAGGAGCCCAAGGCGGCAATCGCATCGAGTTGAACAAACGAATCATCATCCTTTGCGACACGGATCAGGTCATCGAGCAAAGCCTTACGGGGACGGTCTGCAAGGGTACGCACAGCCTCCAACTTATCAGGTGAGAACGGACTGGCTAAAATCTGGCGTAGTTCGCTGGTAGCCAAGTTATGGAAGTTGCCACCTAGGGTGAGCATCAAGAGTCGTCTTTTTGCTGGGTCAGTGGTTCGCTCAAGCTTCTCAATCATCGAGACTGCACGCAAGCCGTGGCGAGAGAAGAGCACTTGGGCGGCTGCCTGACTGGAGTAAGCACCGATCTCTTTCAGTCGCACTGAGAAAAGTAGCTCAACTGCAGTCAATAGGAGGGCGAAGAGGAAGACAAAGGTGTACCCGTTTCCCAATGTGTAATCTTCGATGACAAAGATGGAGCGAGCTACCGGAGCCAAGTCAGCCAGTACACCGCTAAGGAGACCTACGACAAGTGCGAGGATGGCAATGACAAAGTTGACCATCGCGTTGAACGGGACTGTCCCCTCATCGGGCATCACCTGGGTAACCAAGCGGAAAGTCAGGATGCTGATCAAGCTGACAAAAAAGTTGGTGAAGAAGCCGAGCACAAAGAACCAGAGCATTGAGACGTTAGGTGTGATGAGAATCCAAATGACAAAGGTCAACATCGAAAAGAGTGTTGCAAAGAAGACCAGGGGTCGGCTGCCCAGCCGATCGGAGAACTGTCGGCTAATATAACTTGCCACCATGACGGCAAGGCTGAGGATCACCGAATAGGCGACCACCAGAGCGTTGGAGAGGCCCAGCTCGATCTGTAAGAAGGGAATGGTCAGGGCAAAGACAACTGAAACAGCCAAGGAGAGCCAACGGAGGATGAGGCGGCGACGCATCGATGCATCCTTCATCGCCTCGGAGAAAATTACTCCGACATTCCTCCCCTTCTTATGAACGATGTTGGTACGAGAGGGGATCAGAGACATCTGCCGGGCAGCAAGAAGGTTTGCTGCGACGCCGAAGACCTGTAGAACGAGCAGGCCCAACAGGCCGGCAAAGCGTTCGATGGAGAGGACGATGGTAGTCAGAATCCGTACAACAATAGATGAGCTGTGGTAGGCAGTATTGACTCCTGCTACGATTCTCCCCCGGTTGCTTGCAGACGAGACTGTCCTGATCGTCGAGTCATGGAGGGCGATGCCTACCATGCGAAAGAGATTGAAGAGCGTGTAAACGATCAAGAGCAGAACGACCGCCGAGGTTCCACTCAAAAAGTACAATCCTATGTAGAGCAGGCAGACCAACCCCCGCATCGCCCAAACACCGGCTTGCACCTTGATGTGGTTCTTCCCATTGAAGATCCAGGTCACAAAAGGCAGTACGATGCCAGTCAGGTATGCAGCAGCTGAGATGTATCCGAGGGCAATGTTGCTTGCGGCAAAATGGATGGCGAAGAGGTAGATAATGGTATCGCCGAGGAGGCTGTAGGCCACCCCGTTATACAGCTCCTGCAAGTAGAGGTGTTTGCGTCCTATACGCTTTTCGCCCTCACTGAGGTATCGTGTCTTCGCCATATCCTAAATCACGCGATCTCGTCCTGGGTCATGATGATTGAGGAGACCAGGCCATAGGCCTTTGCCTCTTCAGAGCTGAGCCAGTGATCGCGCTCAGTATTCTCACTGACCTCTTCAAGACTCTTGCCGGTCTCGGTGGAGATCAGTTGGTCGAGCTTACTGCGTAGTTTCTCCAAGTGTTGGGCATGGATCTCGATGGCAGTGGCGACCCCTCGCATCCCACTCATCGGCTGGTGAATCAGGTAGGTGGAGTTAGGAAGACCTAGGCGGCGCTCAGCAGGGGCTGCCAAGAGTACCAGGACTGCTGCACTGGCAACCAAGCCCATACCGATGATTGTTACCGGAGCCTTGATGAAACGGATCATGTCGTAGATTGCAAAACCTGCATCGACATCCCCTCCGGGGCTGTTGATGAAGAGTTTGATCGGTGTATCTGACTGTCCGTCGAGGACTAATAGTTGCTTGATTACGGTATCGGCGCTCTCTTTATCAATCTGCCCGCTCAAAAGAATACTGCGGGTCTTCAAAAGTTGTTCTTGAATCTGTGCTTCGGCACCGGTCGGTTTTTTATCGGTCTCTGGCATTATTCGCCCCTTTGTTGCGTGGTATCTTACTCAGTATACGCAATAGCGCATCTAGAGGGAAGTGAAACAAACCTCACCGTGAGAGTGTAGGCATGCTAATAGGCCATCGATATACTGAAGAATATGAGTGATACGAGAAAATGTGGCACCGTAGCCATCGTTGGCCGCCCCTCCAGCGGCAAGTCTACCCTACTGAATACCATCTGTGAGATGAAAGTTGCCATTACCAGTAGTACCCCCCAGACAACGCGCAATGCGATCCGGGGAATCTATACCGACAGCCGAGGCCAGCTGATCTTCACCGATACCCCTGGTTTTCACCTCAGTGAGAAGATGCTCAACCGCCGCCTGCAGCAGACCGCTGTCAGTGCCCTGGGCGAAAATGATATGATCCTCTACCTCATCGATGCCAAGAGGCCCATCGGTGAGGAAGAGCTGCATCTGGCAAAGGTCATCGGCGCTACCAACTCGCCTGTGGTGTGTGTGATCAACAAAAGCGATATTGCAACCGAAGAGGAGATCAATACTGCTCGCTCCTTCCTCATCGAACACTTCCCCAAAGCCGCGCACCTCAGTGCATCGGCTGAGAAGGATGAAGGGGTTGATGAGATACTCATCGAACTCTTCAAGTTCGCACCCTATGGGGACCTCCTCTACCCCGAGGATGCCTATACTGACCAAAATGTTGAATTCCGCATTGCAGAGATCCTGCGCGAGAAGGCGATGCACCTGGTCATAGAAGAGATTCCTCATGCCATTTATGCCGAAGTTGCTGACTTGGAGTTCAATGAGAAGACCAATACCGTGTGGATACGCGCCTTCATCATTGTGGAGCGGGAGACGCAAAAGGCCATTGTCATTGGTAAGGGAGGGCGCGGTATCGCCAAGATTCGCAGTCGCGCCGAAGCTGAAATTCGCCAAATCTTCTCTGGACGCAAACTACGCCTCGATCTGAGAGTCAAAGCTCAGCCCAAATGGCGAACCAATCCGGTGGTCCTAGATAAGATTTTGCTCTGAGGAATACACATCCAAATGGAGCGATTGCGAAAGTCTGATGAGATTTAACTAACGGGACAACCCCTTCTTTTGGCATGAAACGATTTTTGCTAATAGGGTAAACAAATGTTGACTATGAGCAATCCGTGAGTTATCATTACATAAATAGTTTTTAACTGAAAGAAGGAATTACATTGGAGTATCGTGCGCACATAGCTCATGTTTCCCAAGATTCCGATGGTGTTTGGACCCCGCCGCATCTACTCTTAGACCATCTTCATAGCGTTGCGTCTTTGGCGGAAGAATTTGCGAATTTCTTTCAATCAAACTCTTGGGCGAGTTTAGCCGGTTATGCTCATGATTTAGGAAAGAGTACGAATGAATGGCAAAGGTATATAAGAAGAAAGTCTGGTTACGACACCGAGGCGTATGAACCAGACAGCCGCATCATTGGTCATGCAGCGCTTGGAGCTGCTGTACTCAGTGAGCATCTTGACGATTGGATAGCTCGGCTAATCTCTTACTCCATAGCAGGTCACCACGCAGGGCTTCCAGATTTCCATGGCTCTCGAGCCGCGCTACACTCTCAATTGGAAAGCGCAAAACATAAAATCCATTCTATCCCTGAAAATTTTTTAGAACCACTTAAACAATACAAAAATCTTACCCTACCCAGATCCTTCTCTCCTTCATCAATTGATTTGTCTTTTTGGCTTCGCATGATTTTTTCATGTCTCGTTGATGCTGATTTTTTAGACACTGAAGCCTATATGCAAAATGACCTCAAGATGCTTCGAGGAGTTTTCCCATCATTGAGCCAAATGCAAAATCAATACGACGCTTATATGAAAACACTTCTCGAAACGAACAAACATAATGAACATCTTTTAGTAAACAAAGTCCGAGAAAAAGTTCGCATAGACTGCCTCCATGCTGCCAAGCTATCTCCAGGATTCTTTTCACTCACTGTACCAACAGGTGGGGGTAAAACTTTATCGAGCCTAGGATTTAGCCTCAATCACGCTAACCAGTATGCTTTACGAAGAATCATTTATGTTATTCCGTATACTAGTATTATTGAACAAAATGCCGATGTCTTCAAACAAATATTTGGCGAAGAAAATGTTATTGAGCATCACTCGAATTTTGACTCTGATCATCTTTCTCCAAAGGTACGGCTTGCTTCCGAAAATTGGGACGCTCCAATAATTGTAACGACCTCCGTACAGTTTTTCGAAAGCCTGTTTGCTTCAAAGCCAAGCAGATGCAGAAAACTTCATAACATAACAGAAAGTATCATCATCTTTGATGAAGCACAGCTGTTACCACCAGAGTATCTTCATCCTATTCTTGAAAGCCTTCAACAACTTCAAACACATTATCGGTGCTCAATTCTTTTTTGCACTGCTACCCAACCTGTCTTCGAAAAAAGAGGAACCTTCCCTTCTTTCCCTGGTTTGCCAACTGGGAGTGTACGTGAAATAATTTCAAACGTTCCTGACTTGTATAGAGACCTTGCGCGGGTTGAATTCACTTGGTACAAAAAAGAAGGGATTGTAAATTCATGGGATGAAATTGCAAAAGAACTTCTTTTACATGAACAAGTACTTTGTATTGTCTCAGACAGAAAGAGCTGTAGAGAGCTATTCTCTTTGCTGCCCGAAGACAACTCAATTCACCTTTCCGCCCTGATGTGCCCACAGCATCGAAGTGAAGTCATAGAAAACATTAAACAACGGTTAAAACAAGGACTTCCCGTACGAGTAATAAGCACTCAATTGATTGAGGCAGGGGTGGATATCGACTTTCCTACAGTATACAGAGCTCTTGCAGGTGTCGACTCAATTGTTCAGGCCGCTGGCAGGTGCAACCGGGAAGGGCAACTGAAAGGGAAATTAGGTTCTGTAGTTCTTTTTCGTCCTCCAAACAAGCCTCCTCCGGGTTTTCTCCGAAAAGCATACGACACTACTGAAACACTGCTCGCTATGCAACAAGAAATTCAATTTCACAACCCTAATACTTATTCTCACTATTTTATGCACCTCTACTGGAAAGCAAATAGCCTCGATGAGAAAGGAATCTTGGATTTTTTGACACCTGCAATCTCTGATGATATAGACATTCGATTTCGAAGCGCTGCTGAAGCATTTCAGTTCATCGATGATCAACATTTTAAAACCATTTTAGTGCCGTATCAGGCAGGAGCCCGCCTTATTGATCAACTGAAGCAAGCACAAAAGCGTCCCGAGATTTCAACACGAAAGCTCTTTCGAAAACTTCAACGATATACGGTATCTATCTACAATGATCAATTCAATAAGTTAATAAAACGGGGGTCATTGCAAGAGATTTTTCCTGAAGTATATACATTGAGTAATGATATTGAATACAGCGATAAAATAGGGCTCTTGGTGGATGAGATCCCGAGAACACCAGAATTTTTTATCGTCGATTAAGGTAGGAGGATTGTAAATGAAGCACCATTGGGTCCTAGAAATTTGGGGAGACTATGCTTGTTTTACCCGACCAGAGATGAAAGTTGAAAGAGTAAGCTATGATATCATTACTCCATCCGCAGCCAGGGGAATCTTTGAGGCAATTCTCTGGAAACCTGCTATCCGATGGCATATTCTAAAAATCGATGTTCTCAAACCTATAAAGAAAATATCCGTCAGGCGCAACGAGCTCGATCGCTTGGTATCAGCCCCTACACAAATGCACTTAAATAATGAGCGATTTGATTCGTTAGGGATTTATATTGAAGATACAAAAAGACAACAACGAGCTAGCCTTATCTTAAAAGACGTTGCTTATCGAATATACGCCTGGTTTGAACTTCTACCGGAGAAATCAGATTCGAACAACATCGAAGAAGATTCAGCAAAGTATGCTGCAATGTTTGCGAGAAGAGCCTCGCAAGGGCAATGCTTTCATCGTCCTTATTTAGGGTGTAGAGAGTTCTCTTGTCACTTCCGTCTTGTTCATTCTGATGAGGACCTATCTCCTCCGATTAACGAATCCAAGGAATTTGGCTGGATGTTATACGACTTGGACTACTCTAATTTGGATAACATTCAACCTGAATTCTTCTTCGCCACAATGAACCAAGGAAGCATTATTACCGATCGAAAAATTGTGGAGGTCATCCAATGATTTTGTATTCACTTACACAATACTATGATCGCGTCACCAAGGACCCGGACCATAAGATGCCGCCATTTGGATTTGCATATGTAGAAATATCGTTTGCCCTTGTACTTAATCTAACAGGTAAATTAGTTCAGATAGAAGACTTGCGATCATTTGATAGTTCCAACCGACTTCGCGGCAAATCAGTACTTGCACCTACTCCCATTTCTCGGGCTTCGAATATTGCAGCCAATCTACTGTGGGACAATACTTCCTACGTTTTTGGACCACTCATCGAAAAATCTGATATGATGTGACCGTTGTCAAGCTCTGAATATT
>JBAZCM010000004.1:0-44335 GCA_041654935.1 Sphaerochaeta sp. | reverse complement strand
ATGCCCTCGCCCATGACCTTCCAATCATCTCGCGCCTACCGTGGGATGATGATTTGGCACGCCTCTCCAGTGATGGAGAAATTGCCTCTGAAGTCGATGGGCGATATCGGGCGTACTTCATTGAACTTCTTGAGGCAATCATCGGGGAGGCTCGCAATGCGTAAACTCTTAATACTCAGCGGCAAGGGAGGAACCGGAAAGACTACGGTCGCCTCTGCCCTCATCGCCCTCTCCGAGGCAAAAGCCTACGCTGACTGTGATGTTGATGCCCCAAACCTCCACCTCGTAGGTGGGATCTTTACCTCAACTGTCCAGCATGATTACCATGACCTTCCTAAAGCCGAAATTGACCAAGCTGCATGCACCGAGTGTAACCGCTGCTTTGAGGTTTGCCGCTTTGGTGCAATCCTTGTAGAGGGGACGCAGTACAGTGTTGACCCGATTGCCTGTGAGGGCTGCACCTATTGCCGACATGTCTGCCCCAGTGGCGCCATTGCTATGATTCCCACCAAGGCAGGGGATATGTATCTTCACAGTCGAGAGGATGAGGTCTTCTCTACGGCACAGCTTGCCATCGGCAGTGGCACAACCGGCAAGCTTGTCACTGAGGTGAAAGCACAGATCAAAGACCGCGATACTCCTCTGGCAATTCTCGATGGAAGCCCCGGCATAGGGTGTCCGGTCATTGCAAGCCTCACGGGCACTGACCTCGCTCTTATGGTGGCTGAACCCTCAATCAGTGGGCTCAGTGACCTGCGTCGTGTGGTAAAGAGTGCCCGTCAGTTACAGGTACCGGTAGCGATTATCGTCAACAAAGCTGATATCAATGAAACGCGTCGAAGGGAGATTGAATCTTATTGTAAGGAAGAGGATCTTCCCTACCTCGGCCACATCCCCTATGATCGGTCGATCATCACCATGGTCAACGAAGGACGTACCCTTGCTGGGGAACAGACCCCTGCAGCCAAGGCAATACAAAGGATTTGGAAGCGCACTCGCGCGCTGTTGGAGGAGCTATGACAATCACCGTCTTGGTGGAGAACACCTCCGCCTGTCCTAATCGCATCGGGGCTCAACACGGCCTCTCCCTCTACATTGAGACCCTGGGTAAAAAGATTCTCTTTGACATGGGAAGTGACGACCTCTTTGCTCGTAACGCCCAGGAGTTGGGAGTTGATTTGGCAGAGGTAGACTATGCGATCATCAGCCACGGTCACTGGGACCATGGCGGAGGGATCGAGACCTTCCTCTCCCTCAATGAGAAAGCTCCTATCTACATTCGTCGCACTGCATTTGGACCATACTATTCGCAGCGTGAAGATGGGGGGCACCATTGGGCAGGCCTCGATCAATCCTTCAAGGCCCACGAGCGTATCATCTTCACCGACAGCTCGCTAACTCTCGCCGATGGGCTGACCCTCTTTGGGGATGTTGCAGACCTCCATGGCCTACCAAGAGGTAACAAGACGCTCTTTGAGAAGATCGGAGATGCCTATGCGGTTGACTCCTTTGGCCATGAACAGTATCTGCTCATCGAAGAGGGAGAGCAAGCAATCCTCATTACCGGCTGCTCCCACCGCGGCATCGCCAACATCCTTCATGCCTTTGAGCAACGGTGGAAAAGACGGCCATCGGTCGTACTGGGAGGCTTTCACCTCATGGGCTATACCAAAGCCGACGCAGATGAACTGGGAAGAATTGCCTCCTATCTCCAGGATACGGGAAGCACCTTCTATACCTGCCACTGCACCGGTGAGGAGCCCTATCAGCACCTTAAGGAAATATTGGGTGTTCAACTCCACTGGGCAAGCGGTGGACAGCACTATACATTTGAAGGAGAGAGTTCACTATGAAGAAAATTGCAGTTGCGAGTGACAACAAGACAGTCTGTGGCCACTTTGGCCATTGTGAGACCTTTGAGGTCTTTGAGACCCAGGATGGCAAAATCCTGAAAGAGGAGAGCGTTGCCAATCCCGGTCATCGACCCGGCTTTCTTCCCAACTTCCTCAATGAGATTGGAGTAAATGTTATCATCAGCGGTGGAATGGGTGGCGGTGCAGTAGCCATTTTCAAAGAGCACAACATCGAGACGGTCATTGGAGCCAAGGGGTCCAGTAAAGCCGTTGTTGAGGCCTATCTTGCCGGCACACTCAAAGCAGACGGTTCGGCCTGCGATGAGCACGGACACTAATTTTTGTTGTGGTTATTCGGAGTGTATCAAAGGCTCTTATTGGATACCTCAGTGCATAAGATACTGATAAAGTCACTAGACCTACTCTGTAAGTAGTTCAAAGTTTGAAATATTGCTTATCAATCTCTCTAATTGCTTTGGAATGATGAGCACCACGTTTTATCCTGATCAGCAAATCTGATGAGATAGGATCCATTTTAGTAGCTGATCCTATCTCTAAACTTCTGTTCAGGTAATTCTTAGTAATTGGAAGCAGCCTTGAGTATACGATATATGAAGGACGATTGATAAAAGGATGATCTCCAGGGTTAAGCATACATGCTTCATCCTCAAACCCTGTGCCTCTGAAAGTAGTCACATACACACAATGATACATAGGATCATTATCATCCGAAACAGAATCACACACAATTATCATTAGGTGTTTTTTTTGAGCTGGATAACTAAAGAGGAATGCGTCACCTGGCTTCATGCAAAGATTCTCTACTCGTTTGCTCTAAAAACGCATTGAATTCCACAAGTTCAAGAATCTCATGAATCTCTGATTCAGCTATAGAGGGATTTCCTGCTCGGATAATCTCCTCTACTGTAATAAGACAAGAAGAATCCCTTGGGTCTTTCCATTCAGGCAGATGGACGTGACAATAATCTGCAAGTTTCCATTGATCGTATGACTTGAACTGTTCATCAATTTCCTTCAACAGTTCTCGTTCTCGTTCGCTCAATTCATTATAATCGACTTGTTTTTTTGTAGTAACCGAATATCGATCTTGCAAAGAAAGTTCGATGAATGTTGACCAATAATCAGGTTGATAAGGATTAGGACCACTACTGATTTTATCTAAGATATTACTAACAATTGGACCAAAACGCATCGAATAATAGCGGTCGCCAGTGATGGGTTGTTGCCAACGTAGAAGAGCCTCTCGATCAGAGAGATAAAGAAGCTTTATTAGCTTCATATAGTTGAGTTCATTTTGATTTAGAGCTATGAGGTAGGCAGCAGCTTGTGTTGCACGCCTTTCATCGAATTGAAAATTCATAGTATTAATGATGTGTTCGTTTTCGTTACAAAACACGACCTATCAGGTCATCCTCCCTTCCCAATCTACAACAAGCATAACCAAGAAACAAGAGTACACTATTAGGTTCCCTATCTAGTTGTTCTTTGATTATATCATTTTCTATGTTAAAAATCCAGAAACAATTTATTCTAATGTCAACATTTTTGATATTGCTATCTCCCTAAAACTTCAATTGAGTGCTCCAATTGCTCATCACTAGAACATATTTGATCTCGGGTTGTAAACTGACAACTTATATTTTACCATTAGGTTGTCTTATGTTTGTATGTAAACATCGACACAATTTGATACGAGGAGAAGAGATTTTTATGATTGAATTCAGGAATGTGACCAAGCGTTACGGGGATATAACGGTCCTCGACGACTTGAGCTTCACCATCAAAAGCGGTGAGTTGGTCTGCATCATCGGACCCTCCGGCTGTGGGAAGACCACGACCCTGAGAACGATAAACCGCCTGATCGAACCCAAGAGGGGAACGGTCTTCATCGACGGTAAGGATATCACCGAACAAAATGCCGTCCAACTACGCCGAGAGATTGGCTACGTCATCCAACAAATTGGGCTTTTTCCCAATATGACAGTAGCTCAGAACATCTCAGTTGTTCCTAAATTACTGAAGTATTCAGCCCAAGAGTGCGACAAAATCGTCCATGAGCTACTCACCTTGGTGGATATGCCATACGAAGAGAATGCCCACAAATACCCCAATGAACTCTCTGGAGGCCAACAGCAGCGCATCGGCGTATTGCGCGCCCTTGCAGCCTCACCGCCGATTGTCCTGATGGATGAGCCCTTTGGAGCACTGGATCCGGTGACCCGCGACTCCCTTCAGGAAGAGGTGAAGCGCATCCAGCGAAAGCTGAAGAAGACCATCGTCTTCGTCACCCATGATATGGATGAGGCACTGCGTCTTGCAGACACGATCATTTTTATGGACCAAGGCAAAATCCTGCAAATGGCCTCACCGGAGGAGATGCTCCATAAGCCTGCAGACAAGGTTATCAAGAACTTCCTCGGCCGCCATATGGATGACGATGCTCCCAGTACGCCTAAGAAGGCTGAAGAGTTTATGAAACAACGTGTTCACAAGGTCCATGAAAGCGCAAAAACGCTGCAATCCATCGAGCGGATGCGTAAGCGTGAGGTCAACAGCTTGGTGGTCATCGATGACGATGACAAGTATCTGGGCACCGTCTCCATTGAGGAGATCAAAGCCCGCGGTAAGGCGGGAAAGCCGGTCAGTGAGTACATCAATACTGAAACCTTGACGGTAAACCGTAACGACGATGCCAAGGAAGCGCTGGATAAGCTACTCAGCTCAACTGAAAACTACGTCATCGTCCTCAACGACGACCGAACGGTGGCCGGGATCATCACCCGCACCAGTACCGCCAAGGCGATGGGGTTGGCCCTGTGGGGGGAGATTGAGTCATGAAGTTGATTACCCTCTTTACAAAGAATGGAGCTGGGCTTCTGGAAAGCCTCGGAGTTCATATCATGCTAGTCATCCTCTCGGTACTCGCAGGGATTGTGATAGCCCTTCCCTTGGGTATTTATCTGACCCGTCACCGAAGAGCCGCCAACGTTGTGTTGGCAATTGCCGGGACCGTCCAAACGATCCCCGGCCTGGTGATGCTCGGCTTCGCTCTCGTCCTATTGGGTATCGGGACGCTACCAGCGTTGGTAGTCCTCTCGATCTATTCAATCCTTCCGATCCTCCGCAATACCTATACAGGAATCACTGAGGTCCTGCCAGCTTATACTGACGCCGCCAAAGGTATCGGGATGACCAAGAGTCAGGTGCTCTTCAAAGTAGAATTGCCTCTTGCCATGCCTGCCATTGTCAGTGGTATCCGGATCTCGGCAGTCTACATCGTCAGTTGGGCTACCCTTGCCGGCATGATTGGCGCCGGTGGCCTGGGCGACTGGATCTGGACTGGCTTGGCTACCTACAACACCGACTACATCCTCCTTGGCGCAATTCCCTCGGCGATCCTCGCCTTTGTCTTCAGCGCCGTTATCGGAGCCGTGGAGAAGGCTATGACCCCGCGGGGTCTGAGGAGGAGATCATGAGTGAACTACTCAAAGCTATGGGAGAACACCTATGGATTGTTGCCTCCTCAATGGTCGCAGCTACCATTATAGGCGTAGCCCTTGGAGTCCTCTCCTATTGGAGAAAGAAGTTGGGCGTCTTCATTATCGCCCTCGCTGAGATCGTCCAAACGATTCCCAGCTTGGCACTGCTCGCCCTTTTGATGATCGTCTTTGGGTTAGGGGATCTTACCTTGGCAATTGCCTTGATCCTCTACGCGCTACTGCCGATCATCCGCAACACCCACACAGCCCTGAATGAGCTACCCCCGCACATCATCGATGCGGCCAGGGGGATGGGAATGAGTCGCGCCCAGCGGCTGACCAAGGTGGAGATTCCCCTTTCAATTCCCATGATCTTCAGTGGCATAAAAGTTGCATTAGTAAATTCACTTTCCATCGCTGTCATGGGAGTACTCATCGGCAGCGGCGGTTTGGGATACATCATCTACCGCGGGATTCAACAGCGGAATATGGGACGGATCCTCATCGGGGCAATCCCGGTGATCCTCATCGCCCTCTTCTTTGACTGGGCGATGACCAAAGTGCAGGTTCGTCTATCGAAACACACCAATGGTGTGTAAGGAGTTTGAATATGTTTAGCACAGTGAAAAAGATCATCAGCATCTCGCTGATCGGCCTTGTGGCAGTCGCCTTTATGGCCAGCTGTTCGGCAGGGGGAACGATCACCGTCGCTTCGAAAGACTTTAGTGAAAATATCCTCCTCGGTGAGTTGATGGCCCAGCTCATTGAGGCCAAGACTGACCTGAAGGTCAACCGCAAGCTCAATCTTGGTGGGACCTTCGTAAACTTCAACGCCATCCAAAACGGCCAGATCGACGTCTATCCCGAGTATACCGGCACCTCACTCACCGCCCAATTGAACATGGAGGTCATCAATGATCCTGCCGAGTCCTACCGCGTGGTCAGCGAAGAGATGCTTAAGCGCTGGGATATTGTCTGGCTCGACCCCTTTGGCTTTAATAATACCTATACCTTGGCAGTGACTGCCGAGGTGCAGGAGAAGTACAACCTCAAGACCTACAGTGACCTCATCCCGATCGCCGATCAACTGGTCTTTGGAGCCGAACATGAGTTCTTCGATCGTCAAGATGGCTTTGATGGATTGGTTGCCCACTATGGGCTACAGTTCAAGGGCGAGCCAATGAAACTCAACACCTCACTTAAGTACCAGGCAATTGGCAAGGGTGATATGGATATCACCGACGCCTTCTCTACAGACGGGCCGATCAAGCAGTATGACCTGAGGATATTAGAGGATGATAAGTCTTTCTTCCCGCCCTATCATGCCGCTCCGGTGGTGCGTAAGGCGGTGCTGGACCAGCACCCTGAGGTCGGCCAAGCACTGAACCTACTTGCTGGCAAGATAAACGATGAGACGATGACTGAGTTGAATTATCTGGTTGATGTCAAAGGCGAGTCAGTAGAAGAAGTTGCAAAGGCCTTCCTTGCATCATTGAACCTCATATAATAAGAACGTGTCGATTCACTTTATTTGGGACAGGGCTCGCCCCTGTCCCTTTTTGTCAGATGATGGTGACCTTTCGTCCCTCCAGCCCATAAGAGGCAAGGGATTGCCCTGCATCCCGGGCTATATTGGCCGTCTGCTCTCGTCCATAGGTGACATCGCTAGGCTTGTGGGCATCGCTGGAGGTGACGACCCTTAAAGTCGGGTACTCGGCAGCAAGACTCCAAAAGGAGAGACTGGGATAAGCGTGTCGCTTCCCTTCTGCGCTTTCGACCACTAGCTTCTGTAGGCCATAGCCATTGATCTCCAGGGGCATGTTGGTATCGATAGCACACTCAATAATCGCCCGACTGATCGAGATTGTATGCTCGTCCCACCGGTGGTAGCCGATGGCGAAGAGGTCAGGGTGTACCCCAAAGAGAAAGAGCCCGCTTTGAAGCATCTGAGTGTATCGGTCGGTGTAGCGCACCAGGTGAGAGCGCTCAATATTGCCCATTCGAAAGAGCGCCATATCTTCCTCTGCAAACGTGTTGAGAAAATGCACCCCTCCGATGAGGTAATCTACCCGCTCTCCCACCTCGATCAAGTAGTCGTGGTAGTGGCGATGGTAGTCACACTCATACCCTAAAAGGATCTCTAGCGAGGAGGTCTCTCGTACCGTCTCAACATCCTTCTCATATGCACTGTGATCACTGTAGGCCATCCGGGTGAGATGGTACCGATCATCGGGGAAGGGACAGTGTTCGCTGAAGCCCAAAAGGGTCAAGCCGCCCGCCTGGGCAGCGCTCTCATATTCGGCAATCGTGCCAACGCCATGTCCACAGTACACCGAGTGGGTGTGGAGGTTTGTTGTCGCTTGGGGATGGATGGTGCTTTGCATAGTAGAGGCAGTATCGCCAATCGGACTATTTTGTGCAACGGTAATAAAAAAATGTGAGCTTACCTGATTGACTCAAGTTCAAAAATATCGAACGATGGGGCTGAAAAACGGGAGCGTTGCTGAAGCACATCACAGGAGTCTTTTTTCCTGTCCTGTTCCCTTCCCCACCACTGCCCACCCTCTTATTCATAATCACCGCCTGCGGGAATGGCGTATGTTGTCCCAGGCGGGCAGACATCCATCTCAGGAGGTTCGCCATGGGCAAACCTACCACCAAAATTCTCACACTATTGGTCGTGATCATCACCCTCACTCTCCTCTCCTGCGCAAAGGAGGGAGAGAAAAATTCAAACGGAAAACCGAAGCTCTACCTCTACAACTGGTCATACTACACCCCCGATGAAGTCATCGCCTCCTTTGAGAAGGAGTATGGCGTCGATGTGGTGCTCGATTACTTTGCCAGTAATGAGGAGATGTATGCAAAGCTCAAAGCCAGCAAGAAGAGCGGCTACGACATCATCTTCCCATCAGGAGACTATGTCTCGATCATGATCGCCCAGGGGATGCTTGAGCCTTTGGACACCTCGGCCATGGATAACCTGGTCTACATCACCGATTTTGCCAAAGAGAAGTCCACCTACGATCCCACTATGCAGTACAGCGTACCCTACTACCTCGGAGCCAGCGGTATCGCCGTCCACACCAAGATGGCCAAGGATTATGAGCGTAGCTGGAGTATCTTCGGTGACAAGCGCTTTGCCGACCGGATGGTCATGATGGACGATATGCGCGAAGTCCTTGGTGACGGTCTGGTCACCCTCGGCTACTCGGTCAACACCACCGATCCTGCCCAAATACTAGAGGCCCAAGAGCTCATCGACAAAAAATGGAAGCCCAACCTCGTCAAATTCGACGCTGAGGCATTCGCCAAGGGTTTTGCCAGCGGCGAGTATTGGGTCAGCCACGGCTACGCCGAAGCGATCTTTGAGGAGATTGATGAGAAGCTGTGGGGAGAGGTCGACTTCTTCCTCCCCGAGGAGGGAGGGCCGATGTACATTGATGCGATGTGTATCCCCAAGGGAGCGCCGCACTACGAGTTGGCTCTTCAATTCATCAACTACATGCACCGCCCGGATAACTACGCTAAGCTCCTTGATCGCTTCCACTTCCCCGCCTCGGTGAACACTGAAGCTGACAAGTACCGAACCACCGTCCCCTTCTACACTATCGAGCAGCTACAGAACTACGAGCTGAAGGAAGATCTCGGTCCAGCTCTCAGGTTATACAACAGTGCGTGGGAGAAGATTCGCTACGTCAATTGACCTGTAAGGCTCGAGCAGGTAGAGTCATGGTTGGATGGAGGCCCCTATGCACGAGTTCAACCATGACACTTTTATCTCCCCCTTTAGCTGGCGCTATGGCTCTAGCCGCATGCGTACCATCTTCAGCGAGACCCATAAACGCAAGATCTTGAGGCGGATTTGGATTGCCTTGGCCCGAGCGCAAAGCGAGGTCGGCTTGGTGAGTGCTGAGCAGCTTGCCGAACTCGAAGCCACTAAGGAGATGATCGATATCGCCCGTGCCAGTGAGATCGAGGCGACCATCCACCACGACTTGATGGCCGAGATCAAGACGTGGGCCGAGCAGTGTCCCACCGCAGGGGCGATCATCCACCTAGGCGCTACCAGCATGGATGTCCTAGACAACATGGATGCACTGCGCCTCAAAGAGGCGTTGGACCTGGTCACCGAAGAGCTGGAGACGCTCCTCAAAGCCCTGCTCAAGAAGATGGAGGAGTATGCAGAGACCGCTGCAATGGCTTTCACTCACATCCAGCCAGCCGAAGTAACTACTGTCGGCTACCGTCTTGCCCAGCATGCCCAAGACTTGGGAGAGGACCTCATTGAACTGAGACGCGTCCAAGCCTCTATCCGCGGTAAGGGAATGAAGGGAGCGGTAGGGACGGCCGCTAGCTACGCTGAACTACTGAATGGAACCGGCATGACGGCACTTGAGCTGGAAAAGCGGGTGATGGATGAGGTTGGCCTCTCCTCTTATAGCGCAGCAACCCAGGTCTATAGCCGCAAGCAAGACCTCAGAGTTGGCCAGGCTCTCTCCTCCCTCGCAGCTACCATCCACAAACTCTTCTTTGACTTCAGGCTTCTGCAATCCCCGCCGATCGGTGAGTGGAGCGAACCCTTTGCCACAATGCAAGTCGGTTCCTCTGCAATGCCCTTCAAACGAAACCCGATCCACAGTGAGAAGATTGACAGCCTCTGCCGTTATATCGAGGCTCAGGTCTCACCATTGTGGTACAACGTAGCCAATAACCTTTTGGAGCGAACCCTCGATGATAGTGCTAACCGGCGAATCATCCTTCCGGGCCTCTTCTTGGCAACTGATGAGATCCTTAACACCGCAGTGAAGGTGATCAAGGGGATGCAGATACATACCACCTCGATCGAGCGTAACCTTGACGCCTATGGCGTCTTTGCCGCCACCGAGCGCCTGTTGATGGAGCTTGCCAAGCGTGGAGCTGACCGCCAAGAGATGCACGAGATGATCCGCGAACACAGCCTTGCAGCATGGGCAGCCCTTCAGAGGGGAGAGCCCAATCCACTCAAAGAGCTGCTTGGGCGCGACAAGGCGGTCACTGCGCTGCTCACAGAAGAGGAAGTTTCATCGCTCTTAGATGGACATGCTTATGTTGGTGATAGTGTGGTTCGAACTCACATGGTCTGTGACGAAATTCGAGCCCTGCTTACATAATGAAGCCGGTCATGATCAGCCAGTAGACACCCATCCTCAGATACCGCACCGAAGCGGCTGCCACTACCCGACTCAGCGGTAGCTTCAACACGCCGCTTGCTAGGCATATGGTTGAGAAGGGTAAAGGCGATAAGCCGCTGATGACAATCGCCCACACCCCGTAACGCTGTACAAGGCTGCGCGATTCACCTTTGATCACTGAATTCACCCAAGTCTTAAGCGTCGGCAAAAGGCCAACCAAACGGCCAATTAAATAGCCTGAAAGCGCTCCAGCAACGGAGGCAGTTCCTAGTACAATAACTACCTTAATCAGCGACCAAGAGGCGACAAAGGGCCAGACTAAGTCCACGGTCAACGGCAGGATGAGGAGGTCCACCACGTAGACATAGACTGCTACTCCCAAGGTGCCAAACTCTTCGATGAAGGAGTTAATGGCGCTACTCTCATCCCATCCCATCCAGCGATAGAACCGAAAGAATGCCCAATAGACAAGAAGGAGGAGTGCCATCAACAAGAGGGTGTGGATGATCAGGCGGGCTATGCGGAGGTTTCCCCTCTCATCGACGTACCCACCTTTGGAGAAGATATCTTTGAGCCAAGTACGCTCTTTATTCATCCAACGAGCTCCGTAAAACGCAATCTGAAGAGAGCAGCGTCGCCAATGGCGTTGCCTTGATACAAAGGAGCGCGCCCTCCACCTTTTGCTGCAAAGTCAGCGAGTAGCGTGTCTTTAGCCACTTTGAAATCAAAGCGCCCTACTCCCTCTCCGAGGGTCGCGATTAGCCACAAAAATCGCCCTTCTTCTTGGACGGTGGCGCAGAGGAGGAGGTTCTCAAACTCACAAGCAGCTTGGCCTATCTCCTTCAATCCGACCGGCTCCTCTACATCCCAGAGAACGAGAGGAGTATCACCGATACGTCTAGCCTCACCTACAAGTGAGGCGAGAATGGTTGCAGCTAATCGAGCTTTGAGGTGGGCCAACTCGCTGCGTACCTCTTTGGCACTCTCCACGGCTTTGGTCGCTACCTCGACCACCTCATCGATTGGTGCACTGAAGAGGGCACCCAATGCCTCGGCAGCTTCACTGCGTTGGCGTATCTCTGCAAAGGCGGTATCGGCGACAACGAAGATCAGGCGGACATGGCCACGCATACGCTCTTGCCCGAGATAGTAAAAAAGTTCAATCTCACCGGTTGAGGCAACATGAAGACCTCCACAGGCAATCGTATCAACGCCATCGACGCTTACAAGGCGTATCGCATCTCCCTCTACTTTAATAGAACGTCGAAGACCGAGAGCCAAAGCCTCTTCGCGCCGATACTCTTTGGCACTGACTGCGAGATTTTGGCGAATCTTGGCGTTGACTTGACGCACCAGAGCCTCAATCGTATCTCGGTCGACTGAATCGGTATCACACTCGATAGTCATAATCCGCTCACCGAGGTGAACACTGACTGTCCCGATACCAAACGCTTGATGGAGAAGGCCGCTTGCCATGTGCTGGGCGGTATGCATCTGCATGAAGTGATACCGACGCTTCCAATCAAGGCGAATCATCACCCGGTCTCCTGCCTTGAAGGTCGGCTCTTTGACGCGGTGGATGATCTGGCCATTTTGACGCACCGTATCGAGGAGCTCACACCCTCCGATGGTCCCTGTATCCCCACCTTGTCCCCCGCCTTCGGGATAACAAATAGTCTGATCGAGGATAACTCTCTCTCCATCAACGGAGAGTACGGTAGCCTCTAATTGGGTGAGATAAGGCTCTTGGTAGAAAATTTCTTTGGTCTGACTCATGTGAGCTTGTCTCATTTATGCATCTCCAGATGGTCATCGACCTCTACAGCCATTGAGGCAACCGGCAGGTTGAAGTTGAACTTGATGGCTATCAGTCTGATCAAGAAGACGAGGGCAGTGACTGCCAGGAAGGAGGTCAGGTGGCCACTACCCAGCCGCACTAAGAGCAGATACGCAAGACCGCCGATGAGGCTGGCCGTCGCATAGAAGTCACTGGTCAACACCGTAGGTACTGATCGACTCATTATATCGCGTACTACCCCACCCCCTACTGCACTGAAGATTCCACAGAGGATTTGGCCTACCGGCCCGATTCCATAGAGGGCACCTTTAGCAACACCGATGGCGGTGAAGACACCCAAGCCAAGGCTGTCAGCATAGAGGATGACACGCCACCGCCCGACGAAGTGGGGGGCAGAGACGAAGACCAAGAGGCCAGTCACCACACAAATAATGATATAGGAGCTGTTGGAGAAGGCTGCTACTGGTGTCGCTCCGATCAGCATGTCCCGGATCATGCCTCCACCACATCCGACGGTGGCAGCAAAGACGACGACGCCCAGAATATCAAGGCGACAACGTACCCCCTTTACCGCCCCAGTGATGGCAAAGATACAGGTACCAACCAAGTCAAAAAGGTAGATGAGATCCATGGCTTGAGCCTATCACCAAAGCTCGACCTTGTCCAAGATGAGGAACTGTACTATCTTTTGCATTGCATAAGGAGTCAACAATGGCAATTATCAAATCAGCATGGGAGCTTGCCCTGGAGAAGACCGAAGATCTCCACATCGACCCCGAAAAGATTAAACGTGACCTTCTCATTAAAGAAGGGCGTCAGATTAGTGCCGCCTTCCTCAACGATATCGATGTAACCAAAGAGGCAACAGAAAAGAAGTACCTCTCCTACGCAGAGGAGAAGCGTCCTTTGGTAAAGGAAGGCATGGTGCTTACCTTACTCTCAAATCTCACCCTACCCCGCAACACCCTCTTCAAAGAGGCCTTCTCCAAGGTCTTGGAGCTAGGTCTACTCATCGCCGATGGCAATGAACAGATCTCGCAGCTGTTGGAACAGCTTGAAGGGTTTTTTACCCAGTACCTAGAGAACCAGGACGACTTAGTCGAACGACTGAAAAATCAATTTGAGCCACATCTCAAACAAAAAGAAGCACAGCTACGCGCCCAGTATGGGCCGAACTTTACCTTGCGCCCAGAGCAGGATGCTGAATTCATGAAGTTACTTGATCAGCAGTTGAGCCAACTGGACCAGCAATATATGACTATCCTCGATCAAGCGAAGGAGCAGATCAAGGAATTGCTTGCGTAAGAGCATCTTTGACCAAGTAATCCTGCCCTCGTGGCAGGATTTTTTGTGTCCAAATTCACCTAATCTCTCCAATCTTCGACCATCATGTCCTTTGTCAGAAGTTACACTTAGAACACATACCAAAAAACACAACGTCGATTAGGTAACCCCATTACGTCTTTGCTATGTCATATGTAAGCCTTAAAAACGATACTCCAGAGAAAATCTACACTCCATTTCTTTCCCGATATCATATAATCACCACCACTTATGACATCTCTAACTACATACAATAGAGCAAATTAGCAATAAAAATGCTTGACACATATTTTAATATTGTGTACTGTCTAATTGTTCACAATATTTAGGAGATTGATATGAAACACTTACGGGTCCCTGCACTGATAATTCTACTCTTGATAAGCACCACCACGCTTTTTGCCATACAAGCCAACACAGTAACACTTGTATTGACTGCTGAGATTCCTGCCAAGACGACATTCTCTCTGCATGACGGCGGCGTTTCGATCACCTCCAATGCACATAACTTCACCTATAGCGTCCAAGAAAGAGGAAATCTGCGAACCCTCAACGTGGTCGCACACTAATAACTACGGACAGTCCTTGCACCGAAGAAGCCGATGAACGGGAAATTCATCGGCTTCTTTGTGTTTATAACCCATCATTATTTGACTGAGTATTTTGTATTCTTTCGCTTGCCGTGGGTAATCAACACATCTTTCTCAACTAACCGATTGAGAATTACACCAGCATGAGTTTGTGAGCTGCCGAGAAACTGTTGCAAATCTAATCTACCACACATTGGGTTACGTTTTATAAATTGGTAAGCCTCATATGCACCTTCCACCTCTCCGACATGCTCTGTTACATAATTTCTATTTGGCAACGTGAGCTTACATGCGTTTGCTGAAGCCTCAATCTCTGGTTTGCAAGCACAGCTATTATATTGTTCAAAAATTCTAGCAATTCCTGTTCCATATGCTTCGGCGATGCCTACATGGTGAAACACCCGTGTTACATACTCGTTTCTCCTTACAGATATTCCCAACATAATATCTTCCATAGTGAGACCAGGTGCCAGTCCTCCTACAGTGATACATTCAATCCGGTCATCAAAGAGCCGAATGAGCGTTGGAGCCGATACGCTGTACTGTCTATGTGTATAGGCATTGAGAATGCATTTCACGTAGTGCTAAGGGAGGATAATCATACTGATCACTACGAACAAGTCCTGCAAACTCAGATCGTATTCGATTGTATTGCTGAATATAGTCCATGCTCCTATCCATTTGTTCGAGCAAGGATCCTGTAAATTCACGACGATCACGAAATATCGCCATATTCGTTCCTTGGAAGACGGCAATATGGGTGAATTGGGTGCACTGATCGGAGAACAACAACCCAAGGTTTGTGTAAAACCCTTCTTCATTTTTGAAACACAGGAGCGTCTGTTCTGCCTCGTCAAACACTCCCCCTCTCTCTTCATAGGAGGCTCCCAGGTAAGAAAATGTTACCGCTTGAATATCTGAGCGCAGCGTCTCGTATCGGCTCTGCTCTTCAATTATTGCCATACCTGATTACTCCTACCAAATACTCACAAATTCACACAATTACCACTGTATCCTCCAATTGAATTCCTAGCTACCTAAATTTGCTTCCATCAATATCAAAGAAGCCGATGAATTTCCCGTTCATCGGCTTCTTTGGTTATTCTATTCTACGTAGTTGAGATTAAACCCAGTACTGCTCCATGCGCTTGGCAAGGCTCTTGCGATACGCTTCCCAATCGGTGATTGGGCGAGCTGCATGACCTTCTTCACAAGCGGCCTTGGCAACAGCAACTGCCTCCCACTCGATGACCCTGGGGTCAAAGGGCTTGGGAACAATATAGTTGCGACCAAAACTGAAGTCCTGTCCACCATAGGCCTTCTTCACAGACTCGGGTACCGGCTCCTTCGCCAGGTCAGCAAGGGCGCGTGCAGCTGCCATCTTCATTCCTTCGCTGATCACCGTTGAACGTACGTCCAATGCACCGCGGAAGATGAAGGGGAAGCCGAGCACGTTGTTGATCTGGTTGGGATAGTCACTGCGGCCAGTGGCCATGATCAGATCATCGCGAGTTGCCATGGCAAGCTCGTAGTTGATCTCTGGGTTGGGATTGCTCATGGCAAAGACGATTGGGTCCTTGGCCATGGAGAGCAGCATCTCTGCACTCACACAGTCAGCAATCGAGAGGCCCATGAAGACGTCTGCCCCATCCATTGCATCGGCAAGGGAACGTGCTTCGGTCTCAACAGCAAACTCTTCCTTCTCCGCCGTCATACCAGCGGTTCGGCCTGTGTAGATCACGCCTCGGCTGTCGACCATCAGGATGTTCTCTGCCTTCGCTCCGGCTGCCTTGAACATCCGGGCGCAGGAGATACCAGCGGCGCCAGCACCGTTGATGACGATCTTCACATCCTCAAGCTTCTTGCCAACGATCTCACAGCTGTTGATCAAGCCAGCAGTGGCGATGATTGCCGTGCCGTGCTGGTCATCGTGGAAGATGGGGATATCACATTGCTTGATCAGCTCTTGCTCAATCTTAAAGCACTCGGGAGCCTTGATGTCCTCAAGGTTCACTCCACCGAAGGTCGGGCTCATTGCACGAATCATCTCAATGAGCTTATCCGGGTCGGTCTCGTCGATCTCGATATCAAAGACATCGATGTCAGCGAAGCGCTTGAAGAGCACACCCTTGCCCTCCATAACCGGCTTACTGGCAAGAGCCCCACGATCACCGAGGCCCAAAATGGCGGTTCCATTGGAGATGACGGCAACGAGGTTTCCCTTGGAGGTGTAGCGATACGCATCCTCAGGGTTCTCAGCAATCTCCAAGACTGGCTTTGCAACACCGGGGGTGTAGGCAAGGCCCAAATCATCTGCGGTTGCACACGGCTTGGTGGGGACGACCGAGACCTTGCCCGGCATACCATCAAGCTCGTGGTACTCTAACGCTCTTTTTTTCAAATCATCTTGCATTTTCTTCTCTCTCCCTTCTTATTTCTTCTCGAAGTCCCACGAGTAGTCCATCTTAAAACGATCACGTAGCTCAATCATCACCTTCTGCAGTGATGGGGGAACCGGGCAGCCGTGCTGCTTACGGTACTCGTATGCCAAGTGCTCCTTCTCTCCCGGGGTGAAGATATAATCTTGGCCCGGTGCCTTCTCACTGGCGCGTAGCTCGCGGCTGATGGTACCGGCAATCTTCTTGAAGATTTCGGTCCCCATGAAGAACTCCGGATTGATGGCGATGAAGAAGTGGCCCAGTGGATAGGGAATTGCCTTTCCATTCTCATCAAAGCCGTTGAGTGCCTTCATCCACGAACCATCCTGCAGTGCTGCAGAGAGGATTTCCACGACCATCGCATACCCATAGCCCTTATAGCCACCGGTTACCTCTCCGATGCCTCCAAGCGGGGTGAGAGCTGCCATGCCGGTGGTCAGATCCTTGAGTACCTGCTGCGTGTCGGTGCGAGTCTTTCCCTCACGGTCAATGACCCAACCTTCTGGAAGTTCCTTGTCAGCTCGTCCATACACTTCAATCTTACCGCGCTGGGTAACAGAGGTGGCACAGTCGATGACAAAGGGGAACTCTTCGTCGGTAGGCATACCGAAGACCAAGGGGTTAGTTCCGAGCATATTCTCAACACCGTGAGTGGGAGCAATTGAGGGACGAGCATTGGTACCGGTGATACCGACCATACCCTCTTTGGTCGCCATGGTGACAAAGTAGCCGCTGATGCCGTAGTGGTTGGAGTTGCGTACCGCTACCATACCAAGGCCATACTCTTTTGCCTTCTCGATGGCCATCTCCATTGCCCGGTGGCCCACCACGTGGCCCATGCCATTGTGTCCATCCAGGACGGCGGTTGCCTTCTCATCCTTGATCACCTCAATCTCGGTGACCGGATTCATGATACCGATGTCGATGCGATCAATGTAGATCGGCTTGAGCCGACCGATGCCGTGGCTGTCGATTCCTCGCTTATCACTTTCGATCAAGACATCCCCGATAATCGCCGCATCGGCGGCGGGGACACCGCTGTTGATCAAAGCTTCGACCATGAACCTCTCCAGGTCTTCGAAGCTCAGCCATGCGCAGTCAGCATAGTGATCTGCATACTCATCCATATACTTCATCAGATACTCCTCCTACTCTGTGGTAGTTGCTATGACAATTTCTAGATCGACAGGAATTTCCATCTGTCCCACGATCGCCCCTCCAGCCTCATCGGTAACTAGTCGATCAACACGATCAAGACCGATCGTGCGGAAGTTCGACACCACCCCGATCTTGTTGGCTGCAGCCACGACGATGACCGTTCCCACCGTCTGTTCGATCATCGCTCGCGTCGTCTCAGCCTCTTCAAGGATCGGGGTCGTCAAACCCGCCGAGGGAGAAAATCCATCCACCCCGATGATCGCCTTGTTCGCATGGATTTGGCTGATGATTGGCGATGAGAGGGTTCCGCTGGTTGAGTGGCTACGCTGTCGATATACTCCGCCGGTGAGGATCAAGCGAATATTCTCGCTCTCCTTACACGCCCAAATGGCGTCGACGTTGTTGGTGACGATGGTAATTTGTCGATCGAGTCTGGCCAATGCCTGAATGGTAGCCAGTGTTGTCGATCCACTATTGATATAGAGCGTATCGCCCTCTTCGACCATGGCGGCGACTGCCAATCCAATGGCTTCTTTTTGGCCAGGATACTCAAGGGCTTTTTGGGGGTAATCAGGTTCGATGGCCAAGCTGCGCCGCTCGGTTGCTCCACCATGGGTCCGTTCTACCAGGCCTCGGGTGGCCAGTTGGTCCAAATCCCGACGGATGGTCAATTCGCTGACCTCTAGGGACTGGGCAAGCTGACTTACCGTTACGGTTCCCTCTTTTCGAATCAGCGAAAGAATATATTGTTGACGTCCAGCAGGTATGGTCGACATCGGTCTCTTCCTGAATGTTTTTGAATATTTCCTATTCTTAACTTCATAATACACTCAAAAACATTCATATGTCAATGAAAACGACTCAAATTCTTTCGTTTTTCCCCTCTTGATTCTAACGTTTAAACCTGATATTCTCAGAAAGGCTTCAAAGCCACGGTGCCATACCCAAGCGGCTAGGGAAAGGTCTGCAAAACCTTCATACATCGGTTCGAATCCGATTGGCACCTCTACGCAGGACTGCAAATGCAGTCCTGTTTTCTTTATCTGGTCGCTGAATCAATGACTGTTGTTGCTACAGCAAGAAGCTCATCAATGTTCCTAGCTCTCACGTATCCATAGATACGAAGACTCAATAATGAGACTATTGTTGATCAAAGTGAGTCACATATTCTTTTACTTGGGAGGCGAGATACAGAGGCAATGAGAGGAGTCGGTATGGCTTTTGTTGTGTTGGGGTCACCACATCATCCATTTGGATCGGTCCATCATAGAAGCGAATTGCCAAATTCCTTTCAGAACGTTCCATGAAAAGATGTAATGATTTTAGGCGACCAGTTGAACCTGCCTTCACTTCGATGGGAACCAAGTGGGCCCCATCTACAATGACATAATCTAGTTGTGCATTGCTTTGCGGGTTTTCTCGTACCCAAAAGACGGGTTTTTCCAAGCTAACGAGACTGCTCGCCAAGAGCTCTTGTCCAACAATATGCTCGCAGAGCATTCCTCCCACAATGGTGTGTAGCTCGTCTGGTCCAAGAAGAATTGATTGTATTTTCAGTGAGAAGGTCAATAAGCCGGTGTCAATGAATTGCAAGCGAGGACTCTTCGTGTATCGAAGCGTCAGAGGGAGTGAGGTGGTAGTCGTTGGATAACACAAGTAGAGGAGCATCGCACGCTCCAAAATCCTCAGGGCATTGGCGCTCTCTCGTGATCGGTAGCCAGTGTTGCCAAATTTGTTGAAAACTATTCGGTTCCCAACTTCTGTTGGTACTACCTCCATAATCCTCCTCACCACCTGTAACTCAGTCGAACCTTTTGCATACTTGGCAGCATCATCACTGAAAGAGATCAGCAGGGAGTTATAGACATCGGCACATGCAGCAATATTTCGCCCTTCGCGGTAGTGTGCCACCGCTTCAGGCATTCCACCCACAACGAGATATATCCGAAACAGTCGCATCAAATGATTGTGAGCCCAAAGGGGTGCGGGTATTTGTTGCAGAAGACGCAGCGCCTCATCTTCTCCAATAGCTCCCAGAAACTCAGAGAAGGTCAATGGAAAGAGGTAGAGATACTCTACCCGCCCCACAGGGAAACTTATCCCTTGTTCCTCCATCATGATATCCAACAGACTTCCAGTACAGATGACAAAAAGATCGGGGAGCTCTTCATAAAAATACCGGACAAGATTCATCGCTTTGCTGCTATGCTGAATCTCATCGATAAAGAGCAGTACCTCTCCCTGCAACTGGGAGTTCTTCTCCAGTGCAATGCGTTGCAATAATTGGTCGAGGGGACCCTCGTGATCGAAGAGCTCTCGATCATACGGTCGTTCAAGGTTGAGATACAAGAAGGTGTCAAATTCTGCACCGAAATGTGTCACCAAGGTGGTCTTACCCGTCTGACGTGCCCCTCGTATAACCAGGGGTTTGCGATGAGGTGATTGTTTCCAACGATGCAAGTGTTCTGAGGCGTTTCGATTGAAGATCATATACCGTTCCTTTACGTCCAGAGTACCATCATTAATACGTCACAACAAGGGTTTTGTCACGTAATACCTGTATTCTGTAACAATTCTTGTCACAAAATACACCATAATTGTGACAGATCTTGTCATGATGTATTGGGTACGTTGAGCACCCATCCCAATGACCATGGTCATCGAGACGGTAAGAAAAGGTTGGATTTTTTAGATTCCTATAGTTTGCTGCCATCCACCATCACAACCAACTCTCATCCAACCGGTGTCCGCGTGTTTCAGGAATACTGCTCACGTATCAGAAGAATTGAGTGTTGAGCATGAAAACGACCTCAAAAATATCAACCTTCATCCTCATGCGTAGAATTTTTGAAACTTACTTCTTGGCTTATTTGGTAGCGTCATCTTCAATCTGCCCTGGCCAACCAAAGGCAATATATAGTGGGTGGTGAAATATCCTACACTTTCATATCCAAACTGAGCAGCCAGTTCTTCTCGTGTACGAGCGACTCTGCAAAAGCTGATGATCTCCTCGTCAAGGCCACTTTGTATACTCACTGATGAGTGCTCGTTATTAAATGTAACTTTGAAGCTACCCCTCTGATCAGAGAAAACTGGAGGGGGAAGCTTGGCTCGATTCAATTCATCCCTGATAGTCGGAATTCCGCTGAAGCGGCTCTCAATCTCCTCCATTACTTCCAAAGCTCCAGTAAGAAATGGATTTCTAATAACGGCTGGAGCTTTGCCAAGTGTCTCTAAAGTCAATCTTCCGTATAAAGAGCCAGGATTCTCCAACTCAAGGCGATCTTTGTGCATGACCAGCTGAATCGGGCTGTCTTGCGTGTGGATACTGTAGTCACGGTGGCTCAATGCATTGAGCAAAATCTCCCTTACTGCCTTGAGAGGATACTCTGGCACATCAGAGCGATGCCCATCGTCCCCTATTATCGTTTTCACTTGCATATGTCGGCGGACAAACATAAGAGCTCCCTCCAACATCTGGGAGATAGTACCTTCAAATCGCTTATTGTCAATAAATCTTTCTTCACCCTCACCAACATCTCCAATACTGAGTCCAGGTACAACAACCGCTGTTACACTCAACTGTGGGAAATATTGTTGAGGATAGGTTCCAAGTACCAACAGACCTGCAACAGAAGGAGTACCATTATTGGTCATCCCTTGCATCTCTAACAGTCTATCATCGTCAACGTTCGATAAATTCGGTTTGGTTCGTCGAACTTTGATTAAATACTCAGCTAATGTATCACGATCAAAATCTGCTCTTGTTGATCCGTCCACAGCCCTTCGATCATCATGAATCCTTTGCTTGAACGCTTCGAAGCTGTATACCTCGTACGCATTCATTGGTTGATCAGATTCACCTACTCGAACAAAGGACCCTCGTACCCTTCCTGCACCTTTATAAAAGCAAGGCTTATCGACGATTTCACATTCAGCTATTTCTGCACTCACCACAATCTTTGTACCGATTGTAGCGACTGTGAACAACGGTCGCACTGTGGGCACCATTTGATTTGCTTGCTCGGTGACCTTTTTTTGTAAATCTTGTGCGTCGTAGACACCGACAATCTCGTATCCTTGCTCTTCGGCAAGACCAAAGACAATGGTTCCTCCATGTTCTTGGTTTGAGAAGCTTGAAAGCGTTGGATAGAGCTTAGTTGGGATTCCCCCCACGGCACTCTTTACCTCAATGTATTGCTTTTCACAACGTTGTTGTTGAATCGCTTTGACCAACTGGATCAATTCTTCTTCTAACATATACACACTTCCTTGTTTTCAAGCATACCATATTTTAATGAATCTTCAATGATTCTTATGTAAAATAAATGATTTCTATCAAATTTAATGTAATTTAACATAAGTATATCAAATTTCTATTAAATTCTTGTTAAAAATTCAAAATTCATTTGATAAGAATTTGCAAAAAATCTTTGAAATTGCAAGATTCGCCAGCCACCAACAGGGATTCTATCCGATCAAAGTCACTTTTTTGGCATGCAATCACTCTAGATACGAGCTTGGGTCTAGCTCCCCAGTTTGTAGTTTTCTTCAGATAGATCAGAACAAATCCAAGTTCATTTAAATCTATTATTTATACCCGATATGATATAATAAACTATTTATTTAGAATAATAGACTATATCGGGTATAATATCGAAGATTGTCTTGAATTCATATCAGATTGGGTATAATCTTAGTGTATGAACAATCCAATTGGCATGTTTGTTAAGGAGCAGCGCAAGAAAGCAGGACTTACTCAAGTTGAGTTCGCCTTACGGTCAGGACTCGGGCTTCGGTTTGTGCGAGATCTCGAACAGGGAAAGCCAACTGTCAGACTCGATAAGGTCAACCAGGCGCTCTTGATGTTTGGTCATGTAGCAACACCATCTCCTATTAAGGAGAACATTTAATGGCATATCGAAGAGCCACAGTCACGGTTAACCGACTCGTTGCAGGGGTCATTGAGGAGTATGAAGGAGGCTATCGCTTCACTTACGATCCTCTGTACCTTCAGACTCCCAACGCTCAACCAGTGAGCCTGACGCTTCACCTCGCCCAACACACATATGAGAGTCCGATTCTCTTCTCATTCTTTGATGGGCTTATCCCCGAAGGCTGGCTTTTGGAAATCGCCCTCAATGTATGGAAATTGGACCGAAGAGACCGCTTTGGAGTGCTCATTTCGGCTTGCAAAGATTGTGTAGGCGCTGTGAGTGTGGAGGTATTGCCATGAATAGATGCCTGGCTTGCTATGAGCCTCTCAGTGCAGAAGAGAGAGACGGTTGGCATAGGCGATGCAGTCGCTCCTTCTTCAGCCTCGACAGACCTCCATCAATAGCTTTGGATAGAGCCTCTTTGCACTCTTATGCACAATCACTGGTACGAGAGGGAGTGACTACCACTGGCGTGCAACCCAAACTCTCTGTAGGCCTGAGTACAACGAAGGGTTCTGCCAAACTTACCATGATCGACTATCCTGCAGGATATATCCTCAAGCCACAGAGCCCAGAGTACCCTCACCTACCAGAACTTGAGAGCGCAGCGATGCACCTTGCCCAAAGCGCAAAGATACAGACCGTTGAACATGGCCTTTTGCGCCTTGAAGACAATTCTCTGGCTTATATCACCAAACGGATCGATCGACGAGTTGAGGATGGCACCTTGACCAAAATTGCCATGGAGGATTTCTGCCAACTCTCAGGAAGACTCACTGAAGACAAATACAAGGGCTCGTATGAGGCGTGTGGCTCGTTGATAAAACGCCACTCACACCAGACGATGCTCGATCTGACAAACTTCTTCTATCTCCTTATCTTCTCATTTGTCATTGGAAACAATGATATGCACCTGAAAAACTTCTCTCTCTATACCTCTGGCAAAGGTCTACCCTCTCTCACTCCAGCCTATGATCTTTTGCCAGTTGCATTGGCATTACCTGAAGATCCGGATGAGATGGCTCTGACCATAAGTGGAAAGAAGAATCGACTTAGACGAGCTGACTTTATTGCGCTCGCTACACATGTAGGGATTTTAGAGAAAGTAGCAGAGCGTCTTATCGACAGACTCATCACGATGAAGCCTGCCTTCGATCAAATCATCGATCACAGTTTCTTGAATACCAATGAGCAGAGCCAGCTGAAGAGATTGATCGAGGGGCGCATGCAGAAGTTGGCAGTCTAGCAGTTCAGTATTTGGGGAAACTGATATGCAAACAATTTTTCACTGAATAATGGTTAGTATCAAAAAATAGTGGTACTACATAAACCTTTGGTACCCGTGGTTAATATGTAAATTTGTAAGGTACAGAGATGTAATTTTGTAAACCGAAGGTCTGTAAAATTGCAATATCATCACCGATTAGCGTGTCTTGCCTAGGTAGGCAATCTTCACTTCTTCGTTTTGTAGCAGTGACTGTCCAGTCCCCTCTAAGGTGATAGATCCAGTCTGTAGCACATACCCATAGTCAGCAGTGTGCAGAGCAACGTTGGCATTCTGCTCGATGAGGAGGACGGTCACTCCTTCATCGTTGATCCTACGGATAATCGAGAAGATATCCTTGACTACCAGTGGTGCTAAACCGAGAGAGGGTTCGTCCATCATAACCATCTTGGGGCTCGCCATCAAAGCGCGGCCTACAGCAAGCATCTGCTGCTCCCCTCCACTGAGAGTGCCGGCGACCTGCCAATGGCGCTCCTTGAGTCGGGGAAAGAGGTCATAGACGTGTTCGAGGGTGCGTTCTTCATTACTCTTATGCTGGAGATAGGAGCCAAGGCGTAAATTTTCTAAGACGGTGAGGTTAGGAAAGACCCGTCTTCCCTCAGGGACGAGGACCAAGCCGCGCTCGACGATACGGCGGGTATCGAGTCCGGTAATATCTTGTCCCTGGTAGATGATCGAGCCGCGAGAAGCGGGTACCAAGCCCATGATGGAGCGCAGGGTCGTAGACTTACCCGCTCCATTGGCTCCGATGAGGGTGACAATTGAGCCGGCCTTCACCGTGAAGTTGATTCCTTCCAAGGCGACGATGCCGCCGTAGTGGACCGCGAGGTCTCTGATCTCTAGTACACTCATTGCTCATCTACCCCCAAGTATGCCCTGATAACCGCCTCGTTGTTCTGCACCTCAAAAGGAGTTCCCCAAGCAATTGTCTTACCATAGTCCAACACGTAGATCGAATCACTGATATCCATGACTAGGTTCATATGGTGCTCGATCAAAAAGATCGTGAGAGCAAAGGAGTCCTTGATCTCAACGATGAACTGACTGAGCTCCTCAGTCTCCTTGGGGTTCATTCCCGCAGCTGGTTCGTCGAGCAACAACAGCCGCGGCCCAGTTGCCAAGGCTCTGGCAATCTCCAGCCGGCGCTGCTTGCCATACGGTAAGCTCGAAGCCTTCTCGTTGCGACTCTCCCACAGCCCCACTCGCTCCAACAGATCGTGGGCGTCGGCGGCCATCTCTTTCTCTTCAGCTCGATTAAGGCGGAACGTTGCGCCCAAGAGGCCTGCCTTGATGTGGCAGTGTTTGGCGATTAAGACGTTCTCAAAGACTGAGAGGTCTTTGAAGAGGCGGATATTTTGGAAGGTGCGCGCCATTCCCAGGCGGGTAATCATATCAGGTTTGTTGACCACCGTATGGGTGTAGGGCTCTTTATACGAGCCATTATAAATTCGCTTCATCTTCGCCCGTGGGCAGTTCTCAGCAATTACCTCTCCATCAAAGGTGACCCGCCCATTGGTTGGCTGATAGCCACCGGTAATAACGTTAAAAGCGGTGGTCTTGCCCGCTCCATTGGGACCGATGAGGGCGGTGATCTCTCCGGTGGGTATCTTGATATTCAAGTCATCGACGGCAACTACACCGCCAAACTGCATGGTCAAGTGTTCAGTAAAAAGGAGGATGTTACTCATGATCGGGCCTCCTTGCCCCTTCGGCCCAACCTTCTTCGTACCGCATCCCAGCTGAACTCATTGGTACCAAAGAGGCCACGGCGGTAGATGAGGACGACGATCATCAAGAGGATGGAGAAAATCACCATCCTAAAGCCGGTCCTAAAGAGTGGGACCTCCATGCCAAAGAGGGTGAGGGGGCGGTCGAAGAAGCGCAGCCACCACTCCTTGGCGGCGGTGACAAGGAACGCACTGACCACCGATCCGGTGATACTACCGATTCCTCCAATGACGACGATCAAGAGGATGTCGTAAGTGAGCATGATGGAGAAGGTCTTCGCTTCGATGGAGCGCATGTACATGGCCAGCATTCCGCCGGCGATGGCGCTGAAGAAGGAGCTGATAACAAAGCTCATCTCCTTGTGCTTATACAGGCTGATACCCATCGCTTCAGCGGCAATCTCATCCTCACGGATCGCCTTGAAGGCTCGTCCATAGGAGCTGTTAATGAGTAACACGATGAAGGCGACACAGACGCCGGTAATAATAAAAGGAGTGACGAGGGAGGGAATGAGACCCCAGAGCATCGAAGGGAAGTTAGGGATCTTGTTCAGACCATAGGAACCATTGGTGATTTGGTCAAATTGCGGTGAGCTGAAGATTGCCCTCACGATCTCAGAGAGACCGAGTGTGGCAATGGCTAGGTAGTCACTTTTGAGCCTAAGGACCGCTAAGCCCACCAGCAGAGCCGCTACCGCTGCAATGATGCCCCCGAGCAAGAGCGCAATAAAAGGATAGAGGCTTTGGAGGAAAGGAGGGCTCTCGGCCATCATAACCCTGAGGCTCATGATGGCTGGGTGTACTCCATTCATATAGTAGACACCATCGAGGCTCTTTACCGGGATGATGAGGATGGCGGTGGTATATGCACCGATAGACATAAAGCCGGCTTGGCCGAGGCTGAAGAGACCGGTAAAGCCGTTGAGGAGGTTCATCGCCACTGCTACGAGAGCGAGGATAGCTCCCTTCTGTAGGACGGAGATCATCATCCCCTGCTTGAGGCGGTTGGCATCAAGCCAGTAAAGGAAGGCTAAGAAGAGAGCGATGGCAACCAATGAATAGATAGTATTTCGTTTCTTTATGTTCATCACACTTTCTCCACAGTCTTCTCACCAAAGAGGCCGGTAGGCCTGACCAGGAGCATGACGATCAATAAGAGGAAGGTGAAGGCATCGCTGAAGGTCGAGTACCCAAGGGCCACCAAAAGTGTCTCAACAATACCGATGAAAAAGCCACCAACCACAGCCCCGGGGATATTGCCGATACCACCAAAGACTGCGGCAACAAAGCACTTGAGGCCTGGCAGCGTTCCACTGAAGGGGGTGACCGACATGCGGTCGGTAAAGTAGAGGATTGAGCCAACGGCTGCCAAGAATGAGCCGATGGCGAAGGTCACTGAGATAATACGGTTGATGTTGATACCCATAAGCTTGGCAGTCTCAAAGTCTTTGGAGACTGCCCGCATCGCCATACCGGTTTTGGTGCGATTGATGAGTCCCATAAGGACCATGACCAACACAATGGTAAGGACCGGGGTAAGGATAGTCACAAATGAAGCGGAGACATCGCCAACTCGGAAGATACGCTTGAGGAAGGGAATTTCGGGATATCCACGGGGGATTGCGGTAAAGAGGTAGGTAGAGAGGTTCTGTAGTAGGAAAGAAACACCAATGGCGCTGATCATGATCGACATACGCGGTGCTTCACGCAGTGGCTTGTACGCTACCCGCTCGATGATGACACCCATCAGGGTGGTCACCACTACCGTGATGACAATCGCAATCGGCCAAGGGAAGCTGGCCAGCGAGAAGATCATGAAGTAGCCTGCCATCATGAAGATTTCGCCATGGGCAAAGTTAATGAGCCGCAAAATCCCATACACCAACGTATAGCCGATGGCGATCAGGGCATAGGCTCCTCCCAAAGAGATTCCTGTCAGGCAGTGCTGCAGGATTGTGGACATGCTCATCTGTGATGCTCCTACCTCAGAGGTACAAAAAAAATAACCGGGCAAGGCTGGGAAGACCCCAGCCTTGTCCACTATACCTTATATGACACTGACTGTCTTGAGGAATTTGAATTGACCGTTCTCCACAACCTTGATGAAGGCCATGTCCTTATCGGCATCTCCATTCTCATCAAAGATGATACGACCGGTCACACCCTCGATATCTACGAGTGCCAGGGCATCGCGAATCGCGGGGCCCTTGGTCGAGTTAGCCAACTCGATACCACGTAGGGCGGTCAGGTATGCATCGTAGCCAAGAGCCGAGACTGCTGGGATGATCTCATCCTGCTTGTTCTCAACCAGATACTTCCTAAAGCCTTCGATGAACTTGCTCGCCTCAGCGGTTGCCGGGTCAGCATCATCAAAGAAAGTAGAGAGAACAACACCTTCTGCACTCACCCCGGCATTCTCGATGATTGAGGAGTTCTCCCAAGTATCGCCTGCCATAATCTTGGCGGTGATGCCAAGCTCGCGTGCCTGCTTAATAATAAGAGGTGCGGTAGCAATCGAGGAAGGGGCGAAGATTACATCAGGGTTCACTGCCTTGATGTTGGTGAGAATCGATTTGAAATCTGTGGCATTGGTCTGAAACTGCTGCTCACTGACTACCGACCCACCAAGGTCTCGGAAGGCACGAGCAAAGAAGTTGCCGAGGCCAGAGGAGTAGTCATCACCGAGCTGGGTAATGACGGCAGCTTTGGTTGCTCCCTCTTGGATGGCAAAGTTTGCCATGACCGTTCCCTGGAAGGGATCGAGGAAACAGATGCGATAGTAATAATCATTGCCCAGAGTGACCTGAGGGTTGGTGCAGGAGGCACCAACTGCCGGGACCTTGTTGTCCTGGAAGATATCGCCTGCTGCAATACTGACGCCACTACCATAAGAGCCAATAATCACAGAGGCTCCACTGGAGATCAGGGAGTGAGCAGCGGTGACCGCTTCGGTCTTATCACTCTTGTTGTCTGCTTCGACCAAGCGAACATTGTAGGTCTCTCCACCAATGACGACAGTGGGATACATTTTATTCGCGTAACGAATCCCCAGTGTCTCTTGGTAGCCTCCCCCACCGTTCTCTCCGGTCAGGGGCTGAAAGACTCCGATGACCACTTCTTTTGGCCCATCTTTCTTCTCTGCACCACCTCCGGCAAAGAGCAGCGAGCCGACCATCAGTATAGCCAGCACAGCGATAGCGTATTTTTTCATGAATCTCCTCCAACGTTGAATAGATATGCCATTATCACCGCCAGTCACTCATATTACAAGTAAAATTTAAAATCCCACATCTTCCCTACTTATAGCATAAGTGAGCATTTTTCATTCAATCTAATACATCAAAATACCCAAAACAACCAATACATTTCTCCAAATAAGAACAAACTAAAGTCTATTGTCATATGAAATGCAACCTTGTTGTATTTTTTATTTCATATATTATAATAACTTAGAAATTCTGAATAAAATATTCAGAATTTTATCACTTTTTTTGTTTTAGGTATTGACATAAGTCCGCATTATAGCTACTATACACTCAGACTCTGGGGAAGAGCCAGAAATAACTTGCACAGGAGCAATAAGAGGAGCTCCTAAAGGAAGAATAAAATGAAAAAAACAATTGTTATCTTATTGGTCCTGGTAATTGGAATGGTTGGGGTGTTTGCCAATGGGGATGATACCAGCCAAAAACTAACATTAACTACTACTGTAGAAGAACACAGTTTTTTCCGTATCACAGAATCTAGCTACAGCGAAAATACATTCTATGAGGTACTTACTGACCCTATCTCAGATGTTGTACCGTCGAGAGCTGTCAGTTTGGAGAATGGCATTGCTGCTACCTACTTAACTTTAGGAACAAACCAGAAGGGCGAATATAAAGTATATATCACTGCACTGCCCAAATTAGGCATGGCTGATGTTGAGTCGAAGATTGATTATGAAATGAGTTTTGGGAATGGCGATACCCCTCTTAGCTTGTCAACTGCCACTTTTCAAAATGCCACAGAAGTCGCTTCAATTGATGGAACCGGTGGTGCTAGCGTCGCTAGCCTGCTGATTGAAGTAAAGCTGGATGAAGTGACTTACCGAAATGCTCAAGCAACAGGTGAGGAAGAATCCTATAGTGCTGATGTTGTCTTTGATATTACTACTACGTAATATAAAATATCCAAAGAGGCCTCTTCGGAGGCCTTTTCTTTTTTCTCACCCAGATCCTTATGTTTTTTGGTAACTCAATGGTGACAGTCATGAAAAGAACGTACTATCTGATATATTGTGTCAGTCTTGAGAACACCGCACTACGTGTGAATGGATAGATGGAGTATCGTGGCATCCAGGAGTACCGGATGCCAGAAGTGGATCAACAATCACTAGTAAGGGAAAAGGAATCAGGCAGAGCCATCAATCTTGGCTGTGTGGCTTGCTTCCCACTCGTCTGCAGCCACCATGTTGTTTATGAGCCAATCATACTCATCGGTGACGATGCCAAGGTCCCCTTCCTTCACATTCCAGGGCATCAGGGGTTCAAGCTCCTCGGCGGGTATCTCCCAAGAGTGGGAAGCCGCCCCTCTCATGAACACATAGGCAAGGTAATTGCGGGCATTGAGGCCATACAACTTTGCGGTCTCTATGAGGCTGTACATCAGGGCGCTGGCCCTCGCTCCATCGGCACTGCCGTTGGTGATCCAATTCTTGCTCCCGAGTTTCACTACCTTGCAGAGCCTTTCACTTCGATTGTTGGAGATTTCTGCCTCCGCATTGGCGAAGGTATCCTCGATGCGCTGCCAGTTGTCCAGGGTATAATCGACGGCCCGCTGAAGAGGCAGGTTGCGCCCATACCCCACCGCCCTGCATTGTCTGCACCATTCTTCCAACATATCAAGATAGGGACGGCATTGCCGTTCACGCTCTTCAAGGAAATGGGTACGATCAATGTCGCCTTCCTCCAACTGGGCGCGCAACTCGCCATCACTATGGAATATCGTATCAAGGCAATCGAGCGGGACCTTCACCGGAGCCTCGGACCCGGTTATCTTGCGGTAGTCGATGAATCTCCTGCGTACATGTGCCAGACAGATACCCAACGTCGCCCCCTTCAGGTAGGCCGGGTAGGTTGCATAGGCATCGGTCATGCAAAAGCCGTCCCAACCGTTGAAGGCGGCCAACGGACCGCCACCGGCCCTGCCGGGGAAATAGCGGTACCAGGCAAAGCCCTTGTTGTTGAAAATCCAGACGTAATCCTTCTTCTTGGCGCTGCGCTGGGTGACGGTGGGCACCTCATCGATGTAGAGGATGTCACTTTGCAGTGCCCGCTCCTCAAAGAAACCATCCATCTTGCCCAGGCGCTCGAAGACCTGCATCTGGTAGCGGTCCAAATCCTGGCGGCTGAGGTTGCATCCATCGAGCTTGAGCAACTGGGCACTGCGGTTGTAGGGGATGTGCATCGCATATTTCTTGTGGCAGACATCGGCGAGGAAGAGGTCACCCACCTTGGTCTTGGGCAAAAAGCGGTCCGGGGCCTTGGCGGTGATGACCGTCTCAACACCCTCGCCATCCTTGAGCGTGTAGGAGATGCGGCGCACCCGCATGGTTCTCAAGGCCGCCTCTTTTCCACCTTCTGACGAGGAGAAACCATTCTCATTGATCAGGGTGTTGACGCTACCAACGACACCCTTCCTTAGTCAGGAATATCGACGAGGGCATGCATCAATTGCTGGTAGATCTCAAGGATCTTCTGTTCCTTTTCTTTCTCTGTCATACCAACAACTTATTATCAATCGAGAAACCTGTAAATCAAATACACTGTTAATTACGAAAGGAGCCAATCTAACTCATTAATAGAATCCATTAAAGAAAGTATATCTAGCGACTATTTCACACACACTGTCATAAGTTATTTAGTAAAAATTAAGTTATTATCTATTACATTGTATTGTACAGCAAGTTTTTATTATTTACTTATTCCAAAGCATTATCAATCATAGAGCTCTTTACTCTTCCTCTATTGACACAAGTAACATCATTTACTACTATTTAGCCACACTCTTTGTGTGAGTGAGATTCCTTGACTTGCACCAGGGTATTACCTGAAAGGAAGATAACATGAAGCGGACATTTCTTACTATATTTCTATTGATCACCGCTATTAGCCTCTTTGCAGCTACCCCCAATGCAACCTTTGAGGTATCTGCCTCCATAGCAGGTATCAACGATATGAAGATCACCAACACAGCAGTTGATGTTCCCACTTACAACAACCCCAACAACGCCTTTGAAGGGACTGTCGCTATCAGCACAAGTGGAGAGGGATCTAACATGGACAGCAGTGGCAACGTAGCCTTCTCTGCTTATATCTCTACCCTCTCCAATAACCGTAGCGGCTATTCTGTTTTAATGAGCGCAACTGCCCTTACTCATGAAGATGACGACACAACAACCATCAACTACACAGTAACTGTTAATGATACTTCTTTTGCTACCAAGACCGACACCACTGCAGTTGAAGTAATTGATGTAACCAGTCTCAGTGGACTTGATACCGAATCCCTACCCATCTCTGTGAACGTTGTACGCAGTGAATATGATAGCGCTGTGGCAGGCACATACGTCGGTACCATCACCTTCGAATATATTGGCAACAACTAAGAACACCCCTCCTTAGGCACCTAGTTGTATAGAACCATCATTTTTGGACCTTCACTACTAATACCAACACTTCGATGCTGACTGTCTCGAGCAACTCAAACAGAGTGGTCTCTTTTATGCTCTCAGCTATTTATCTTCTCTAATATCCAAACATATCAATTACTGTCATATGGAAGCAGGTCAGTATAGATTCTATAAATCATTAACTTATAATAGATTACTAATTTTTATAAGAAATTTCATTGTAATTTTTAAAATATCTCCATTCCAATACTTTGCTCTATTGACATAAGTAGCTCCTCCCTTATATCGTAAATATGAGCTTGGAGGAACCGAGCCAGATATTACAGTATTAGATCAGGGCACAGCACCCTGAAAGGACGGATACCATGAAAAAACACATCATAGCTGCGCTGACCATTTTCTTGCTTATCGGCTTCGGTGCTTATGCGGCCAACCCTGGCCCGAGCTCCTTTGATATCACAACCAACGTCCAGGGCATCAACAAGATGAAAATTACCGCTTCTGAGTTTACTGGAACAGCCCCTGGTCAATTCGACGATGCAGAAGCATTCGCCGAATCATTAGCCATCTCAACCTCCGGAACCCAGGAGTTCAGTGCTTGGCTCTCTACGATGAGCAACAACCGGTCAGGATACAAGGTGACCATGACAGCAACCGCGATGAAGAGTACAATTGCCGAGAAAGCTGACTCATACATCAACTACACGGTTACGGTGAATTCCAAGGCTATCACAACTAATGATGGTGGAGCATCGACACCTGTATCACAAGATGTCATTACAGTTACCAGCCTCACAGGCCTTGCCAAACAATCACATCAGATTACTCTCTCTGTTGATCAGACTAGTTTTGAGGCAGCGGTTGAAGGCAGTTACAGTGGTACAGTAACCTTCACTTACACTGCAACGTAATATCTCTTCTATCAACAACTGGCTACCCTAACCGGTAGCCTTTTTTATACACCAACCCCAAACCTAGGGCATATGTTGCTCGCTTTACAAAAACACAACCAGCAACCCACCTAAACAAATTTGATATTTTCTATTTAATTCGAAATAATGTCACAAGAATGGAATTGGTTCTAGAATATATATTTCATTATATTGAAACATGTTATTTCCTTTTTCACATTATAATCATTACAATATTCTAGGTTTTCAATTATTTTTTACAAACCTATTGACATAAGTCTCTGCTTTGATTATAGTATGGATGTGCTTAGGAAATGGCACAAAAAACTTGCACCAGGGAATAGCCCTGAAAGGACGAAGAAAATGAAAAAGAATTTGATTGCACTCTTGGTTGTACTCGCTCTGGTAACTGTTGGGGTGTTTGCTGTCGATAATGCCTCCTTTGATGTCAAAACTTCAGTAGCTGGCATCAACGAAATGAGATTAACAGCAGCTAAGTTCACCGGCACTACAAAGGCGGCTTTTACTTCCGCAGCTGGCTATGCAGGGCCCCTTACAATTACCACTAATCTAGAGAACGAAAACTTTGCCTATATCTCGACCCTTTCAAATAGCCGTGTTGGATACAAAGTGACCATGAGTGCAACTGCAATGAAAAGCACAGTTGGTTCAGTTGATGCATTTATCCATTACACAGTGACTGCCGCTGGTGAATCTGTAGACACTTCTGGTGCCGACCAAGGCCCAGGATCTGATGCTAAAGTAATCATCAACACACTTGCTGGGATGGATGCTGTCGCGTCGCAATCTCACGCGATTTCTCTAGACGTTGATCCTGTTACTTTTGATGCTGCTGTAGAAGGCGAGTATACAGGTACCGTCACCTTTACTTGGACTACCTCATAACAGGCTAACAATCTTGTCTGTCCAAAAGGCCACCTTCGGGTGGTCTTTTTGTTATCTGTTTGACTGGCTCCTTTTCAATTCTTCCCAAGTCGGCAGGTGCTTAATCTCTTTGAGTACTTTGATCCGTTCTTTCTCAAAGGAGACCTTAGCCTGTAGCTTGACAAAAAAGTCCTCACTCATCCCAAAGTAATGAGATAGTCTCAGGCCTGTATCGATTGAAATCGCCCGCTTATCTTTGAGAATTTCCTGGATCCTACTTACAGGGACTCTAATATCTTTTGCCAACCTGTAGGTAGAAATATTCAGGGGCTTGAGAAACTCTTCAGTAAGGAACTCACCTATCGACAGAGGGCCAAGATACTTGGAGTCGCTGTTCTCTTTATTATTATCCATGACTACCCTTCTCTTTCACCTAAACGCTATAGCCTTACTATACCTGCTCAGCAGGTATAACGCTAAAGAAGTTCCATTTTTCTTCTTCATTAATCGGTGTGCAACACTCGCTTCGCCAATCCCTTTAGCGCCTCAAAGTTGGAATCTGCTGATATTGTTGCAGTAGATTTAGTTCGTTTGAGGACGATGCCCTGTTCATGTTGTTCAGCACTGAAGAAGTTCCCTCCAATGCGAGCATTATCATAAGGAGCGAAGGCAGTACCGTAGAAGAGATGCTTGGTCTGCCCTGGCTCTAAGGTGAAGGTGGTATCTGTATCCAGGAGCTGGTCAGGTTTCTCAAGCCCACGATAGAGATTGTGAGTCCCACTAGCACAATTAATGGAGTACTGCTGGCTAATACCCCCCTCATACAAAGACCATGGGGTGGTATTCTTTCCACCGAAGTCAAAGAGGAAGCTGTTGAAGTTCATTGGAATACTATCCTCACCTTGGTGTTGAGGGCCTGCGAAGAAGGTGAGGTAGATCATCTGCATCCTGGGGTTAATGATGCTGCTATACCCAAGTTCTGCCTTCTTAGAGATTCTACCCGTGATTATATCAGTACGTCCGATAGGCTGAGGAATCTCTGAGAGATCAACGGTTCCTCCACCTTTTAGTGGCGCTTTCTTCAGATCGTTGAACACAGCATCTTCGGCAAGGCGATTATTAAAGATCGATGGAGGGCCGGTAATCCAACTATCAGCGCTTGCGTTGATAACACACCCCGCCTCCAAAAAAGGAGAGCCAATCTCATTGTTCCACACCGCATTGGCTGTAATCGTCTTAATCGACTCATTAGTGATAAAGATGGCGCTGTAGTGCACTGGATGGCCAGGCAACAGCATATCAATCTTCTGAGCTCTCCACCCATGACGCTTATCTCTGATCGACGACAAAAGCCACACACCCCCATATTCGGGATCGGTGCCATAACGGTCCACCATCCAGTAAGAGGAGGCGGTATAGCCGCTCTGCTCTTGGGGCTGGCCTTCCTCGACCATTTCTGGGCCAAAGTTAGGGAAGCTGAAGTATGAGCCAGCCTTCTGATAGAGATACGCACTGTTCTGCCAAAAGAGGTTGTTGTCATCACTATGGACCGAAGTGCCGGTTCCCCGGTAGGAAGGGATCAGGTGGGCATTTACCATTCCACCCTGGGGGGTGAGGGTGGAGAGCTCCAAGGTCATCCCACCTTGGTCTTCGATGACGACCTGGATCAGGTCGTTTGTCATAATGGTCGCATTGCGGCTCTCCCAAATCCTCAGACGACGAATATCCACTTCCCTCTCTCCCTTTCTTCATCTTCTTTATGGCAGTATACTACACAAAGATACGCACAGGAGTAAGCGATGATCACAAAAACGGACCGATTGTTCACCCTTTCAACCAAGCGCACAAGCTATTTGTTTGCCATCACCGAAACCGGTCATTTGGAGCACCTCTACTACGGCAGACGACTGAACAATCCCTACGTCAGCCTCGACGCCTTCGCTGAGAAGCGCAGTCTTCCAGTAGGCGGAGCAGTCGCCTACGATAGTGACCATCCCACGCTCTTTTTGACCAATCTAGCTACCGAGTACTCTACCACAGGCAAGGGCGAGTATCGAGAGGCTATGGTCGAAGTTGAGTATGGCAGGGGCATGAAAACCCTAGACTTCATCTACCAGTCAGCGCGGATCTTGAGCGGCAAGCCACGGATGTTCGGAGGCCTTCCTCAATCCTATGGAACAAAGGAGCAGTGCTCCACCCTTGAGATCATGCTCAAGGACCGAGTGCTCCCTATTCGCCTTGCGCTCACCTACACTGTTTTTGCTGAAAGTGACGTCATCACCCGCCGAGCAACGCTCTACAACGACACAAATCAAACGATCCGGATCAACAATATCGCAAGCCTCCAGCTTGACCTCACCGGTGAGTGGAACCTGACAACCTTCGACGGCTCCTGGGCCCGGGAGCGGTACATGCATACCCGCCCTCTCCGTCCTGGTATCCACGTCAATGACTCCAAGGGTGGGGTCAGCAGCGCTGACCACAACCCCTGCATCTTCCTCTCCAATGACCGTAACGAAAGTATTGGAGTCAACCTCATCTACTCAGGGGACCACCGCGAGCTGGTCGAGGTCTCTCCGTATGGAAAGACCCGCGTTCTCACCGGTATCAACCCAGCTACCTTCAGCTGGTATCTCTCAGCCCAGGACCGCTTCCAAAGCCCCGAGGCAATTCTCACCTTCTCTGCCTCCGGCATGGATGGGGCGAGCCGAAACTTCCATCACTTCGTCAACAACCACATCACTCGAGGGGCTTGGAAGTTCCGTGAACGCCCGGTGCTGGTCAACAGCTGGGAAGCGGCCTACTTTAAATTCACTGAAGATAAACTCCTCTCCCTGGCTCGTGAGAGTGCCGAGCTCGGTGTTGAACTCTTCGTGCTGGACGACGGGTGGTTTGGCCTACGGAACGATGATACCTCTAGCCTGGGCGACTGGTCAGTCAATACAAAGAAACTGCCCGGTGGCTTGGCTGGCTTCAGCCGAGAGATCCATAGACTGGGTATGATGTTTGGCCTGTGGGTCGAGCCGGAGATGGTCAGTATCGAGAGTCAGCTCTATAAAAAACACCCCGACTGGGTCATCGCAATCCCGGACCGCCAGCCAAGTGTTGGTCGCAACCAGTATATCCTCGACCTTACCCGCCAAGACGTACGTGACCACCTCCTCAAGACCCTCACCGATCTCTTTCACTTGGGGGACGTGAATTACGTAAAGTGGGATATGAACCGCACCTTCACCGACCTATACAGCAGTAACGGTGAGATCCGCCACCACGGTGAGTTCCTCCACCGTTATGTCCTGGGCCTCTATGAGCTGTTGGAGAAGCTCACTCAGACCTTCCCCAAGATCCTCTTTGAAGGATGTGCCAGTGGGGGCAATCGCTTTGACCTGGGGATGCTCTGTTATGTGAGTCAGATGTGGACCAGTGACAACACCGATGCATTGAGTCGGATGTACATCCAAGAGGGCACCAGCTGCGGCTATCCTCTTTCGGTGATGGGATCACACGTCTCTACTTCCCCTAACCACCAAACCCTTAGGCGCAGCGACCTGGAGAGTCGCTTCAACGTAGCTGCCTTTGGTCTCTTGGGGTATGAACTGGATATCACTGCGCTAAACCGCCAGCAGAAAGAGGCGATCCGCTCTCAAATTTCCTTCTATAAGAATCACCGTTCACTCTTACAGTACGGCACCTTCATTCGAGTAAAACTTGCCAATAGCACCTCCAACCAAGTAGTCTGGGCTGTTGCCAATAGTGACCGCAGTGAGCTTCTGGTCCTCTTTGCCCAAAAATTGGCCGAGGCTAATCCTCCCTCCGATATCCTTCGCATCGAAGATGTAGATACCCAGGCGATCTACGAGGTCTTCCCCCGTCAGCAGAAGATTGACCTCAAGATGTTTGGAGATCTGATTAACCGCGTCAGCCCGGTGCCCATCACCGAAGGCGGTATCGCCCAGGAGACGATCAGTAAGACCATCTCGCTCGACAGTGAGGTAGAGCACTACCGAGCTAGTGGAGAGCAGATCGCCTATGGGGGCATCAAGCTCAATGCCCAGTTCGGTGGCCTCGGCTATGACTCGATGACCCGAGTCATGGCTGACTTCGGCAGTCGTATCTACCTCTTCAAGCGAGTAGATTCAAAACGTTAGAAGAGCGGCTATCTCCTCTTCACTCACCGCCTTCTGGTAGTGTGAGCGAACAAAGCCTGAATGCTCAGTACTGCCCACCAAGATTGCTCCGGTGAGCTTCTCGTCGGTGACAAAGTACGCCTCATAGCGCTCGCCTCGTCTTCTCTTGTGTACTCTCCCCTCAATTGTCCCAACACTCACCACGTCCAACCCTTCACCCTTAAATCGAGTGAAGAGCGCAGGCTCTTGGTAGACCCGTTCATTCCCCAAAATGTTCTGGGTTGCGCACTCGGCCATCGCCAGGGCTACCGCCAAAAGACCCGGCACCTTACCATGCCACTCGGCGCAGTCTCCGATCGCATAGATGTCTGGATCACTGGTAGTCAGGTAATCATCAACGATGATCCCGGTCTCCGTCTCCAGCCCAGCCGCCTTAGCTATGGCGATCTCTGGAAGGATTCCCAAGGAGAGGAGCAACGTATTACAGGCAAGCTCTTCCTCTCCTTCGGTGACCAGAGCTCTGAGGTGTCCTCTGGGGTCAAGCTTTTGCGCTTGAACCTTCAGACCCTCTCTGACCGTTAAACCTTGTCTCTCCAGTTGGCTCTTCACGATCGCAGCCCCCTCGCTGTCGAGTTGCTTAGCCAGGATATGCTCGGCAACCTCGACGACAGTTACCTCATATCCCTTTTTAGAGACCCAGAGGGCAGTCTCCAATCCAAGCAGCCCTCCACCGAGGACAACAACCGGACTTTCAATCGTCTCTCCGATCCGTTGGGCATCATCGAAGGTGCGCAGTACACATGCACCATCGGTGACCGAGAAGATATCCAACATCCGTGACCTACTTCCGGTAGCGATAACCAGCTTATCGTAGGGGTAGGTGACACTGCCGCTATAGACAAGCTTGCGCTTCGGATCGACCGCGGTTGCTGGACGCTTAAGTAAGTATGGGGGATCGCTTTTGGCGATCAGGGAGGCCAACGCCTCTTTATCGCAAAGCGCCTGGGGCAGGAGGATGCGCGAATAGAAACCTACCGGCTCCTCTCCAAAGAGCGCTACATCCACTCCTTGGGCGGCGAGCTTCGTCGCCACCGTCGCCCCTGCGACGCCATTACCTATTATTATGACTTTCATAGATCTATTCCTCACCTTCAGGCTAACCAAGATCGACGAGGAGTGTCCATTAGAGCAGAGGTGCTTTTCAGCACATTCTGTAAACCACAAAGAAACGGCCAAACCAACAGTACGATGAAAGAGCCGCGCGATACAGCCACTCTTCACAGGGCGAGTGCTCCTCCCCCTTGTCACGTTTGGCCTAGCTCAGTACGATGGACACAATGAGTAAAAGTGTCATGTACATTGCCCCTGAGCGGGCAGCATTGGAAGAGAACCTGCTCTACATCAAGTTTTGCCAATCCATTCGCAGGAAAGTGTTCGTTGAAGGTCAGGGGGTTGCCGAGGAGATCGACTTCGATGGTAATGACCTCGTCTCCGGACACCTGTTAATCTACGTCGACGGAAGTGCCGTCGGCACTGCCCGTATTCGTAAGACAACACGCGGCACAAAGCTTGAACGCATTGCAGTACTGCCTTCCCATCGAGGCCAAGGACTCGGAGAACTCTTGATCCGTTGCGCCCTTGCCCTCATTGAGGATGAAGTGTACATCCACGCCCAGATGGCCAGCCTCGGTTTTTATACCCACCTCGGCTTTGTCCAAGAGAAAGCCGAAATCTTCTATGAAGCCAATATCCCCCATACAGCCATGATCTACCCACACCCACGAGGGGAACTTCCATGCGAAATTACCAGACTATAGTAGTAGCCGGAGCAGGTGTCTTCGGCACTGCGGTCGCCGAGCGCCTTAGTTGGAATAGTGCCAATACCGTCATCATCCACTCTATTGAGGAGGATGTAGTGGCCGATATCAATAAGAATCGGCGCAACACCAAGTACTTTCCTACCCAGCTGCTCTCCCCCACCCTGCGGGCCACTAGCGATGACAAGGTCTTCGCTACTGCAGACTGCATCCTCCTCGTCATCCCCTCCAAGGTGATCGTCAGCTTCTGCCAGTCCATCGAGCATTTGGTCAAAGAGGAGTGCTTGGTTATCAACCTGGCAAAAGGGATGAGTGAAGAGGGGGCCTTCATCACCGAGCAGATTCCGTTTGCTCGCAAGGCGAGCATGAAGGGACCGACTTTTGCTATCGAGACCCTACACGGCCTGCCTACCGCCTTTACCTTTGGAGGGAATTGGGAAGACTATCGTCATCTCAAAGATCGCTGCCTAGCCTCTACTGGTCTCTACCTCGACTACACCGACGACATCAGGTCGGTGGAGTTGATGAGCCTTCTTAAGAACATGTACGCCATAGCCATTGGCCTGGTAAGCGGGCGCTTCAACTCACCGAACGTCGACTTTCTCATCTACACCAAAGCTGCCTCTGAGATGCGCTCCTTCCTGAGCCTCTATGAGTGTTCACCTGAGACTATCTTCCGTTACTGCGGCATTGGAGATTTAGGACTTACTGGTCTGAATGATCTGTCGCGTAACCGCACCCTTGGCCTTTTGATGGGAAAGGGGTTTACCTTGGATAACGGTGATTCAGCTACCGTCATCGAGGGCAGTCGTACGGTTAAACTGATGGGTGAGCTAGTGAAAGAGAAGGATGTTAGTGAGCAATTTCCCATTGTCACTGCCCTCTATAATCTCTTCTATGAGGACGCGTCACTGAACGACTATATGCAGGCTGTCTTCTCCTAATCCACAAATTCATATGAAATTGTGGAACGTAATCCACAAATTTATGTAAATTTATGGAACATAATCCACAAATTAACGAAACTCTCTTAGGAAATCCTTGCTAATTGCTATTTATACCTGTACTCTCAAAGAGGTAGGAGCAAATTCATGGTTGAGAGAACACTTGAAAACGCAATACGCAAACGTCTTTCTGACCACAAGGTAATAGTGTTATATGGAGCAAGACAAACTGGGAAAACAACCTTGCTCAAACAGATGTTCAAGGGCAAAGAGAAAGTCTTATGGCTCAACGGTGATGAAAGTGAAGTCCGCTCTTTGCTCAACGATCAGAACTCTCAACGCTTAGCAGCTGTCATTGCCGATTACACAACAGTGGTAATTGATGAGGCTCAAAGAATCGAACATATAGGGCTCACTCTCAAATTAATCCACGATACAATGGATCAGGTAAAATTGATTTGTACTGGATCTTCATCTTTTATGCTTGCTCGATCTACGAGTGAGCCACTGACTGGAAGGAAGTGGGAGTTTGTCCTACATCCTTTTTCATTTGAGGAATTGGCGAATCATCGAAGTGTTCTTGAGGAGCTACAAGCAAAATCATTGAGGCTCACTTACGGAAGCTATCCTGATATTGCATTACATCCCGATGATAGCAAATCTCTTTTGACAGAATTGGTTACTAGCTATCTTTACCGAGATGTTTTGGAGTTTGAGCTTCTCCGTAAGTCATCCAAAATCGAAGATCTACTCAAGGCACTGGCACTTCAAGTAGGGGGCGAAGTATCGCTGAATGAGCTCGCCCGACTCATTGGTCTTGATGTAAAAACCATCGATCGCTATCTCCTTCTTCTTGAGCAATCATTTGTAATTTTTCGCCTCCCTTCTTTTGCTCGCAATATGCGTAATGAAATCAAACGTGGCAGAAAAATTTATTTTGTAGACAATGGAGTTCTTAATACAATCCTCTCAAAATTTGCAGTACTGGAGAACAGAAGTGATGTTGGCTCCCTTTGGGAAAATTACCTAATTGGTGAACGCAGAAAGTATCTCTCCAACCATGGACTTCAAGCCAATATGTACTTCTGGCGCACCCATTCCCAACAGGAGATTGACTATATCGAAGAGCGTGATGGAGAACTCTTCGCATATGAGTTTAAGTGGAACTCCCGCAAACGCCCCACTTCCCCTCGCTCCTTCCTAGAAGCGTATCCATCAGCTCACTTTGCAGTCGTTAATCAGGATAACTACGAACAGTTCTTGATGGGAAAAATGTAAGAGAGTGTTCGTCTACAGACTATAGCTGTGGAGTCAACTGAAGAGCTGTTTGTACGAAAAATCTACTTTGCTCTAAGCTCATTTTGGTTTAGTAAGCCAAAAGTCGTCTCTCAAAGATGTGAACGCGCATCACAGATCTCATCTCTCAATCCAAAGAGAAATCGAATCACACGACTATTTCTATAATTGCCTTCTAGTTCATCGAAATCTTTCTCGGTAATCTCACGTAAATCTGATTCTTCGATTCGTAGTGAGTGAATCAGTGGATCCATTGAGTCCCATTGCAGGCCATGATGGGTATAGATATAATCAGCCAATGCCTTAAGTGGTGTTGCCAAATACCAGACATTACCATAATCGCCGACAATACGTCGAACTCCAGCAAATAACCGTTGTTGTGGTACGCGTTCATAGGATAAGTGCCCCATTGGGGTATGATATTCTTGGGGATTTTTGCTCGTAACTGCAGTAATTGTTCTGACACCCTCTGGAATCAGTCCATGCAATGAAAGCGCGCTTTCCAAGCTGATATACGACTGTCCTACAATCATATGACTTACCGTAAAGACGCTGACTCTCTTTTTTTGATATCGAGGATTGAGCACATACAGTCCACGCTTGATACGAACCAAGTCACCTTTGGCCATCGCTCGTTTTACCAGGCCATAGCGAGCGTTATCAGATCCGTCAACAGCTTGGATGATGTCTTCAATAGTAAATAGAGGAAGTGTGTCCTTTTCTAATAGCGCCCTTACCAATCTGTTCATATAAATTACCTCGAAACTGTCAAAATATGACAGTTTCTTCATAAAATACAATTTTATCAAAAACAACTATTACTTCGATGAATATCCTGTCAAATTCAAGAAAGCTCTGTACGGCCTGAGGAACGAAAGAATAAAAAACTCCTCCAAGCTTGCACCCTTGAAGGAGTCCGCTATAGCGCGGCACCCTGATGCTCCTCAGATTTGAGGGGGAAAAAGCGATCAGGGCAGTCGGTTGGCGAGTTTTGACATAAGTCAACCGCCATCCGATCGGACACTAGTAATATACCAAATAAAATTGGCCCTGGGAAGCCCTAAACGTATTCCATGGGCCAAAACCTCTGCTATTTGTACAAATACCCGTACTTTAGCGCATTTCGAAGACCATTGAGATGGTTGAGGTGAGGGTTAAGGTACCTGCAGGGATTTCGGTAGCCATGTCATAGGCTGCCTCACTGGCCAGTGCCATTACCTTAGCTCGAGCATTGTATGGGTTGGTGGCATTGCTGTATTCACTGATTGTGACCACGCTTGCGACTGCCAAACCTGCTTCCTCTGCGTAGAGATCGGCTTTCTGCCGAGCTTTTGCCACCGCGAGACGACGAGCCTGGGCAAGCCCCTCTTCCTTATTCTCCTTGTCCAGGATAATCGAGGTAAGGGTGATGTTGCTTACCTCACCAATCTCATCGATGATCTTACCTAAATCAGAGAGGGTGCGCACCTTCACCGACAGGCTTTGGGAGGCGACTTGGCCTTCCAACTGCTGACGGTTCTCAACCCAGACATAACTTGGTCGCAGGCTCAGCCCTGTTGTCTTCAGATCGCGCTCCTCGATCCCATTGGAGCGAAGGGTAGCAAGGACTTGGGCCATCTTCTCGTTGGCAAGTTGCTGCGCTTCCTTGGTAGTGTCAGCCTTCTCACTGACTTGTACGCTGAAGGAGGCGATATCCGGTTCTAAGGTTACCTCAGCAGTTGCTGATACCTCGATGGTCCGCACCATCGCCTGGGAAGTGGCACATCCTGTAAGGAGCACAGCTACTGCTAATACGACTACAACCGCCGCACTGATTCGAAACTTTTTGTTCATATTAATTCCTCTCTTTGCTGCAAGAGCTCTGGGTGCTGTGCAGCGTGGCGCATGAAGAAGCCCAAG
>JBAZCM010000003.1:0-52499 GCA_041654935.1 Sphaerochaeta sp. | reverse complement strand
ATTGCCCGGTTACATCCTGGTTGAACTCGACCTTCCCGATCATAGCTGGAAGACCTGGGCTTCGCACATCAAGCGGATCCAGGGAGTCACCGGATTCGTTACCCCCGATGATCGGGTCAAACCCAAACCCCTCAGTGCTGCTGAGGTGAAGAACATCTTCCAGAAGACCGGCGACCTGCCGGCAGAGAAGGTCTTCAAACCCAAGCAGACCTTTGCAGTTGGCGAGCAGGTTCGGATCATCGAAGGTCCCTTTGACTCCTTTACTGGAGTTATCGAGGAAGTCAACCTCGAGAAGGCCCGCATGCGTGTTAGCGTCGGGATCTTCGGGCGCTCCACCCCGGTTGAGGTGGATTTCTTGCAAGTAGAAAAGATTCTATAGCAGCTTTTGGACTCAGCCGCTATATGAGAGTTTTCTGATTTTTTACAACCGCAGTCCATTTGTATGTGATTACTCCCTCACTGTGTGAGGTGGGAGCCTGTTCGTATGGCAGGCGTTATGACCAGCGCGGCATCAGATTAGGAGATGGCCGCGTAAGGAGAGAAACATGGCAAAGAAAAAGGTGTCTGCAATCATAAAATTGCAGTGCCCTGCCCAGAAGGCCACGCCGGCCCCCCCGATTGGACCGGCGCTCGGACCCCACGGTGTCAGTGCCCCCAAATTTGTCCAGGAGTTCAACGATAAGACGAAGAACTACGAGCCTGGACTCATCCTCCCCGTCATCATTACTGTGTATGCCGACAAGAGCTTCACCTTTGTGTTGAAGACTCCGCCGGCCGCCGTTCTGATCAAGAAAGCCCTTGGTATCACCAGCGGCAGTGGGACGCCCAACAAGACCAAGGTTGGCACGCTCACCCAAGAGCAGCTGACTGAGATCGCACAGACCAAGCTTGAGGACCTCAATGCAAACGACATCGAGGCCGCCAAGAAGATCGTTGCAGGAACAGCCCGCAGCATGGGTGTGAAGGTGGAGCAGTAAGATGAAACACGGAAAAAAGTATCGAGAAGCAGCAAAGAGTGTCGACCGCACAAAGCTATATACCCTCGATGAGGCAACTGCCCTCATCAAGGAGCTTGCGTTCGCAAAGTTTGATGAGACCGTCGAGATCCACGTGAAGCTGACCCTCAAGCGCAGCCAGAGTGTCCGTGACACCGTGGTCCTGCCCCACCAGTTCTCCGCCCAGAAGAAGATTTTGGTCTTCGCCAAGGGTGAGAAGGCTGATGAGGCTCGCGAGGCTGGAGCCGCCTACGTTGGCGACAACGAGCTGATTGAGCAGATTCGCGGCGGTTGGATGGACTTTGATGTGGCCGTGGCTACCCCAGACATGATGAAAGACGTCGGAAGACTCGGACCGATCCTCGGTCGTCGTGGCCTGATGCCCAACCCCAAGACCCAGACAGTGACCATGGATATCAAGGGCGCTCTGGAGGAGTTGAGCAAGGGACGCGTAGAGTTCCGATCTGACAAGACAAGCGTCGTGCACCTGGCCATCGGCAAGGTCTCCATGGATCCTGCCCATGTCGTTGAGAACGCAACCGCCGTACTCAAGGAGATCATGCGCAAGAAGCCCAGCGATGCAAAGGCTGACTACCTGGTCAGCGTCGCCCTTTCCTCCACCATGGGCCCTGGTGTTCGCGTCAATGCCCGTGATCTGGTGGCATCGGTATAAGGAGATACATTATGGAGTACAAGACTCGTATTACCCCTGCAAAGGAAGAGGCCGTCAAGGCTCTCAAGGATGAGTTTGCCCAGTACGACGGATACATCTTCACCGACTACCGGGGGATGACCGTTGAGCAGATCACCACCCTGCGCCGCACGTTGATGAAGAAGGATGCTGCCTTCAGAGTGGTGAAGAACCGCTTTGCACGCATCGCCTTCTCCCAACTCGACCACACCGTCGAGGAGCATTTGGTTGGTCCGACCGCAGTCGCCCTGGTCAAGGGTGATGAGGCCAACGCTGTTGCCAAGGATCTGTATGCCATTACCCGTGAGGGAGCCCCCCTCGTGGTCAAAGGTGGCATCATCGGTGGTGAGTTCTTCACCGCTGAAGAGGTTGAGACCCTCTCCAAGCTGCCTGGTAGACTGGAACTGATCGCAACCCTGATGGCAACGATGAAGGCCCCGGTACAGAAGCTTGCAGCAACCCTGCTCGCCTATGTAGAGAAGATGGAAGGCGCAGAAGGCGCCCCGCAAGAGAACTGAACACAGTCTTAGTCTTCAGTGGTAACCTGCTACGACTGTGAAAAAATAATTCTGTAAGGAGAAGATAATATGGCTACTAAAGAAGAGATTTTGGAATCGATTGCAAACATGACCGTCATGGAGGTCGCTGACCTCATCAAGATGATGGAGGAGAAGTTCGGCGTTGAGGCTACTGCTGCAACCGTTGTCGCCGGCCCGGCCGCTGAGGCCGCTGCTGTTGAGGAGCCGACGGAGTTCAACGTCATCCTCAAGGCTGCTGACCCCTCCAAGAAGATCGCGGCGATCAAGGAAGTGCGTGTCATCACCGGTCTTGGTCTTAAAGAGGCCAAGGATCTCGTTGAGGCTGGCGATGCTGTCCTCAAGGAGAGCGTAAGCAAGGCAGACGCCGATGCTCTGAAGGCAAAGCTTGAGGAGATCGGTTGTACCGTTGAGGTCAAGCCTGTTGACTGACGATCATAACGGAAGGGCCTTGTGCCCTTCCGGATCTCGATTTTTGTCAAAGGGCTTTGGCCCTGTCTCGATAGCCACCGGCTCTATACCGGTGGCACGTTGTGTCTTTCGTTTTCTTCCTGTGAGGGGAGAAACCGTTTTGTCTTTCAATTGACTTTGGAGGGTACATGATGGTTGCCAACGGCAAATCCATAACACGGACGTACATTGGTTCCGAGCAACACGAAGTTTGCGAACTCCCTGACCTGATCGGCGTCCAGCTAGACTCGTATGAGAGGTTCTTGCAGCTGGATCGTTTCAAGAAAGGTTTGGCCCCCGATCCCTCGTACGGCCTAGAGGAGGTCTTTCTCACGACCTTCCCCATAGATAGCCCCAATGGCGAGATGCGCCTGACCTATAAGGGCTATACCATTGACTATGAAAACATCAAATTCTCTGAGACCGAGTGCAAGAAAAAAGGTCGTACATATAGTGTGCCCATCAAAGTCACCATAAGCCTCGAGTTCTCCACCGGAGAGATCCGTGAGAAGGAGATTTTCTTTGGCGATATCCCCATGATGACTGACCGGGGCACCTTCATTATCAACGGTGCAGAGCGGGTAGTCGTCAGCCAGATCCACCGATCCCCTGGTGTGATCTTCAGCGATGACAAGGATGTCTACTCCTCGAGGATCATCCCCTACCGGGGTAGTTGGCTCGAGTTTGAGATTGATGATAAGAAGCACCTCATCTACACCAAGATCGACCGCAAGAAGAAGATCCTCGGTACGCTGTTCTTGCGTGCCATTGGCTTTGATACCCGCGAGAAGATCCTTGAGCAGTTCTATACCGGCGAGCGCGTCGAACTGGTGGATGAGCAGGAGCTGAAGGCTGGCCTTGAGAACCGCTACCTGTACAAGGATGTATGGGCTGAGGTCGAAGGTGAGAAGCGCAAGGTCCTGCGAGCTGGCGACATGCTGCATGCCCACGAGATCGACGAGCTGATCGGCCTCTCTGTCGGTGAGGTACACCTGCTCAACCTCAAGGGTGAGAACACCCTGCACAGCGACATGATCCTCAACTGCTTTGAGCTTGAGGATGCCAAGTTCACCAGCGAAGGCTACGATGAGCCGACTAAGGAAGACGTGCTTTCGCCGATCTTCTCAGTGCTTATGCCCGGCGAAATGATCGCCATCGAGCGTGCTGAGAAGGATCTGCCTGACATGTTCTTCTCCAGCCGCCGCTACGACCTGGGTTCGGTTGGCCGCTACAAGTTCAACAAGAAATTCTCCACTGACTTAGATGATGAGCAGGATGAGGAGACTTCCACCGACCTGACGGTCCTCACCCCTGAGGATATCGTCAACACGATGGCATTCCTGATCAAGGTCTTCATCCGTGAGGAGAACGTCGACGATATCGACCACCTGGGTAACCGACGTATCCGTTCGGTTGGTGAGCTCTTGCAGAACGCACTGAAGAGTGCTTTTGCCCGTATGGAGCGCATCGCCAAGGAGCGAATGAACCTAGAAAGCGGTTCAGTGAAGCCCCAGGATTTGATCTCCATCAAGCCGATCGTCGCCGCCATCAAGGAGTTCTTTGGCTCCAGCCAGCTCTCCCAGTTCATGGACCAGGTCAACCCGCTTGCCGAGCTGACCCACAAGAGACGACTCAACGCGTTGGGACCTGGAGGTCTGTCGCGTGACCGCGCCGGCTTTGAGGTGCGTGACGTTCACTACACCCACTATGGACGAATCTGTCCGATTGAGACCCCAGAAGGTCCGAACATCGGTCTGATCGTCAGCTTGGCAAACTACACGAGGATCAACCGCCACGGCTTCCTCGAGACCCCATATCGACGTGTCGTCAATGGCGTGGTGAGTAAGCAGTACCGCTACCTCGACGCAAACGACGAGGAGAAGTACTTCATCGCCCAAGCTTCGGCTGAGATCGATGAAGAGGGTAACTTCAAGGATAAGGAGGTGCCGGTACGCCGTAGCGGTGATTACACGACCAAACCTCCTGCCGAGATCCGCTACATGGACGTTGACCCCAAGCAGGTACTCAGCGTCGCAGCCAGCTTGATCCCGTTCCTTGAGCATGACGATGCCAACCGTGCCCTGATGGGTTCGAACATGCAGCGTCAGGCAGTTCCTCTGGTCTTCCCCGAGACCCCACGCGTCGGAACCGGTATGGAGAGCAAGACCGCCTACGACAGTGGCGTGCTCATCAAGGCACTGCGCACCGGTACGGTCAGCTACGTGAGCGCTGAGAAGATCGTCATCCAGCCCGATGAGAGCGAAATTGAGGGCGAGGTCGATGTCTACGAGATCCAGAAGTTCCAGCGAACCAACCAGGATACGTGTTTCAACCAGAAACCGCTTGTCGTCGTCGGCCAGAAGGTCAGCGAAGGCGAGGTCATCGGTGATGGCCCGGCAACCCAAGAAGGGGAGCTGGCCCTCGGGCGCAACATCCTCGTCGGTTTTGTTCCCTGGCATGGGTACAACTATGAGGACGCCGTTCTCGTCAGTGAGCGTGTGGTAAAGGATGATATCTTTACCAGTGTCCACATCAAGGAGTTCACCACCGATATCCGTGAGACGAAGCTGGGCCCTGAAAAGCTGACCCGCGACATCCCCAACACCAGTGAAAAGATGTTGGAGATGCTCGATGAGGATGGCATTGCCCGCATCGGGACCGTCGTACGCCCCGGCTCTATTTTGGTCGGTAAGGTTACCCCCAAGAGCGAAAGCGACACGACCCCCGAGTTCAAGCTGCTCAACTCAATCTTCGGTGAGAAAGCCAAAGAGGTGCGTGACACCTCCCTGAAGGTTCCCCACGGGACCGAGGGCACGATCATCGACGTGCAGCGTCTCAAGCGCTCCAACAACGATGAGCTTCCCCCAGGTGTCGAGGAGACCGTCAAGGTCCTCATCGCCACCAAGCGCAAGCTCCGCCAGGGAGACAAGATGGCTGGAAGGCACGGTAACAAGGGTGTCGTCAGCCGTGTTCTGCCTGAGGAGGATATGCCCTACATGGAGGATGGCACTCCGTTGGATGTCTGTCTGAACCCACTGGGAGTTCCCTCCCGAATGAACATCGGTCAGCTGATGGAGACCCAGCTCGGCTGGGCAGCCGTGAAGCTTGATCAGTGGTACTCCACGCCGGTCTTCGCCAGTGCGACGATCGAGCAGATCCAAGAGAAGATGCAGGAAGCAAGTTTGCCGGAGGACTCCAAGACAGTCCTCTACGATGGCCAAACTGGTGTTCCGTTCGTCAATCCGGTCTTCTGTGGATATATCTACTACCTGAAGCTGCACCACCTTGTCGACGACAAGATGCACGCCCGCTCCACCGGTCCGTACTCGCTGGTCACCCAGCAGCCGCTCGGTGGTAAGGCCCAGTTCGGTGGACAGCGGCTTGGGGAGATGGAGGTCTGGGCCCTCGAGGCGTATGGCGCTGCCAATACGCTGCAGGAGCTGCTCACTATCAAGAGTGATGATATGAACGGTAGGGTGAAGATCTATGAGAGCATCGTCAAGGGCGAGCCTGCAACTACTGCAGGGATGCCGGAGGCATTCAACGTGCTGGTCCAGGAGATCCGTGGATTGGCCCTTGATATGTCGGTCTACGACTCCGATGGTCGTCAGTTGCCTTTGACTGAGCGAGATGAAGAGCTGATCTCCAAGATCGGTAAGGGCTCGCTCAACTAAGCAGGAGATATATTGATGAAGGAAATTCAAGATTTCGATAGCATCATGATTAAGCTGGCTTCGCCGGAGCAGATCAAGGGTTGGTCGTACGGGGAGGTTAAGAAACCTGAGACGATCAACTACCGCACCCTGCGTCCCGAGCGCGACGGACTCTTCTGCGAGAGAATCTTCGGCACGACCAAAGAGTGGGAGTGCTACTGCGGAAAGTTCAAGTCAATCCGATACAAGGGTGTAATCTGTGACCGTTGTGGCGTCGAGGTGACCAACACCAAGGTACGCCGTGAGCGGATGGGTCACATCCAGCTTGCCGCCCCGGTAAGCCATATTTGGTACTACCGTTCGGTACCCAGCCGCATGAGCATGCTGCTGGATATCACGCGTAATGCACTACAATCGATTCTTTATTATGAGAAGTACGTGGTCATCAACACCGGCGATACCTCCCTCAAGCCCAAGCAACTGCTTACTGAGGAGGAGTATTGGCAGGCCCGTGACCAATACGGTGACTCTTTTGAGGCCGGAATGGGAGCTGAAGCAGTCCATAAGCTTTTGCTGAACCTCGACCTGGAGGAGCTGAGCCGCGATCTTCGCGACCAGATGCGCCTCAAAGGTGAGAAGAGCGACAAGCGCCTGCTCAAACGCATCGAGGTCTGTGAGAACTTCCGCGACAGTGGCAACCGCCCTGAGTGGATGATCCTTACGGTAATCCCGGTAATTCCCCCCGACCTCAGGCCGATGGTCCAGCTCGATGGTGGACGATTTGCCACCAGCGACCTCAACGACCTCTATAGGCGGGTCATCAACCGAAACAACCGTCTTGACCGCCTGGTCAAGCTGCACGCCCCCGACATCATCATCCGCAACGAGAAGCGGATGCTGCAGGAGGCCGTTGACGCCCTCTTTGATAACTCCAAGCGCAAGCGCGTAGTAAAGGGTGCGAGCAACCGCCCGCTGAAGAGCCTCTCTGACATGCTCAAGGGTAAGCAGGGACGCTTTAGGCAGAACCTCTTGGGTAAGCGTGTTGACTACTCCGGTCGTTCGGTAATCGTAGTTGGTCCGGAGCTGAGGATGCACCAGTGTGGTCTTCCCTCGAAGATGGCCCTGGAACTCTACAAGCCCTTCATTATGAAGAAACTGGTCCAGGACGGGGTGGTCTACAACATCAAGAAAGCAAAGAGCCTGGTTGAAGAAGAGACCGATGCCGTCTGGGCAATCCTCGATGAGGTGGTCAAGGAGCACCCGGTGCTGCTCAACCGAGCCCCGACGCTTCACCGCCTGGGCATCCAGGCCTTTGACCCGGTACTCGTCGACGGTAAGGCTATCAAGCTGCACCCGCTGGTCTGTCACGCCTATAACGCAGACTTTGACGGTGACCAGATGGCCGTGCACGTACCGCTGACCCACGCAGCCCAGCTTGAGTGCTGGACGCTGATGCTCAGTGTGACCAACCTGCTCGACCCGGCAAACGGTAAGCCGATTGTCTATCCGAGCCAGGACATGGTATTGGGAATCAACTACCTGACCCGCGACCTTCCAGGGGCTGCAGGGGAGGGCAAGTACTACGACAACATCGGCGAACTTGAGTCAGCCATCGACAGTGGCCTGCTCAGCTACAACGCCGTGATCCGCTATCGCCTCAGCGATGGTACGAAGGTGCAGACGACCCCCGGTCGAGTGCTCTTCAACGCAGCGCTGCCTGAGGACGTCCCGTTCCAGAACGCAACGCTCGGTGATAAGGAGCTCAAAGCCCTCATCGGTGATACGCTGAAGGCCAACAAGAACTCGATCGCCGTCGATATGCTCGACTCGATTAAGGACATCGGCTACAAGTACGCTACCCTCTTTGGGGCGACCATTGGCCTCTCCGATATGATCGTGCCCGCCGCCAAGACCCAACTGGTTGAAAAGGCCAATATGGAGCAGCAGCGGATCCTCGAGCAGTACCGTCAGGGTCATATCACCCAGGAGGAGCGCTACAACCGCGTCATCGAGGTCTGGACCCAGACCAACGACAAGCTCACCGATGAGCTGATGGGCGAGCTGAAAGAGAGCCAGAATGGCTTCAACCCGCTCTTCATGATGGCCGATAGTGGTGCTCGTGGATCGAAGACCCAGATCAGACAGCTCGGTGGTATGCGCGGTCTGATGGCCAAGCCCTCCGGCGACGTCATCGAGTTCCCCATTAAGTCGAACTTTAAGGAAGGTCTTTCGATCATCGAGTTCTTCATCTCGACCAACGGAGCCCGTAAGGGTCTCTCCGATACCGCCCTGAAGACCGCCGAGGCCGGTTACCTTACCCGCCGCTTGGTCGACATCAGTCAGGACGTGGTCGTCAATGAGGATGACTGTCACACGATCAACGGCATCGTGCGCGGTCCGCTGCGTGACGGTGATGAGATCGTCGAGCCGCTCAGCGAGCGCATTGTTGGGCGCGCCCCGGTCGAGGATGTGTTGCATCCCTTCAGCCGCGAGGTCCTCGCAGAGGCCAACGTGGAGATCGATGAGGCAACTGCTCTGAAGATCGAGGAGGCAGGCATCGAGGAGCTCTTGCTGCGCACCGTCCTCACCTGTGAGGCAAAGCATGGCGTCTGCCGCAAGTGCTATGGACGCAACCTTGCTACCAACCGCCCAGTCGTTATCGGTGAGGCAGTGGGTATCATCGCAGCACAGTCCATTGGTCAGCCGGGTACCCAGCTGACGATGCGTACCTTTCACGTCGGAGGAACTGCATCGACCAGCGCTGAGGAGAACCGCCTCAGTTACCACTATCCCACCCTCATTGGCTCCATTACCGGTAGCCGTGTTGAGCGTGAGGATGATGGAGTGAGTGTCTTCACCCGTAAAGGCCATATCGAATACTTCCGCGTCAACGCTGCCATCGACAAGAAGAGCTGGGATAAACTGCTCGTCGAAGATGGGGCGATTGTTGCCAAGGGAGCTCCCCTCTACCAGAAGGGTAAGAAGGAAGTTGCCAGCAGCGAGAACGGCGTGGTGCGGATTGTCAATGACAGACTCTACTTGGTCGGCCATGGGGCAACCCAGGTGGTCAAGACCGGTAGTGAACTGCACGTACAGACCGGCCAGTATGTTGAGGCAAAGGAAGCCATTGTAACCTTTGACCCCTTCAGTGAGCCGATCGTCGCCGAGGAAGATGGCTGGGCCGCCTTCGTTGATATCAAGCTGGGGACAACCCTCATCGAAGAGGTCAACGAGGAGACCGGCAACATCGAGAAGAAGATCACCGAGCACAGCCTTGAGGCGCTTCAGCCGCGCATTGAGGTCACCAGTGAGAAGGGTGGCAAGGGCGATACCCTCGCTGTCTACCTCCTGCCCGGTGGCTCATACCTGCAGGTAGTCGACAACGCAGAGGTCAAGAAGGGCATGGTCCTGGCCAAGCTGCTCAAGGAGTCGATCAAGACCAAGGATATCACCGGAGGTCTGCCACGTGTTGGCGAGCTCTTCGAAGCCCGTCGCCCCCGCAACGCCGCAGTGCTCGCCCAGGTCAGTGGCCTGGTCAGCTTCGCCGGCATCGTCAAGGGCAAGCGGACTATCGTGGTCACCGACCCCTATGGCAAGCAGTACAAGCACATGGTCTCCATGGGTAAGAACCTCTTGGTCCGCGACGGAGACGCCGTTGAGGCTGCCGAGCCGCTGTGTGATGGTTCGATCGACCCGCACGATATCCTCGACATCCTAGGAGAGAATGCACTGCAGTCCTTCCTCGTCGATGAGGTGCAGGAGGTCTACCGCATGCAGGGTGTGCAGATCAACGACAAGCACCTGGGTGTCATTGTCCGTCAGATGCTGCGCAAGGTTGAGATCGTCCACGTCGGCGATACGAACCTCATCCATGGTCAGCAGGTCGATAAGTACCGATTCTTCGAGGAGAATGATCGGGTAATCACCGAGGGTGGTGAGCCGGCAGTAGCCAGGCCACTGCTTCTGGGTATCACCCGCGCATCGCTCTCCATCGACAGTTTCATCAGTGCGGCAAGCTTCCAGGAGACCACCAAGGTCTTGACAAATGCAGCCATTGCTGGTAGTAAAGATGAGTTGCGCGGTCTGAAAGAGAACGTCATCATTGGCCATCTCATCCCCGCAGGGACTGGGATGCGCAAGTATCGTGACATCAAGCTCAAGGACGAGGAGCTCTTGGCATTGCAGCAGAAAGTTGATGCAGTCAAGGAGCGCCGACGCCAGGAGATGGATGAGGATGACTTGGACTACGACGACGATATTGAGATAAGATCCGTAGGTGATGCGGACGCTGACGACGATGAAGATTGATGTCAGCTCGTGTCCATGCTGGGTACGGATTGAGAAATAGACGTGCCGCGGTAAGGCGGCACAGATCCCTGTCATGTGAGAGGCGGAGGATCAACGAAATAAAAGGGAGTGTATCGAATAGATGCCTACTATTAATCAGCTGATCAGAAAGGGTCGCAAGCAGATTGTCCACAAGACCAAGAGCCCGGCCCTTGATGGATGCCCGCAGAAGCGTGGTGTCTGCACCAGGGTGATGACCGTCACCCCTAAGAAGCCTAACTCCGCCCTGCGGAAGGTCGCCCGTGTGCGCCTTTCCAATGGTATTGAGGTCACCGCCTACATCCCCGGTATCGGGCACAACCTGCAGGAGCACTCAGTTGTCTTGCTTCGTGGTGGTAGGGTGAAAGACCTTCCCGGCGTACGCTACCACATTGTTCGTGGCGCCAAGGATACCCTCGGTGTTGCCGATCGTAAGAGAAGCCGTTCCAAGTACGGTGCCAAGCGGCCCAAGGCTTGATGGTACAGGAGTAGCATATGTCAAGAAGAGCCAGTGCCCCCGTCAGGGAAGTGTTGCCCGATCCCCGCTATGGAAGTACCGTCGTCGAGAAGTTCATCTGCCGCATGATGGTCGATGGAAAGAAGTCTATCTCCACCCGCATCATGTATGAGGCGATGGAGGAGGCCAGCAAGAAGGCCGGAGAGACTCCCATCGATGTCTTCACCAAGGCTTTGGAGAACGTCAAGCCGGTTGTTGAGGTTAAGAGCCGCCGCGTCGGTGGAGCTACCTATCAGGTGCCCGTCGAAGTGCGCGACAGCCGCCGCGAAGCGCTTGCCATGCGATGGATCATCGCTGCCGCTCGTGCCCGCAACGGTCGTTCAATGGCTGAGAAGCTCGGTGCAGAGCTCCTCGATGCCTTCCAGAACACCGGTGCTGCCTTCAAGAAGAAGGAAGACACCCACCGCATGGCCGAGGCCAACAAGGCCTTCAGCCACTTCCGCTGGTAGGAACATAGAGAGCCGGCTTTTATAAGCCGGCAATTTAATGCACGACTATAAAGCATTTTGCTTGACATAAAAAATGCTTTCTAATATAGTGCATAAGGTGCGCCCTAGGCATGTCCTTTGGTGTGCATAAGAGCCAAACCGATTATTGCATGGCAATGATAAGGTGGTTTCAGTGAACGAGAAGTTTTTTTGAACTTTTACTATGTCGTCAGGATGGGTCCTCCATGCTTGCCGACCTCTGGAATCCTCTTAGAAATTGTTTCCTGTAATTAGTTTGTCTCAACTGTGAAAGGTAAAGGCTTTGGGCCTTTATGAGCACATATTAATTTTTTTTGTGACTGCATAGGGAATGTCACAAGGAGGAAATGATGGCAAAAGAGAAGTTTCAGAGGACGAAGCCACACGTAAACGTAGGCACCATCGGTCACGTTGACCATGGCAAGACTACCCTCACCGCTGCTATTACTATGCACAGTGCCAAGCTGTTCGGTGACAAGGCCCTTGCCTATGATTCGATTGACAACGCCCCTGAGGAAAAAGAGCGCGGAATCACGATCAATACCCGCCACGTCGAGTATCAGACCGAAAACCGCCACTACGCTCACGTTGACTGCCCGGGCCACGCTGACTACATCAAGAACATGATTACCGGTGCTGCCCAGATGGACGGTGCCATCATCGTTGTTGCTGCAACTGACGGCGCCATGGCACAGACCAAGGAGCACATCCTGCTCGCTCGCCAGGTTGGCGTCCCCACCCTGATCGTCTTCATCAACAAGTGCGACCAGGTTGACGACCCCGAGCTCATCGACCTCGTTGAGGAAGAGATGCGCGACCTGCTTCGTGAGAACGGATTCGACGGCGACAACGTTCCTGTTATCCGCGGTAGTGCCTACGAGGCAATGACCGAGCCTGACAACCCCGAGAAGACCAAGGCCATTGACGAGCTGCTCGCTGCAATGGACAGCTACATTCCGCTTCCGGAGCGTCTGGTTGACCTGCCGTTCCTCATGCCGATTGAAGACGTCTTCTCCATCAGCGGACGTGGTACTGTTGTTACCGGTCGTATCGAGCGTGGTATTGTCAAGGTGAACGATCCTGCATCGATCATTGGTATCCGTGAGACCCGTGACACCGTCGTCACCGGCGTTGAGATGTTCAACAAGCTGCTTGACGAAGGTCAGGCTGGTGATAACATTGGCGCACTCTTGCGCGGTGTTGATAAGAACGAGGTTGTTCGTGGTCAGGTCCTGGCAAAGCCCAAGTCCATCAACCCGCACTCCAAGTTCAAGGGTACCGTCTACGTGCTGAGCAAGGACGAGGGTGGCCGACACAGCCCCTTCTTCAGCGGCTACCGCCCCCAGTTCTACTTCCGCACAACCGACATCACCGGCACCGTCAATCTGCCTGAAGACAAGCAGATGGTCCTGCCTGGGGATCACACCGACATCGACGTTGAGCTGATCAACCCGATCGCCATGGACAAGGGTCTTCGCTTCGCCATCCGTGAGGGTGGACGCACCGTAGCCTCTGGCCAGGTCACCGAGATCGTCGGCTAACCCATACGGAATGTCTTGCCACTGCAATAGTGCGGTGGCAAGGCCTGTTTTTTGGAGGAATAATGGCTAAGGATAGAATTCGAGTACGGCTGAGAGGATTTGATATTGACCTAGTTGAGCAAAGCTCAAAGGCCATCGTAGAGACTGTTGTCAGGGCCGGCGCTACGGTCAGTGGACCTGTTCCCCTGCCGACTCGCATCAATAAATACACTGTCTTAAGATCGCCCTTTGTCAATAAGACGTCTCGCGAGCAGTTCGAGATGAGAACCCACAAACGGTTAATTGACATTTTGGATCCCGCATCAAAGGTTATGGATGCCCTCATGAAGCTTGAGCTCCCTGCTGGTGTGGATGTAGAGATTGAACAGTAAGTAGAGTTGAGGTAAGAGATGTTAGGGCTTATCGGCAAAAAAATAGGTATGACGCAGGTGTTTGACGCCGAAGGCAGGCTTACACCCGTAACCGTCATCAAAATAGAGGGCAATGTTGTTGTCGCCGATCGGACTGAGGAGAAGAATGGATATAACGCCGTTGTCCTCGGATCGATTGACAAGAAGAAGAGTACGACCACCAAGCCATATGCAGGCCAGTTCAAGGATGTATGTGAGCCAAAGCAGTACCTGACCGAAATCAGGGACTTCAGCTATGACGCCAAGGTCGGCGATGTGCTGGGTGTGGATATATTCAAGGATATCACCTTTGTTGATGTCACCGGGACCTCGAAAGGAAAGGGATTCCAGGGCGTTGTGAAGCGATACGGCTTCGGTGGCGGTCGCGCCAGCCATGGATCGAAGTTCCATAGGGGCATTGGTGGCACCGGACAGAGCGCTTCCCCCTCGAAGACGTTCAAGGGCCGCCGCATGGCCGGTCACATGGGAAATGAGAGGACGACGATCCAGAACTTGAAGGTCGTCCGCGTCGATGAAGAATTGCAGGTCCTTATGGTCAAGGGCGCCATCCCTGGCCCCTCACACAGCGTCGTCATCGTCAAGAAAGCGATCAAGAAGTAGGGGCAGTGGTATGAAAACGAAAGTATTTTCCATCGACGGCAGCCAGAGCAAGAAGACCATTGAGTTGAATGACGAAGTCTTCAACCGCGAGGTCAGCGAAGGCACCATCTACTATGCCGTGAATAATGAGCTTGCAAACCGACGTGTCGGCACTGCAAGCACCAAGACCCGCTCAGAGGTCAAGTTCTCCAACGCCAAGCCATATCGGCAGAAGGGAACCGGTAACGCACGTGCCGGTGACCGCAAGAGCCCGATTTGGGTTGGTGGAGGGACGATCTTCGGACCCAAGCCGCGGGATTACAGCTATGTGCTTCCCAAGAAGATGAAGCGCCTTGCCATGAAGAGCCTGCTCAGCAAGGGTGTGCAGGATGAGCGACTGGTAGTCGTTGAGGACTTCACCATCGAAAGTGGCAAGACTAAGGAACTGAACCAGATTCTGAAGAACTTCGTCAGCGATGAGAGCAGGACCGTCCTGATTCTCGGCGATGATGATACAATGACCCGGCGTGCAGCACGGAACATTCCGTACTTGCGCGTGCTCTCCTACAACCGACTCTCCGCAAAGGAGCTTTTGTACGGACGTAAGCTGTTGGTCCTTGAGAGTGCTGCCAAAGGTCTGAATGAGTTCTATGGCGACAAGCAAGGGGATCAGAAATGAGAGCAGACCAGATTATTATTGAACCCATTTTGAGTGAAAAAACTAACCTCGCCCGTGAGGGAGAGGTGAAGAAGTACACGTTCAAGGTCCGCATGGACAGCAACAAATTCCAGATCAAGAATGCTCTGAAAGAGCTCTTCAATGTTGAAGTTGTTGCCTGCAACGTGATGATCGTAAAGGGCAAGCCTAAGTACTCCCGTTCACGCGGGGGCTCGATCCTCGGTACCACCGGCGATTGGAAAAAGGCTGTCGTGACTCTGGCCAAGGGTGACTCAATCCAGGCCATTGAAGGTGTATAAGGAGAGATTGGAACATGGCTTTAAAAACGTATAAACCCAATACTCCCGGTCTAAGACAGCGCACAACCCTTGACTTTAGCGTGCTGACCACCTCCAAGCCTGAGAAGTCCTTGACCAAGGGCCTCTCCAAAAAGGCTGGTCGTTCCCATGGCCGCATTAGTGTCAGGCGTCGTGGTGGTGGGCATAAGCGTGCCTACCGTATCATTGACTTCCGCCGGGACAAGTATGGCGTCCCCGCTACCGTCAAGACGATTGAGTATGACCCCAACCGCACGGTGAACATCGCGCTGCTCTTCTACGCCGACGGCGAGAAGCGCTACATGATTGCCCCCAGGGGTTTGACCGTTGGTACCAAGGTAGTCAGCGGACCCGATGCTCCGATTGAAGTTGGTAACGCCCTTCCGTTGAAGAACATCCCCCTTGGTGTGATGGTGCACAACATTGAGCTTACCCTCGGCCGTGGTGGACAGCTCGTCCGCGCTGCAGGCCTCGGTGCGACGTTGGTCGCCAAGGAAGGCTCCTATGTTACCCTTCGCCTGCCAAGCGGTGAGATGCGCATGATCTTCGGTGAGTGCTATGCCACCATCGGACAGCTCGGTAACGAGGATCACATGAACGTCAACCGCGGTAAGGCCGGTACCACCCGCCACCTGGGCAGAAGGCCCAAGGTCAGGGGTGTCGCCATGAACCCGATCGATCACCCGCACGGTGGTGGTGAAGGTAAGACCGCAGGTGGTCGTCACCCGGTAACCCCGTGGGGCAAGCCGACCAAGGGTGCCAAGACCCGTTCGAAGAAGAAGCCCTCGAATGCGTTCATCGTGAAGAAGCGGAAGTAGGAGTAGAAAGTGGCTAGATCAATTAAGAAAGGACCTTTTATCGAGCGCAAACTCTATAAGAGGGTACAGGAAGCACTGAAGACAAATCAGAAGCAGATGATCAAGACGTATTCAAGAGCTTCTACGATCATCCCTGAAATGGTTGGATTCACCATTTCCGTCTATAACGGAAAGACCTGGATCCCGGTATTTGTGACGGAGAACCTGGTAGGGCACAAGCTCGGCGAGTTTGCCCCCACCCGGATGTTCCGCGGGCATGCGTCCGATAAGAAGGCTGGTAGATAATGGAAGAGAAAAAAGGTTACCGGGCAACAGCCAAGTATCTGATGATCTCCCCCACCAAGGTTCGCCCTGTCGCCAACCTGGTGCGGAACAAATCCTATGAAGATGCAGTGGCCATCCTTGAGGCAATGCCTCAGAAGGGCTCCCGTCTGATTCTTAAGGTACTGGAGTCGGCAGCTGCCAATGCGATGAATTTGAACAAGCGAATCGATGAAGAGAACCTTGTCATCACCGAACTGCAGGTCAATGAGGGTCCCAGGCTCAAGCGAGTCTGGCCAAGATCCCACGGCCGACGCGATATCCTGCTCAAGCGGATGTCACACATTACCGTCGTTGTTGACGAGAAAGCGAGCGTGAGGAAGTAAATGGGACAGAAAGTAAATCCGATTGGACTCCGTCTTGGAGTCAACAAAACCTGGAAGTCCAAGTGGTATGTGAACCCCCGGGAGTACGCAGATACCCTACATGAGGACCTGAAGCTTCGCAAAGCACTCGTCGAGAGTCCGGAGGTCCAGGGTGCTGAGATCTCTGACGTTGAGATTATTCGCAAGCCTAAGAGGGTGACGATTGTCATCACCACCAGCAGGCCTGGCATCATCATCGGAAGCAAGGGTGCCAACGTCGAGAAACTCGGTGTTAGGCTGCAGAAGCTCTCCAATGAGAAGATCCAGATCAAGATCAAGGAGATCAAGAAGCCTGAGGCTGACGCCCAGCTGATCGCCATGAACGTCGCCCGCCAGCTCTCTGGCCGCGGTTCGTTCCGCAGAGCGATGAAGATGGCTGTCTCCAAGGCAATGCAAAGTGGTGCCCAGGGCGTGAAGATTCGCCTCAGTGGCCGCATCGGCGGTGCAGAGATTGCCCGTTCGGAGTGGATGAAAGAGGGAAGGATTCCCTTGCATACCCTGCGCAGTGATATCGACTACGGTTTCACCACCGCCCACACCACCTTCGGTGCTATCGGAGTAAAGGTTTGGGTCTTCAACGGTGAGATCTATGATCGCCAAGTGAAGGATGATGCCGGCGGACTTGTCCGTAGGCCTGCCCATCGCGATGGCGCCGAGGCAAGGAGTTAACAGGCCATGCTTAGTCCTAAGAGAATTAAATATCGTAAGCAGCAGCGCAATGTCCCCAAAGGGACCGCGCAGCGTGGTAACACCATCGCCTTTGGTGAATACGCTCTTCTGGCCCTCCAGCCGAAGTGGATCACCAACCGCCAGATCGAGGCAGCTCGTGTCGCGATGACCCGCCACATTAAGCGTGGTGGTAAGGTATGGATTCGGATCTTCCCTGATAAGCCGTACACCAAGAAGCCAGCCGAAACCCGTCAGGGTGGTGGTAAGGGCTCTCCTGAGGGATGGGTGGCCGTCGTGAAGGAAGGAACCGTCATGTTCGAGATGGGCGGAGTCAGCGAAGAGTTGGCGCGTGAAGCATTGGCTCTTGCCGGCAGCAAGCTGCCGATCAAGACGAAATTCGTCGCCAGAAGGGAAGTGGAGTAAGATTATGAAAAACTCATATAAAGATATGACCCTTGACGAGCTGATGGCACTGAAAGAGAAGTTGCACAGGGAGTACTTTGACCTGCGGATGGGCAGAGTCCTCGGACACGTGGAGAACCCTCTTGCCGTTCGGACCATCAGGCGCAACATTGCCCGTGTGAACACCCGTATCCGCGAGTTTGAGCTGGGTATCCACCAGGCTGCAAAGTAAGGGAGAGCGAATCAGATGGAATCCAAGAGCAAAAGCAATAAGAAAGTTTTTGTCGGCCAGGTGGTCAGTGACAAGATGGACAAGACGATTGTCGTGGCCATCAACAGCAGACGACTGCATCCCCTGTATAAGAAGTATGTGACCCACACCAAGAAGGTGAAGGCACACGATGAGAGAAATGAGGCTGCCATCGGCGATACCGTCCGGGTGGTTGAGTGCCGTCCGCTCAGCAAGGACAAGTGCTGGCGTCTCACCCAGATTATTGAGCGCGCACGCTGATTTAGGAGACAGACGTTATGGTACAGATGCAGTCATATTTGAATGTTGCGGACAACAGTGGGGCCAAGCGGGTGCAGTGCATCAAGGTGCTCGGTGGTACCCATCGCTACAGCGCCGGCGTCGGAGATGTTATCGTCGTCGCCGTGAAGAACGTCCTGCCGCATGGCACCATCAAGAAGGGTGATATCATGCGTGCGGTGATTGTCCGGACGAAGAAGGAATACCGACGACCTGACGGTACCTATATCAGGTTCGATGATAACGCGTGCGTCATCATCGATGCCAACAATAACCCACGCGGGAAGCGAATCTTTGGTCCAGTAGCCCGAGAGCTCCGAGACAAGTACATGAAGATCGTCTCACTCGCACCGGAAGTGTTGTAGGAGTTGCAGTAATGAAACTGAAGAAGAACGACACAGTCGTAATCATTGCAGGCAAGGACAAAGGCAAGAGCGGGAAGATCGTCAAGATCGACCACAAGAAAGAGCGTGCCATTGTCCAAGGTGCAAACATGGTCAAAAAGTCCATGAAGAAGACCAGTCAGCAGGACAGGGGTGGAATCGTTGAGATTGAGGCTCCGATCCATGTGAGCAATCTCATGTATCTCACCAGCAAGGGTGAGGCAAGCAGACTCGGCTACAAGTTCGATGAGAACGGTAAGAAGGTCCGCTACGCCAAGAAGACCGGGGAAGTTATCTAATGGAAAAATTCGTACCTAACCTTAAGCAGAAATACCAGGATGATGTAGCCCCTGCTCTCATGAAGGAGATGGGGTTCAAGAGTGCGATGGAGATCCCCGCCCTCGAGAAGATCGTTGTCAGCGTCGGTGTCGGTGACGCCATCGCAAACAAGAAGTTGCTCGACTCAGCCGTCAAGGAGCTTGAGCAGATCACCGGTCAGCATGTAGTGAAGACCAAGGCCCGCAAGTCCATTGCAAACTTCAAGGTCCGTGAGGGCTACGAGATTGGCGCCATGGTCACCCTTCGGGGCGACAACATGTGGTACTTCCTCGAGCGGTTGATCAGCATTGCCCTTCCCCGGGTCAAGGACTTCAGGGGGGTCAAGCCCAACGCATTTGACGGAAGGGGCAACTATTCACTCGGTATCACCGAGCAGATCATTTTCCCCGAGATCGACTTTGACAAGATCGAGCGTGTCAGCGGCCTGAACGTCGCCATTGTGACAACCGCTCGCAGCGATGAAGAAGGCTTTGCCCTGCTCGAGAAGCTTGGCATGCCCTTCGCCAAATAAGGGTGGTTGTATGGCAAAGAAATCAATGATAGTTAAAGCCAATAGGGAACCCAAGTTCAGTACCAGGCGTGTGAACCGCTGCCGGGTCTGTGGACGCCCAAGAGGCTATATGCGCAAGTTCGATATGTGCAGGATCTGCTTCCGCAAGTTGGCAAGTGAAGGCCAGATTCCTGGTGTTACCAAATCAAGTTGGTAGGAGAGAAACATGGCTGTAAGTGATCCAGTTGCTGATATGCTGACTAAAATCAGGAATGCCAGTAGAGCTAGGCATGAGAAAGTAGATGTTTCCACCTCGAAGATGAAACTTCAGATTGTCAAAATCCTGAAGAACGAGGGATTCATCAAGAATTTCAAGAAAGTCACCAAGGATGGTATTCCCCATATCCGTATTTTCTTGAAGTACGACGAGAACCAGAGCCCGGTGTTGCATGACCTGCAGCGCATCTCTACCCCTGGGCGGAGAGTGTACACCGGCTATCGTGATATGCCCCGCATCTTCAACGGGCATGGCGTTGTGGTGGTCAGTACCTCCGCCGGTGTCATCACCGGTAAGAAAGCCACCGAGAGCAAGGTTGGCGGCGAGCTGATCTGCTCAATTTGGTAAGGTGGTGTAGAATGTCCAGAATTGGAAAAATGCCAATCACAGTACCTGCGGGGGTGAAGGTCGCCGTAAAGGATGGCCTGATCCATGTCGAGGGCCCCAAGGGCAAGCTTAACTGCAAGACCCTTGAGGAGATTGCCCTCAAGGTTGGAAAAGAAGAGATCAACGTCGAAGTAACGACTGAGAGCAAGCAAGCGTACGCCTACCAGGGCCTTTACCGCCAGCTGGTGAACAACATGGTGGTGGGAGTCTCCAAGGGATACTCCAAGACCCTGATCATCAATGGCGTTGGCTTCCGTGCAGACCTCAAAGGTGATGTACTGAGCCTCAACCTTGGCTTCGCTCAGCCGATCGATGTGATGGTTCCCCAGGGAATCACCATTACCGTCGAGACACCGACCAAGATCACCCTCAGTGGCATCGACAAGCAACTTGTCGGTCAGACCGCTGCAGAGATCAGGTCGCTGCGTAAGCCTGAGCCGTACAAGGGCAAGGGCATCCGCTATGAGGATGAAGTCATTCGTCGCAAGGCCGGAAAGACCGCTGCGGGAAGGGGCTAAGGGTAGGTAAGAGATGAGTAGAGTAATTGCTAAGAACAAACGACTTGCCCGACGCAAGTTCCATATCCGCAAATCCATCTTCGGCACTGCAGAGCGCCCGAGGATGACCGTCTATCGCAGCAACTCCCACATGTACGTGCAGGTTGTCGACGACAACGCAGGTCATACCCTGGTGAGTGCCAGCACGATGGAAGGGGAACTGAAGGGCTTGAAGAACACGGTCGCCGATGCACAGAAGCTCGGAGAGGCTGTAGGCAAGAAAATGCTTGAGAAGAAGATTGACACCTGTGTCTTTGACCGCAATGGCCGCTTGTTCCACGGAGTCGTCAAAGGCATCGCCGACGGGGCCCGCAAGGCCGGTGTCAAGTTCTAGGGGGAGAGTGTGGATAAACCGAGAGAAAGAGATAGAAACCGCGACCGTGACCGAGACAGAAACGACGGCTACGTCGAGAAGCTGATCAAGCTCAACCGTGTTGCCAAGGTCGTCAAGGGTGGACGAAGGTTCTCATTCAGCGCACTGGTTGTCGTAGGCGATCAGAACGGCAAAGTTGGATACGGCTTTGGTAAGGCCAATGACGTCTCCGAGGCAATCCGCAAGGCCGTTGAGCGTGCCAAGGCAGACATGATCGTCGTGCCGATGAAGCGGAGCACCATCCCCCATGAGATCATCGGCAAATACAAGAGCGCCAGCGTGTTGCTCAAACCTGCAGTCCCTGGTACCGGAGTTATCGCCGGTGGGGCAGTGCGGGCCATCTGTGACGCTTGTGGAATCACCGATATTCTGACAAAAAACCTTGGCTCGAAGAATGCGATCAACATCGTAAAGGCTGCCTTCAATGGCTTTGAGACCCTCTTCGATGCAAAGGTTGTTGCAAAGAACCGGGGCAAGTCCCTGAATGAAATGTGGGGGTAAGATGATGGCAAAAGCAAAAGCTAAAAAGATCAAGATTACCCTGGTGCGCAGCGTAGCACGGACCCTTCCGGCACAGAGGCGAACCGTAAAGGCCCTCGGGCTGGGCAGGATTTCCAGCTCCGTTGTACATGAGGCATCCGATCCGATCCTCGGAATGGTCCGGGTAGTCTCTCACCTTGTGAAAGTCGAGGAGTTGTAAGATGGGTATGATTCAAGCACCCAAGGGTGCCAATAAAAAGAAAACGATCGTCGGTCGTGGAGTGGCCAAGAAGGGCCGTTCCTGCGGCAGGGGTCACGGTGGACAGGGTTCGCGCACAAGCGGCGGGGTCAGACCCGGCTTCGAGGGCGGACAGATGCCTCTCTACCGCAGACTTGCTCGCAGGGGCTTTAACAACGGTATGTTCAAGGAAGAGTACGTCGTAGTCTCCCTTGATGAGATCTCCCTGACTTTTGATGATGGGGACGTCATTACCAACGACATTCTCAAAGAGGCCGGCCTGGTCAAGGGAGTCAAAGCTCAGGGCAAGATCCTGAACAATGGCGAGCTTACCAAGAAAGTGGTTATCGACGGAGTGAAGGTGTCCGCAAGCGCAATCGAGAAGATTAAGGCTGCGGGTGGCGAAATCAGATAAGAAAGAAGGGCGGCATGGCAAACTCTTTAGTTGAGATGTATCGAATCAAGAGTCTTCGCAAGAAGATATTCATCACCCTGGGTCTGTTGATCATCACCAGAGTCGGGGCGGTGATTCCTATTCCCGGCATTGATCCTGTAGTTCTGAAGCGGTTCTTCCTCTCGCAGAGCTCGAACTCGAACATCGGCTTGACCGAATACCTGAACTTCTTCAGTGGGGGAGCGTTCTCCAACTTCTCCCTCTTTATGCTCGGAGTTATGCCCTACATCAGCACCCAGATTATCCTGCAGTTGCTGATGCTGGTCATTCCCAGCTTGAAGAAGCTTGCCCAGGACCCTTCGGGACATAAGAAGATCCAGCAGTACACTCGCTACGGAACGATTGTGGTCTGTTTGATCCAGTCGTACGTGGTGACCATCTACGCGAACTCGATCCCTGGCGTCATGACAATGAGCAAGGTTGCATTTACCTTGGTCGCAATGATGACAGTGACCACCGGTTCGATGCTGTTGGTTTGGATCGGTAACAAGATCACCGAGTGGGGTGTCGGAAACGGCATCAGCCTCTTGATCTTTGCCGGTATCGTAGCAAGATTCCCACAGGCGATGAGCGTGCTCTTCCAGTCCATCGGGGCTGGGGTGCTCAACCCCATCGTTGTGTTGGTAGTCTTCGTGATGTTCCTTGTTGTCGTTGCCCTGGTGGTATACGAAGAGCAAGGGGTACGTAAGATTCCTGTGAACTACGCCAAGCGGGTAGTTGGCCGCAAGATGTACGGGGCTCAGTCTACCTACATCCCCATCAAGGTCAACCCTTCAGGTGTTATCCCGGTAATCTTCTCCAGTGCCCTGCTCTCCTTCCCACTGCAGATCGCTACGACCTTGGGACCTGAGGTAAGGTGGCTTGCCGCCTTTGCCAACTGGTTGAATCCACAGGGTGCCCCCTATCTGATTATCTACGCCCTGTTGATCATAGCTTTTTCGTTCTTCTACACCCAAGTGTCGATGAACCCGGTCGAGATGGCCAAGCAGATCCGTGAGAACGGTGGCTCGGTCCCCGGCGTGCGCAGCGAGAAACTGGAAGAGTACCTTTCACGGGTGCTTAACCGTATCGTGCTCCCCGGCTCCCTCTTCCTGGCGTTCATTGCCTTGATCCCGACGTTGGTGCAGCGGTTCTTCCACTTCCCCTCCGCGGTGGCGATGCTCTTTGGTGGAACGTCGCTACTCATCCTGGTTGGTGTCGACCTTGATACCATGCGCCAGATTGAGGGCATCATGAAGATGCACCACTACGATGGGTTCAACATTGGCAAGAAGAAGTCCAAGCATATATAAGAATGGAGACAGGACATGAAAGTGAGAGCAAGTGTCAAACCTATTTGTGACAAATGCAAGGTAGTCAGGCGAAATGGGGTGGTCCGCATCATTTGCGAGAACCCCAAACATAAGCAGAGACAACGATGACCGGGTTCGGCGAAAGCCCTCGACTCGATAAGGGAAATTCAGGAGGCCATTGATGGCGAGAATTGCAGGTGTAGATTTGCCGAACAAGGCAGTGAAGATCGCCTTGACCTATATCTACGGAATCGGACGATACTCGGCGGTCGAAATTTGTGAGAAGACGAATATCGATCCCGATGTCAGGATCAATACCCTCTCCATCGAAGACTTGGCGGTTTTGCGCCGGGTCATTGAAGAGGAGTACAAGACCGAGGGTCGCCTCCGCACGGAGGTTGCCCTGAATATCAAGCGCCTTATGGACATTGGTTGCTACCGCGGCCTTCGTCATCGTAGGGGTCTTCCCGTCAGGGGCCAGCGGACCAAAACAAACGCTCGTACCCGCAAGGGCAGGAAGAAGACCGTTGCCGGTAAGAAGAAATAAGGAGCGCTGACTATATGGCTAAGGCAAAAGCAAAGACAAGACGACGAGTCAAGAAGACCGTATACGAAGGAAACGTCTATATCCAGGCGACCTTTAACAATACCATCGTCACCGTCACTGACCTCAATGGTAACGCGGTGTCATGGGCGAGCGCTGGCGGACTCGGGTTCCGCGGTGCGAAGAAGTCCACCCCCTATGCAGCACAGACAACGGCTGAGAAGGCCGCCAAGGCTGCCATGGATAGTGGGCTGCAGGAAGTCAACGTATTTGTCAAAGGACCGGGTGTCGGGCGTGAGAGCGCCATCAGGACACTGGGAGTGTTGGGCCTGAAGGTCCGCTCCATCCGAGACATCACCCCGATTCCGCACAACGGATGCAGACCCCGCAAGAGCCGCCGGGTTTGATGAGGAGATAGTAAATAATGGCAAGATATACTGGACCAAAGTGCAGATACTGCAGGGCAGAGAGAACCAAGTTGTACCTTAAGGGCGATCGCTGTCACTCCAGCAAGTGCCCGATGAACGACATCAAGTCCACCGGAACTCCGGGTAAGGACCCCAGGGCACGGACACGCAAGCCGACCAACTACGGCCTGCAGCTGCGTGAGAAGCAGAAGCTCAAGAGGACCTATTGCATGCTGGAGAAGCAGTTCAAGCTCTTCTTCAATGAGGCAGCAAGAATCCCCGGTAAGACCGGTGAGAACCTGATCATGCTCTTGGAGCAGCGACTGGACAACGTTGTCTACCGCCTCCACTTCGCAGCAAGCCGCAGCCAGGCTGCACAGTTGGTCAACCACGGTCACATCTTCGTCAACGGTAAGCGAGTGGATATCCCCTCATACCGTCTCAGACCAGGAGACGTTGTCTCTGTCGGTCCGAGGGGTCAGAAGATGCTGATCATCAAGGAAAATCTCAAGGAGTACACCAAGAGTGGAGTCAATCCTTGGCTCACACTCGACGTCGATGCCATGAAGGGCACCTTCGTCGCAGTACCGAGGAGAAGTGAGGTCACCGAGCTCGAGAAGATCAACGAGCAGCTGATCGTCGAGTTGTATTCCAGATAAGGAGTAACCATGGCACGTAAAAACCTTTTGAAGGGTTTCAAGATACCCAAGGGGATAACCTTTGAACACAGCGCAGTTGAGCCGAACTATGGAAGATTCATCGCCTATCCGTTTGAGAGAGGGTTTGGAACAACCATCGGCAACACGCTGAGACGGGTGTTGCTCTCTTCAATCCAAGGCTATGCGGTCACAGCAGTAAAGTTCACCTCCTTTAACGAGGATGGGGTACCCCACATGATCAGCAGCGAGTATGAACAGCTGCCGGGTGTCCGTGAGGATATCAGCGATATCATCGCTAACCTCAAGAAACTGCAGATCGAGATGCCCGAGGATACCGAAGGGACTAACCTCCTGATTGAGTGCAAGGGCCCCGGTGTCCTCACTGGTGCGAGCTTTGAGCGCGACCAAGTTGAGGTCATCAACAAAGATCTGGTCATCTTCACGATGATGGATGACGCCAACATCGAGATGGAAGTCCAGATCGACCTTGGTCGTGGCTATGTGCCCAGCGAGATCAACGAGAAGTACATCGAGGAGATCGGTACGATCCCCCTTGATGCCAACTTCAGTCCGATCGATCGTGTGCGCTACTCCATCGAGCCCACCAGGGTTGGATATCGTAGTGACTACGATAAACTGACTTTGGAGATCTACACCAACGGCACCGTCGCACCACAAAATGCACTGGCCGAGGCTGCAAAGATTGCCAAGGAGTACTTCCAGATCTTCATTAACTTCGACGAAACGTTGATCAACAACAACGACGAGGTCGATGAGGAAGAGGAGCGGGTTCGCAAGATTCTCAACACCTCTGTTGAGGAGCTGGAGCTGACCGTACGGTCCAGCAACTGCTTGAAGAATGCTAACATCCGCACCATCGGGGACCTGACCAAGAAGACCGAGGAGGAGATCGCCAAGACACGGAACTTCGGTAAGAAGAGCCTGCAGGAGATCAAGGAGAAGCTCAAGGAGTGGAACCTCAGCCTTGGTATGACTGACTACAGTGTCCTAAAGACCGCAATAGCAGTATCCGAGCACAAGGAAGAAGACAATGAAGCATAAGATTGGGTTCAATGCACTGAGCAGGACCAGCGCCCACCGCAAAGCGATGAAGCGCAACATGGTGACCTCGCTCTTCCGCTACGAGCGGATCGAGACCACCAAGGCTAAGGCTCTGGAAGTTCGCAGGATGGCAGAGAAGATGATTACCCGGGCAAAGACCGATACCGTCCATAACCGACGGCTCATTGCCCGTGATATCAACGACAAGGCTATTGCTGCAAAGCTCTTCACGGAGATCGCACCGATGTTTGCTGAGCGCAAGGGCGGGTATACCCGGATCTTGAAGACCGGCAACCGACTTGGCGACGCTGCTGAGATGGTCATCTTGGAGCTGGTTGAGAAGACCGCAGACAAGAAGGACAAGAAGGCTGCCAAGGCCAAAAAGGCTGCAAAAGCCGAATAAGGCGGGAACGGAGGAGATAAAAGCCCTCGTTAGTACCCCTTGAAACCACTGCCCGATTGGGCGAAGCCGCTGTCTTAGGACAGCGGTTTTCGTGTAATTAGGGTAGTGTCAGAGGAAAAAATGTCAGCGATAAATTTTGGACTATTTCCTATAAATCTGTACTGTGAGCCAAGTTAGCATTACTTACAAGCCTTGACAATTCTGACAGGCGTACGTATCATTGTACCAATATAATTGGGGGTGGTATATGAACAGTATACTATTTATCCTCCTTGGTTGTCTTTTTGGTATTGTCTTAGGTTGGTTAGGCCGTTGGCTGTATGCGAAATTTAAGCTTACCTCGGTTGAGCAGAAAGCAATTCGACTGAATGAGGAAGCGATAAAGGAAGCGGAAGCAAAGAGCAAAGAGCTTTTGCTTGAGACTCGAGACCTCCTGTTGAAGGAACAACAGCAGCAGGAACGAGAAGCTAGAGAGAGACGGAGTGAACTGCAAAGGGTAGAGAGAAGACTCCTTCAAAAAGAAGAGAATCTCGAAAGCAAGCAGGCCGAACTGGATGCTATCAAGAAGCAATTGGGAGATCGGGCAGATGCTCTGACCGATAAAGAAAACGAGGTTGCCGTCATTGAGGGTAGCCTGATTACAGAACTTGAGCGCATCAGCGGACTCTCCACTGAGGAGGCAAAAGGCCTCATCATGGAGAATTTGTACAATGATGCGAGGAGAGATGCCCAGCTGATGATCAATAAGATCGAGCAAGAGGCACACCTTTCCGCTGACAAAAAAGCACGTGAAATTGTGGTGACATCGATTCAGAGAATTGCCACCGAAGTCGTCAACGATATGACGATCGCTTCGGTGAGCCTTCCTGGCGATGAGATGAAAGGCAGAATCATCGGTCGCGAGGGACGAAACATCCGTACCCTTGAGACGCTCACTGGTGTCGATGTGATCATCGACGACACCCCGGAGGCAGTGGTTATCTCCTGCTTCGATCCGGTGCGCAAGGAAATTGCCCGTGTGGCTCTTGAGCGCCTCGTCCAGGATGGTCGAATCCACCCTGCACGCATCGAAGAGGTGGTGAACAAGGTCTCCAAGGAGGTCGGACGGATCATCACCGATGAAGGGGAGCGAATCATCTTCGATTTGGGAATCCACAATGTCGGACCCGAGACGATCAGGGCCCTTGGCCGGTTGCACTTTCGCACCAGCTATGGGCAGAACGTATTGGCCCACTCCAAAGAGGTGGCTATCCTCAGTGGCATGATTGCCAGTGAGATCGGGGCAAACAGTGAGCTGGCGATGCGCGCCGGTCTTTTGCACGATATCGGAAAGGGTATCGAGACAGAGAGCGATGCGAACCACGCCGAACTCGGAGCCGATTTGGCAAAGCGCCTCGGTGAAGATCCTCGAGTCGTAAACGCCATTCTCAGCCACCACAACGATGCTGATCCACAGACTATTGAGGCGGTGATCGTCCAAATCGCTGACGCGATCAGTGCAGCCCGACCGGGTGCACGGCGTGAGACGCTGGACAACTACATCAAGCGCCTTGAGTCGCTGGAACAGATTGCCGAAAGCTTTGACGGTGTGGATAAGGCCTATGCCATCCAAGCCGGACGGGAGCTGAGGATTTTGGTGAACAACGACCAGGTCAGTGACGATGGAGCGAAGGAAATTGCCAAAGGCATCGCCAAGCGTATCGAAGCTGAGCTGCGGTATCCGGGTCGGATCAAGGTGACCATCATCCGAGAGATGCGGGTCGTCGAGTACGCGAGGTAGCCGGTGGCTTATCAGAAAAACATGGTTGCCCTGCTCTTTGGTGATGTCGTGGGACAGCCGGGAAGCAGGGCACTCTTTCTTGGTCTCCACTCCTTGGTTAAGGAGTGGAAGGCCGATGTGGTTGTCGTAAATGCCGAGAATGCCGCCGCAGGCTTTGGCCTTGGGCGCGATCAAGCCCAACAGCTCTTCACCCTAGGTGTCGATGTCATCACCAGCGGAAACCATATCTGGCAACAGGATGACCTGCGGCCGATGCTCGATGGGGAGAAGCGCCTACTGAGGCCAGCCAACTACCCACCGCAGGTGGCCGGTCATGGGTCGGTAGTCATTGAGAAGCGAGGAACCAAGATAGGGGTGCTTAACCTCCAGGGCCGTCAATCGATGCCCAATATCGACTGCCCCTTCCGTATTGGAGCAGCTGAGGTGCGTAAACTTCGCAAGGAGACGCCCATTATCTTGGTCGACTTCCACGCCGAGAGCACCGAAGAGAAAGAGGCGATGGGTGTTCACCTCGACGGACAGGTCAGTGTTGTGGTGGGAACACATACCCACGTACAGACCGCCGATGAGAAGATCCTCAAAGGCGGCACTGCCTATATTACCGACCTCGGCCTGTGTGGGCCATCGGCAAGTGTCATTGGCAGTAATATTGAACTTTCCATCAAACGTCAGCTTACCCAAATGCCGATCAGAAGCCAGATCGCCGACACCCCTCCAGTTCTGCAGGGCGTTGCGGTTACCATCGATACAGCAAGCGGGAAGGCGGTGAGTATCGAGCGCTTTAGTCGAGAGTATGCCATTTGATGAGACGTGATGAGATTGGGCTCTTACAGGCCCTAAGAGAGCAATTTCCCTCCCTCAGCACCGATGAGCTGACCGCTCAGGTGGTCTGTAGGAGGGTGTGGGTCGATGACCAGGTTGTCACCGACCCCAAACAAGTAATTGCACGCTCTGCAAAGCTCGTCATCGATCAAAGCCGCCCCTATGTGTCACGGGGTGGGTATAAGCTTGAAGGTGCGCTACAGGCCTTTGGCTTGGATGTTAAGGGCTTAGTCCTCCTCGATGCTGGCTCATCGACCGGAGGCTTTACTGATTGTCTTTTAGCCCATGGTGCTCGCCTCGTCCATGCGGTGGACGTGGGATACAACCAGTTGGATTGGAAGTTACGCTCCGATGAACGGGTAGTGGTCCATGAGCGAACCAATATAATGGGTGTAGAAGAGCTGTCACCAACACCTGATGCTGCTACCTGCGATCTCTCATTTCGGTCAATCTCCGGAGCTGCCTCCCACATCCTCTCTTTGTGTAAAGAAGGGGCCTTTTTGATTGCCCTGATCAAGCCACAATTTGAGGTTCCCAAGTATACCGAAGGCTTTGATGGAGTGGTCCGCGACCCTCAATTGCTCAAAGAGGTGCTCTTGGCAGTACTCAAGGCCCTTATCGATGAGGGGGTAGGGATCAAAGATTTGATGCAAAGTCCCATCACCGGTACCAAGGGTAATACTGAGTTCTTTGCCCTACTGCATACCGGAGACGGCTTAAGTGCCCAGCAAGCCCTCAGCCGCATTACTCTCTGACGTTTCCGTCGATAAGAATCCTTACACCCTTAATCCCAGAGATTGCCAAAGCGGTCTGGGTGACCTGCAGGTCCGCTAATCTGAGGTCTATGGAATCCAAGTACTCTTTTGAGAAGTCGACAAAAAGAATTGAGGATGAGAGGGTGAGTCCTCTCAAGCGGGTTGAGGGGTGGATATAACTGATGGCTCCTTCCTCTAATGCTTCTAACGGCAATGGGGCTAAGAGTGCTTCAAAGGTGTCGTGGTTGGCACTGCCGCCGAGGCGAGCGGTGCGGTGTGAGAAGAGCTTGGGCGTACCATCGGGGAGGATAAAGGCACTTTTTATCAGTCTAGTCTGTGATGGGGCCTGTCCTGCCTCTGTTCTGTTTGCCAGCAATGTGAGCACACCGCTCTCAGTCACCGCGGCTTTGACCTTCGAAAAACCTATCAAAAGGACAGCGATGGTGAAGAGTATCCAGATCAAAAAGATCAAGAGGGACTTGGAATAATTAGGTTTTTCTGCCTTCATCACCCTCGATGGTACCAAATCAGCATGGCAGTTTCCAGCTTTACACCGTAGGCTAAACTCCGTATAGTACATTACATATGAGGATCTTCAAGGGGATAGTTGCCTCCGAGGGAATGGCGAAGGGAAAGGCGCTGGTCTTTCGGCGCGCCCAAGTGACAACTGAGAGACGACACATCCTGGCGCACCAGGTTGTAGGAGAGCTGAGGACGCTGTCGCGTGCCTTCGATGCAGCACGTGCTGCAGTTGAAGGCCATGGTGACACAGACCTTCCCTCTGAATCAAAATCAATCCTTGAAACTCACCTCTTGATGCTCGATGACCCCGAATATCGCAGCCAGATAGAAGAGTACATCAAGCAGAACCTTGTCTCAGTACAGTGGGCAATCGAAGAGATCACCGAACAGATGGCCCAATTGCTCGGCTCTTCGGCCGATGAGCTGATCAGAGAGCGAGCAGAGGATATTAGGGATGTAGCCATCCATCTCATTGAAGCGACCCACGGCAGAAGACGGACACTAGACCTCACCTTTGAAGAGGAGGTAATCCTTGTTGCCGATTCTCTGATGCCCAGCGAACTCTTTGCCCTGGATAAGAGCAAGGTGCTTGCGATCAGCCTTGACGGAGGGGGGAGGGCCAGTCACCTGGCTATCCTGGTCAGGGCGTTCAATATTCCTACAGTAATCGCTACTGACAAGGCATCGATGAGCGTCAATGATGGTGATGAGGTCATCGTCGATGGCACCAAGGGTGAGGTCTATGTGCGCCCCGACCTCAATGCTGCCCAACTGCTCGATGAACGATATGCCCGATGGCTGGAGCATGAGGCACTGCTTCGCCAGATGGTCGACCTGCCCACCGATCTGACTGACGGTAAGCACATCGATCTTCGGGCCAATATCCAAGGGGTATCGGAACTTCCCTCATTGAAGGAGAGCGGCGCCAATGGCATCGGCCTCTTTCGCAGTGAGTTCCTCTTCATGGAGAGTGCTGCCCTTCCTTCCGAAGAGGAGCAGTATCAGGCATACAAAAAGGCCCTTGAGGCAATGGCACCCAAGCCAGTGACAATCCGAACTCTCGACATCGGGGGAGACAAGGTTGTTGATGAGCTGGGCATTGATGAGAAGAACCCAATCCTTGGGTGGCGGGCAGTACGTTTTTGCCTCTCGCGCAAGGATATCTTTATCACCCAGCTACGGGCGCTGCTGCGAGCTAGCGTACATGGAAAGCTGAAGATCATGTTCCCGATGATCAGCGGGGTGGAGGAGCTCAATGGAGTTCTGCACCTTCTCGATCATGTTAAAGAGGAGTGTCGGTTGGAGGGCATTCCCTTTGATGAGGAGATTGAGATCGGTACGATGATCGAGGTCCCCTCAGCAGCCCTTACTGCTGATATCCTGGCAAAACGGGTAGATTTCTTCTCGATTGGAACCAATGACCTGATTCAGTACACTATTGCTGTTGACCGGGGAAATGAAAAGATTGCCTATCTCTACCAACCCTTCCACCCCGGAGTCCTTCGCCTCATCAAGATGGTGGTGGACATGGCCCACAAGGAAGGGATTGCTGTCTCACTCTGCGGTGAGATGGCCAGTGACCCACTCTGTTCCGTGCTGTTAGCCGGAATGGGACTGGATGAACTGAGCATGGGGGTACAAAGCCTCCTACAGATTCGAAAGATTCTACGCTCAGTGAGCTTTGAGGAAGCCCAAAGCCTCGCCCAAACGGTGTTGGCTATGGACTCATACCTCTCGATTACTACGTATATACGGGAGTGGATGTATGACCGATTCGATCATCTCACCACCTTTTGAAGAAGATGTAGCACGTCTGCCGGTAATTAGTATCATCGGCCGACCGAATGTAGGGAAATCTACCCTCTTCAACCGCCTCATTGGAAAACGGCGGGCCATCACTGACCCAACACCTGGGGTTACTCGCGATACGATAGCCGAGCGCTGGTATTTGGAGGGCCATCCGGTCACCTTAGTGGACAGTGGGGGTATCAAATATGAGCGTGAAGGCCTCGATGACCTGGTCACCGAGCGCAGTATGGGTCTTTTGGAGAAGAGTGATGCCATCATATTTTTGATGGAAGCTAATGAGATCAGCAGTGAGGACGAGGAGCTCTTGGAGGTCCTGCGACCCTACGAAGATCGCTTGGTGTTGGTGGTCAACAAGATTGATGACCCCAAGCACCATGACCTGGTCTGGGAGTTTTATGCCTTCGGCTTTCAACGCGTCTTGGGAATCTCTGCCGCCCACGGCCACGGTATCGGGGAGTTGGAGGAGATTCTGTTGGCGATGCTGGACCTCAGCCCAACTGAACACCCTGAGGAGAGGGAGCCGACGATTCGCCTTGCCATCATGGGCAAGCCCAATACTGGAAAGTCCACGTTGACCAACCTCTTGGTTGGCGATGATGTTTCGATCGTCAGTGACATCGCCGGTACTACCCGCGATGTGATTGCAGCAAGCTTTGTCTTCAAAGGTAGTGAGTACCAAGTCCTGGACACCGCTGGCATCAGACGACGTAGCAAGGTCGATGAGAACGTGGAGTACTACTCGGTGAACCGGGCGATCAAGACTATCGATGAGTGTGATGTAGTCTTGCTGGTTGTCGATGCGGTAGAAGGACTCAGCGACCAGGACAAGAAGATTGCAAGCCTCATCGTCCGGCGAGGTAAGGGTATTATCCTCGTTCTCAACAAGAGTGACCTGCTCACCGGTATTGAGAACGAGCAGGTGGCTATCAGAGATCGGGTACGCTTTCTCTTCCCCATCCTCTCCTTCGCCCCCATTGTCTTTATCAGTGCCTTAAAGGGTGTGGATATCGGTAAGATGCTCGATACGGTATGGTCGGTATGGCGACAGCTGAACAAGCGCGTCGAGACCGCCCGCCTCAACGATGCGTTGGGTGAGTGGGGAGCGGCGTATCAGCCACCGCGTGATAGCAGTGGCCACTTCAAGGTCTACTATGGCACGCAGACAAGCACAAACCCGGTGCGCTTCCTCTTCTTCGTAAACCGCCTCAAAGGGTTTCCTCAAGGGTATGTGCAGTTCTTGAAGAATAGCATCCGCCGAGACTTGGGCTTTGATTCGATTCCCATTGAGATTGACCTGCGTGAACGTAAGCGCAGCCCCTCACTCAATACACGGGGTCCCAAGCGTGCCACCGAGCCTGCAGAAAGACAGGCCCCGCCTCCCAGACCTACCGGTGGTAAGGCGACCGCTCGTCCCAAGGCGCGTAAGCCGGGTAACGTTGCTGCCCGTCAGAAAGCGCGTAAGCGGCAGGAGAAACAGCAACGCAATAGGCGCCAAAGCACTAAAAAGTGAGGATGTGATGGGATTTTTGGAACAACAGTCAATTCGTTGGCTCGCTTTGGACATTGATGGGACCCTCTACCCACCGAGGATGCTCAATGCCCGAATGGTCCGAAGCACTTTCCCATCCCCTCGGCTCGCCTTTGCTTTCAACTGGGCAAGACGCGAGTATCGGCGTGTCCAAGAGCATGTTCCAACTGACCCCCCATCCCGGGAAGGACTATTGGAAAGACAGGCAACCATGGTTGCCCAGCGCTTGGGCCAAAGCGATGTTCCTAAGATTCGAGAACGCATTGAGCGGCAGTTTTATCAAAGCTGGGCGCGCTCTTTTCTGAGCATCAAGGCGTTCTCTGATCTACGCACCACCTTGGAGACTGTCAAAGAGGCAGGTTTGAAGATTGCACTCTTCAGTGATTTTCCTATCGAGCAGAAACCTGCTACCTTGGAAATTGCTGACTTGGTTGATTTTGCGATTACCAGTGAGGAGAGCGGGTATCTGAAGCCCAGTAAGCATGCCTTTGAGCTCTTGTTACAGCACATTGATGCAGCCCCGTCGGAGATTCTCTACGTGGGCGACTCATATACGAAGGATTGCCAAGGGGCAAAGCAAGCAGGAATGCATGCGGCGCTCCTTGGGAAGCGGCCTCACAGTCAGGCCCCTGATGCCGATCTGGTTGCCGCCACATGGAAGGAGCTTGCTGCTCTGATTCTCTAATTAAAGGGGGTGGGCCATGGCCCTAGAGTTGTTACTTCCCATCGTGCTTTTTTTCATCACGTTGATGATTATCTACCTGCTTCGTGTGGAGGACCGTCGTGATCGACGCCTCGATTTGATCAAGAAGCGGATGGCTGACTTCTCAGCTGAAGTGGACCGTATCATCATGAACTTCCGCGACACAGCACAGATAACCGAGGAGCGGGTCAATACCCGAGTTGAATCCTCCAAGAATTTGGTCGTCCAGCTGGACGGTCAGCTCTCCGACCTTCAAGCCCACAGTGAGGACCTCTCAAAGCTCCAGCAAGTGCTCAACACCTACCGCGACTCCATCTCGCGCCTTGGAGCGACGACTGCCACCGTTGAGTCCCGTATCGCACAGGTCAAACGTGAGCTTGAGCGTCTGGACCGCGTTGATGAGCAAATCGTCATCTTTGAGGATAAGCTGACCCGCACCAGTGAGCAGGTGGACAATGTCCTTGCCTCCCAGCAGGACCGAATGAATGAGTTTATCCAGAATCTGGGGTCCCGATACCAAGAGTTTGCCAGCAAAACGGATGCACTGGGTCTTGAGAATAATCGAATTGTTGAGGCTACCCGCCAGTCTTTGAGAGATATCGAAGAGCGTGCCGATCTCATGGTTATCTCCCAGCAGGACAACCTGCAAAGGTTTGGTGAAGAGGCAAAGGCCATGATGCAGGCCGAAGCTGAGGCATTGACCCAGCTCTGCCAGCAGACCGATCAGACATGCTCTGATCATCTCAGATTCTTTGCCGAGCGTGCCAACACAGAGCTTGAAGTGATGGTCGATAAAGCTGTTGAGCGTACCGATGCTGCCTTTAAAAAGATGATTGAGGTAATCAACTCCTTCATGCAGGAGTTGGAAGAGGATGCTGAGCGCATTGAGGCTTTGCATGAAGTCTTGGAGCGACAGACGGATGCCAAGCTCTCTCAGTATGCTGACGAGGTGGTACAACTGAAGAATCTCAGTGCTCAAAGCGAAGAGAGCATCCGCCGTGATGACTTGAGGCGCAAAGAGCTCATTGAGGTACGCAAGCACCTCACCGAAGAGACAGTTGCCCTACGGCAGGACCTGGACCGGATGCTCGCTGACAAGCAAGAGCTACTGAAACACAACACCGCTGCAAAACACGAACGCGAAGGCCTAGAGTCCACGCTCGCTGCCCTCTCGCTGCAGCTCATCGCCCGCCAAGGGGAGTTGATTGGCTCCGATGGCATTGACCTGTCCTTCGAGCCTCCTCTCTTAGACGATGAAGCTCTCACCGAAGAGGCAGCTGCCGACCAGGAGGAGGTCTTCGCTGACGTTGAGGATCAGGCGAAGGCGGACCCTGAGAGCCCAGAGCCTTCACGAGAAGAGATCGTCTCAGCGATTGAAGAAGACATGGGCGAGCCAGAAAGCGAAGAGGAAATCCTCACTGAAGAAGCGTCTTTGGCCGATGAGCCAGACAGTGATGACGCAGAGGAGCCTGAGGTAGCTGAAGAAGATCCTGTTGAAGACTTGGACCTTGATGATGTTGAAGATGAGCTTGAGGAACCAGAGGCTGAGGAGCTTGAAGACATCGGCGAAGATCCTGAATTAGCAGGGCAAGACACCGATGATGAAGAGACAGATGCAGATGAATCTCCTGCCGAAGATCTAGAAGAGATTCTTTCTGATAGCGAAGAGGATGAGCTTGAAGGCCTGGAGACCGAAGCGTTGTTCAGCGATGATGAAGAGCCCTCATCTGATGAAGAGAAGAGATTGAAAACCGAAGTGATCGAAAAGCCTGAGCCCAGAGTCGACCAAGAGCTTGAACTTGAGCAGTTGGAAGAGGTCGAGGATGAACTCGAAGAGCTTGATAGCGAGGATCACTCTTGGGTTGAATATATCGCACAAGGGGAAGAGGAGGAAATCTCCCTCGACGACGATGAAGAATAAGAACAATACTTGACGCTCTCTTTGGGTGTGAGTATGTTATGCCTAGCCCGCAATCGGGCGCATTATTGTGAAGAAATACAAAAGATAGAAATGCTTTGCAGTGTGGAACTTACCCACTGCTTGGCTGTAAATATCCATGAATGGACAATGCTCCGATCATGGTGAGTTGAGGAAGGGAATGAGTAAAAAAGAGAAGAAGCAAGAGGTCACTGAAGCCGCTGACTTACAAGGTGAACTCTCTGAGGTGGAGAGCCTGACAGCCCAGATTGCAGAGTTGACAGAACAACTGGCCTCCTCAGAAGAGGCGTGCACTGCGATCAAGGACCAGATGTTGCGCGATCGTGCAGACCTAGAGAACTATCGCAAGCGCTTGATCAGGGACAAAGAGGATTCCATCCGCTTTGCCAATGAGAACCTGATTAAAGATCTCTTGCAGCCACTGGATGACTTTGCCCGTGCACTGGAAGCAAGCGAGTCAACCAAGGACTACACAAAGGTCCATGATGGAGTGGTGATGGTCAATGCTCAGATTTACTCCACCTTGGAGAAGAACTGGGGCCTTGAGCGAATCGAGGCAGTGGGCAAGGAGTTTGACCCCCAGGAGCATGAGGCCTACCAGGTTGTCGTAGATGAAAGTTTAGAACATGAGACGGTGCTGGAGGAGTATGTCGTTGGCTACAAGCTCCATGGCCGAGTGTTACGTCCTTCGAAGGTAAAAGTTGGTAAGCCAAACGTTTGACGATTGGCCTACGTATGAGTACCTTTGGGACGTGGGAAATATCCCACCTGAATTTGAAAGAGAGATACTTTGAAAGAGGAGAATGAATACAATGGGTAGAATCATAGGAATTGACTTGGGGACCACCAATAGCTGTGTTGCAGTAATGGAAGGAAATGACCCCGTGGTCATCACCAACAGTGAAGGGCAACGCACAACCCCCAGCATCGTTGCTTTTACCTCTAAGGGAGAGCGTCTGGTAGGCCAGCCGGCCAAAAACCAGATGGTGACCAACGCTGAGAATACGGTCTATTCGATCAAGCGTTTCATGGGTCGCAAGAAGGGCGACCTGCCCAGCGAGCTGGAGAAGATGCCATATCATGTTGTCACCGGCAACAGTGGCGAAATTCTTGTTGAAATCCGTGGTGAGAAGAACGCACCCCCTGAGATTTCAGCAGCAGTTCTGCAGAAGATGAAGAAGACAGCCGAGGACTACCTCGGTGAGACAGTCACCGAAGCGGTTATCACCGTTCCGGCATACTTTAACGACGCCCAGCGCCAAGCAACCAAGGACGCCGGACGTATTGCAGGCCTTGATGTAAAACGCATCGTCAACGAGCCGACTGCCGCAGCCTTGGCATATGGCTTGGGCAAGGATGCCACTCGAGAGGAGAAGATTGCTGTCTACGACCTCGGCGGTGGTACTTTCGATATCTCGATTCTTGAGCTCGGCGACGGAGTCTTCGAAGTAAAGTCGACCAACGGGGACACCCACCTCGGTGGTGACGACTTTGACCAGCGAGTCATCAACTGGATGGTTGATGAGTTCAAGAAGTCCAACTCCATTGACCTGTCAGCTGACAAGATGGCCCTTCAGCGTTTGCGTGAAGCCGCTGAGAAGGCAAAGATTGAGCTCTCAACTTCTAGCTCCACTGATATCAACCTGCCGTTCATCACCGCTGATGCCAGCGGACCGAAGCACCTGCAGATGAGCCTTACCCGGGCAAAGTTTGAGCAGTTGGTCGGTGATTTGATTGAGCGCTCCAAGGCACCGGTGCAGAATGCACTGCGTGATGCCGGCCTGAAGGCCAGTGAAATCGATGAGGTCATCCTCGTCGGTGGATCGACCAGGATCCCGGCTGTCCAGGCAATGGTAAAAGAGCTCTTTGGCAAGGAGCCCCACAAGGGCGTCAACCCCGATGAGGTCGTTGCCATGGGTGCTGCCATCCAGGGTGGAATCCTCGGCGGTAACGTCAAGGACGTGTTGCTGCTGGATGTGACCCCGCTCTCCCTGGGCATTGAGACCCTCGGCGGCGTTTGCACCCGCTTGATTGAGCGCAATACGACCATCCCGACTCGTAAGAGCCAGATCTTCTCCACCGCAGCTGACGGACAGACTGCCGTGAGCATCCACGTCCTGCAGGGTGAGCGAGAGATGGCCAGCCAGAACCGTACCTTGGGCAACTTCGACTTGATCGGAATCCCCGCTGCCCCCCGTGGAGTGCCACAGATCGAGGTCACCTTTGACATCGACGCCAACGGTATTGTCCACGTCTCGGCAAAGGATCTGGGAACTGGTAAGGAGCAGAAGATTCGGATCGAGAGCTCCAGTGGCCTCAGCGAAGCTGAGATCGATAAGATGGTCAAGGAAGCTGAGCTGCATGCCGAAGAGGATAAGCGAGAGCGTGCCCGTATCGATGCCCGAAACGAGGCTGATAGCTTGATCTACTCCACCGAAAAATCCTTGGGTGAGTACGGTGATAAGATCACAGCCGACGATAAGGCAAAGATTGAGAGCGCTGTGGCAGACCTCAAGAGCCTTCTGGAGAACCAGGACGCTTCTGCAGACGAGCTCAAAGCCAAGAGCGAAGTACTGCAACAGGCTGCCTACAAGCTTGCGGAGGAGGTCTATAAGGCATCCTCAGCAGAGGCTGGCGGCGCCGATGCAGCCGCTGATGCTGGCGCTGGCCCTGGGCCTTCCGCTGACCATGAAGATGGGGTGGAGGATGCTGACTTTGAGGTTGTAGACTAAGGAGTCAGTAACAGGCTACTATTTATACAGTTTTCTAGGCATGTCGGCTTCGGCCGACATGCTGTTTGAAGACCCAATTTGACCGAAGGAAGTCGCACCGTGGCGAAACGTGATTATTATGAAGTACTCGGGGTCTCAAAGACCGCGACGCTAGATGAGATAAAGAAAGCATACCGCAAGCTGGCTATTGCCAACCACCCTGACCGAAACCAAGGCGATAGTGCGGCCGAAGAGCGCTTCAAGGAAGCGACAGAGGCCTACGATGTCCTCAGTGACGAGAAGAAGCGCGGTATGTATGATCAGTTTGGCTTTGCTGGCGTCGATGGAGCCGCCGGTGGACATGACTACTCCAACGTCTATCGTGACTTCAGTGATATCTTTGGCGGTGGCGGCTTTGAGGATATCTTCTCCTCCTTCTTCGGTGGCGGTGGCCGGGGTACCTCCCGCGGCGGACAACGTGGCCCGGAGATGGGGGCATCGCTACGCTACGAGGTAGAAATCTCCTTCAAAGACGCAGTTTTTGGCACAAAGGTCGAAGTGACCTACGCCCATCAGGTGGCCTGTGATGTGTGTAGCGGATCGGGCTCTGAAGGTAGCAGTGGCACCAAGGTCTGTCCGACCTGTAACGGAAGCGGCCAAGTGCGCCGCTCAAGTGGCTTCTTTGCCATCGCCTCCACCTGTCCGACCTGTAACGGAAGCGGTCACGTCATTGAAAACCCCTGCTCCTCCTGTCACGGCAGTGGCCTCAAGCGCAAGCAGCAGAAGGTCAAGGTGACCATCCCCGCCGGTGTCGATACCGGTAGCCGCGTGGTACTCAGAGGCATGGGTGACGCAGGACCCAACGGAGGTCCCAGTGGCGACCTCTATGTGTACATCAATGTCAGGCCTCACAAGTTCTTCGTTCGTCAGGAGTATGACCTGTACTGTCAGATTCCGATCTCGATGACGCAAGCAGCCTTGGGTGGCGAAGTGCAAGTGCCGACGATCGACGGTCAATCCATTAAATTGACGGTTCCCAGTGGAGTGCAACACGGTAAGATGCTCAGGGTGCGTGGACGCGGGGTGACCAAGCTCAACTCCACTGACCGAGGTGATATGTACATCAAGCTGATGATCCAAGTCCCCAAGCGGATGAACTCCAAAACCAAGAAGTTGATGCAGGAGCTCAGTGACCTGATGGGTGAGGATACCAATCCAACCCCAATTCCCTTTACGTAAGGATTAAGATGCCATGGGTGAGAAGATAGTTGGCTTTCATGCCATAGAGGAAGGTCTAAAGAAGGCAGGGCGCTCCAGTGTACTCTACTTGGAGCGAGGAGCCGGCTCACGTGTCCAACGTATCGAACACCTCGGTCAAGCCAATGGCAAAGTTGTTATCAAGAAGGTCCCCAAAGCAGAGTTGGACCGAATTGCCCAAAGAAGTGATCACCGTGGGGCAGTCCTGGACCTCGCCTTTAGTGCAAGTGCTGCAGTCGTTGAGAAGGGCAATCGCCGAAGCGTCAAAGAGTTTATTGAAAGCCTAGATGAAGATGAGAGTGCATTGGTCTTGGTCCTCGATGAGGTCACCGATGTGCAGAACCTTGGAGCCATCCTCAGGTCAGCTGATCAATTCGCTGTCTCCTTGGTAATTCTGCCCGAGCGTCGCAGTGCTCAAATCAATCCAACCGTTGTAAAAATTTCCAGTGGGGCAGCCCACTGGGTACCTGTCTCTCGGGTAGTGAACCTCAATCGGGAGCTTGAAATCCTCAAACAGGCAGGCTTCTGGGTCTATGGAGCGGCCTTAGGAGGCGATAGCCTTCACCAAACGACCTTCTCAAAGCGAACTGTCCTGGTGATGGGCAGTGAAGGCAAAGGCATATCGCCGATGACCGAGAAGCTTTGCGATCACCTGGTCACCATTCCAACCGGCGGGCACATCGATTCGCTTAACGTCTCTGTGGCCACCGGCATCATGCTCTACGAGTACAGGCGGCAGCAGTTTTAGTGCTGCCAGCTGTCGTAGGAGAAGGGGTCGACCGCAGCACTTGTGGTAATCTCCTTCTCCGCCTCACAGTATGCGAGATACTCCTCATAAATTTGTTTGATATCCTCTCCCTCCAATTGAGGGATGACGATGCTCGCCTCGGTGAGAAAGTGTTTTTCATCCCTACCCATCTCTCTGCCTTTGACAGTATGTACATCCAAAGCGTATTCGGGAATCGTTGGAATTGTTCCGTAGGAGAACTCCTTGACGATAGTGTTCTTGATATTGTCGGAGGTTCGCTCTTTTTTTTGGCGACAGAGATAGCGAATCGCGTGGACAAAGAAGATGGGGCGATCGGGGTCGGTGTACGGAAACTCCTTACGGATTTGATTGAGGGTTTGAATGAGTTGAGGAGCCTGGGGGTCGCCAAAGCCGATATCTTCAACACTGATGGCCAATAGCCGTCGCCAAAGCTTGTCCTCGAACTGTGGGCTGGTGATGTACATCTCATAGGCAGCGTGTAGGGCGTTCTTCTCTAGGCCCCTACGAATTGATTTCTGAAGCATGGAGATGATCTCATCTCCTCTCAGTCCATTGCGTGTGGTGATGTTCGACCAGGGGTCGTACGACATGAATTCACTCATATGATTATCCTTGTATAGTATTTGGTTGCTATCCTTTGATGCCGCTGGAGGTCACTCCCTCGACAAAGAACTTTTGGGTAAAGATGAAGAGCAGAATTACCGGAATGATTGCCAGCGATGCTCCTGCCAGCTGTCCGGGGATGTTGGCCCCTCCGGTCTCTTGGAAATACTTCATCGCCGGCGTGATCAACTGGCGGCTGATGGTGTTGATGAAGAGGTAAGGGTCGAGAAAATTATTCCAGATATTGATGAACGAGAAGAGAATCGTCGTGGTGATGATCGGCCCGGAGAGCGGCAAAAATATTGAGAGGAGAATTCTCAAGGACGAACAGCCATCGATGAGGGCAGCTTCACAGAAATCGTTGGGAATCGAACGAAAGAATTCGATAATTAAGACCAAATAGAAGACCTGGGCTACTTCGGGCAGGATGATTACCCAGCTGGTATCCAGAAGACCGATACTCTTGAAGTACAAATAACGAGGGACCATGGTGGTCTCACCGGGGACCATCAAGGTGAGAAGGAGAAGCCCGATCAACAGATGCTTGAAACGAAACTCCATTCGGGCAAAGGCATAGGCCGCACTGAGAGTAACCGCCAGGCGCAAGATGATAGTAGTACTGACGGTAAAGAGGGTATTGCGATACCAGTCAAAGAAGTTTTTGTGGCCCAGTACCATAGCATAGTTCTTCAATGTTGGCCTCAGAAGGGTAAAGAAGGGCTTGTAGGCATCGCCAGGAATACGAAAGGAGATCAAGACCATCATGATGAATGGGATGATCATGAGGATTGAGAGAGCCCACATGATGATTGTAAAGAGGCGAGTTTTTGAGTTCAGTGTTGCGTTAGCCATCGCTTCCTCGCTTGATTGACCAGACTGTTCACTAAGAAGATGAAGAGAGTGAAGAGTACTCCCTCTGCAGCAGCGATGCCGAACTTCAGGTGAATGAATGCGTCGTTGTAGATTTGCAGGGACATGACTTGCGTCGCTGTTCCTGGCCCTCCTCCAGTGAGTCCTATGATGGTGGTGAAGTTCTTAAAGGAGTTGATCAAAGTAATTGTCAGAAGCGTGAAAAGGTGGGGGGCGATCAAGGGCAGGGTGACGTAACGTATCCGTTGAATTGGATTGACTCCCTCAATCTGGGCAACTTCATAAAGGTCACGAGGGACCTCCTGTAAAGCGGCCAGGATAGTAATCACATTGAAGGCTAGGGCAGCCCATGCTCCGATGACCGCCACCATAATCAACGCCAAGGATGGATCGAGGAGCCACTCAGGTCCACTTTTCCCGACCAAGCGCCAAAGGGCGTTGACCGGTCCTTTGGAGGGATTGAAAAGGTATTTGAAGACAATACCTACTGCGATGAGGTTGGTCACATAGGGCATGTAGAACATTGATCGGGCAACCTTACGTCCAACGAATTCTTTGTTGAAGAGCACTGCAAAGAGAAATCCCAGTCCCATCACCAAGGCGGTGAAGATGGTGGTGAAAACCACTGTTCGCCACAGAGAGGCAAAGGTGGTGGAGAGTGTCAGTGCCTTGTGGTAGTTTTCAAACCAGACAAAAGTATTGGAGAGGAGTTTTCTTGCGTTGTTGCGATCGAGGAAACTGATGATAAAGCCGTAAAGTAGGGGGTAGAGATTGAAGAGGGCAAAGAAGCCCATGAAAGGGAGGATGTAGAGGTAGGGAGTCAGGTTTAGACGGCGTTGGGCCAATTGTTTCATGCAAGGTCCTGTCAAAAAAACCGATTGAGGCTGCCCTTCGCACGAGGTGAAAGGCAAGCCTCCGACGGTGGTCACTGGGCGTTTTTAATCGCCTCGTTTGCTCGATTGACGATGTTGGTCACGGCGCTGTCCAGGCTCTGTAAATCCATATTGAATGCCTGCAACTCCTGCATGACGATGGTCGTGTACTCACCTGCCGCCACTCCCACGATGTCCGAATCGTGAGGAGTCAAGCCGGTTTCCAGGATGCCATAGTAGAGCTCATCGACAGTAACCTGACCATTCGAACTCTCAGCAAGAGCTCCGAAGACCTGGTTTCGCTCCTCTTCGGTGAGCGTTGCCATCGCTGGCAAGCCTCCCTCGTACTTCCATTGGTTGTTAGCCAGCCAGATGACATACTCCAGCGCCTCTTCCTTGTTTACAGCATTCTTGTTGATTGAGACGTAGGCAGGAGCCGTCAGGACAGTTTCACCGGGCATCGGAGCTACACCATAACGCCAGGTGCGCGGATAGTCGACAGGACTGTTGAGCAGGCGGGTAAACCAGTTTCCTTGAAGGAACATGGCAATATTATCGCCGGCAATTGCCCAATAATTCCACGAAGCGTTGTCAGCGGCCAACTCTTTGACAGTAGGGCTGAGCTGCTCGGCCACTGAGTAGTCGTAGTAGAACTGTGCGCCTGCCCGATGTTCAGGGGCATCAAAGTTACTCGATCCATCTACCTTGTAGAGCGGGGTGCGAGAGGTCATGCCTGGCAAGAAGAGCCAAGGCACCTCATAGTGGAGAAGGAAGCCGTAGATACCATTTTTACGGTCAGCGACCTTACGGGCGGTCTGGACAAACTCATCCCAGGTCCACTGGCCACTGGGGTAGGGTACGCCAGCTCGGTCGAAGAGATCTTTGTTGAAGAAGGTACACCAAACCTCCAGCTTGAATGGCAAGCCGACAAAGGTTCCATCCTCATCGATCGGCAGGTTGGCTCCAAAGACACTGTGTGCATCAAAGCCCACCTCTTTGACTAGGTCATTGAGGGGCATAAAGTACCCCGCATCGACTCGAGTGGAGTAATGGGCACTACCAAGGGAGGGGATGACGTCGATCTTGCTGCCAGCAAGCAGATCAATGTTGACCTTCGCATCATGGTCAGCATCATTGCCCGGGGTAGGCTGTACGTCGACGTGGATGCCCGTCTCCGCCTCGAAGGCCTCGTTCATCCGGTTGTACCACTCTTCAGTTGCATACGAAGCGCGGCATACTGTTGTCACTGTCCGTTGAGTTTTCTTGGTCTCCTTCCCTCCCTGTGCAAACACTACTGCACAGGACAGAAGCAACACGACCATCACTGATACTCTCTTCATAGCACTCACTCCTCACTTTGTTGTTCGTTCTCTATGATGTGTAGGATCCGATCACGATAAGTTGTATCCCGATCTTCCCACTCAGGCTCAACATATGCTCCTTCGTTATAGAAGGCGTGCTCATCAAGGCCCATCTGTTGGCCTTGCAGTGTGTGTTTGTCGATAGCATAGGCAGGGATTATTGGCTTGAGGTTTCCCTGTGCATACTCCTTCATAATCCAGTTATACAGCTCATCCGAAGAGCGGTCCTTCTTGCATTGGCATAGGTATCTGACCGCATGGATTGCCAAAAGACCACGATCGCCGTCGTGGGTGGTGCCCAGGCGCATCTGGTCGAGCATTCCGATAAGAATTGGTGCTTGGGGTTCGGCGAAGCCGATATCTTCAACGCTGATAGTTCGAAGCCGGAACCAAAGATAGTCTTCCATGCTCTGGCTAGTGATGAGCATTTCATATGCTAATGTGCAAGCATTTTCGACCTGGTTCCTTCTAATTTCTTTCTGTAGGGCAGAGATAACCAAATCAGCAGCAAGACCTGATCGGGTCTTGCACTGTTGCCAATGGTCGTAAGGATAAGCCATTACACGACTCCTTTGTCACTGGTTTGTCTTTTCAGACCCGTTCATCTGGCTACACCTTAAAAAGAATGACAAGTTTGTTCTATGCGGTTCTGTTTGATAAATTTATGAATTTGTCTCATTTTACAGTGCAATTATTTTCAAGATTCAGTATGATGGGCCATGAACATCGCCAAAAGAGAGATTGTCTTTGAACCAACGCCTTTGGATTGTAAGCATCTGTCGGCTTATCAGATGGACCGCCCCACCTTTTTGGAAGCACGGATGAAAGAGGGAGGGTACGGTCGGTACGAGCCGGGCTTCTTCATCCACCGGATTCCAGACAAAGGCTTCCACGCCTACGTTCTCAGCCTTTCTGGCAGAGGGATAATAACCATGGATGATGGAACTGAGCTTCACTTAGGTGAGGGCGAGCTCTTTATCTCAGCTGCCAGTGGCCAAGGGCATTTGGAGCGAACTTACGGCACCTCGCACTGGGAACACATTTGGTTCACCGCCTACGGTGACAGCCCCCACTTTCAGCCCGAGTGCACCGATTACCAAGTCATCCCTGTTGGTGATCCTGCCCCGGTCAAAGAGTTCTTGCTCAGGCTCTTCGACGAAGAGGCGTATAACGATACCAATACCGATGAGGCAGTAGATTGCCTGCAACAACTCTTTATGATTGCTTTTCGCCGTTGTACCGGTGTTGTTGAGAGCTCCCTTCACCTCAAGTACCGGGAATTGTTTACCAGCCTCTGGTCCAAGGTCAGCAGTGACCCCGCCCATCCATGGACTGTAGAGCGACTCGCCGAAGAGGTCTCCTTCTCGCGCTCGCAGTTCAGCCGTCTGTGCCAGCAGCTCTATAACAAGAGCCCAGGGCTCATCCTCACAGAACTGCGGATGCGTCGAGCATTGGTATTGATCCGCTCCTCCTCCTATACCATGACTGAAATCGCTGAGCGAGTTGGCTATAACCAAGGATCGAACTTCAGTGCTGGATTTAGGTCCTTTTATGGATATTCGCCTCGCACAGCGCGGTCGATGATGCACCGGCGAAGAAGGTCTCATGCCCAAAATTCATGAATATGCATAAACTTTGTATTAAAATGCATAAAATGATGGTCGAATTCTTGTCTTATGTTGTTGGATTACGTATCATGGGGGAATGGGGAATACCCCACTAAGGAGAGAAGACAATGAAAAAGACATTTGCACTTGTTCTTGGTGTTCTTCTGGTCTCAGGAATCCTCTTTGCTGCCGGCGGTAAAGAAGCCCCCAAGGCTTCGACCACTGACTTCCACGTAGGAATCGTAACCGGTACTGTATCCCAGTCCGAGGACGACCTGAGAGGGGCAGAGCGCCTGATCGCCGAGTATGGCGATGTAAAGGACGGTGGGATCATCAAACACGTGACCTACCCAGACAACTTCATGGAAGAGCAGGAGACCACCATTAGCGTTATCGCAGGTCTCGCTGACGATCCGAAGATGAAGGCGATCATCGTCAACCAGGCTGTTCCTGGAACCAGCGCAGCGTTTGCTCTCATCAAGGAGAGAAGGCCGGACATCATCACCATGGCCGGTGAAGCTCACGAGGATCCGGGTGTGATCCAGGTCTCCGCAGACCTTGCCGTGAACAACGACTTCGTTGCTCGTGGCTACACGATCATCCACACCGCTCACGAGCTTGGCGTGGACACCTTTGTCCACATCTCCTTCCCGAGGCATATGAGCTATGAGACACTGAGCCGTCGTGCTGCCATCATGAAGGCTACCGCCGAAGATCTTGGCATGCGCTTCGTCCTCGAGACTGCTCCAGACCCGACCAGTGACGTCGGTGTTGCTGGTGCCCAGCAGTACATCCTTGAGAAGGTACCTGCTTGGCTTGAGCAGTACGGCAAGAACGCAGCCTTCTTCGTAACCAACGACGCTCACACTGAGCCGCTGCTCAAGCAGCTGTTGGCCTACGGTGGTTACTTCATTGAAGCTGACCTTCCCAGCCCACTGATGGGGTATCCCGGTGCCTTGGGCATCGACCTTACCGCAGAAGCTGGTGACTTCCCCGCCATCCTGAAGAAGGTTGAGGCCGAAGTTGTTGCTAAGGGCGGAGCAGGACGCTTCGGAACCTGGGCTTACTCCTACGGTTACACCGTCTCTGCAGGCCTTGGAACCCACGCTATCAACGTCATTCGTGGTGAGAGTGAGCTGCTCAAGCTGTCGGATATCATGAGAGCGTACGGTAAGTACACCGGAGATGCAAAGTGGAACGGATCCTTCTATACCGATGTAAACACCGGTGTCAGGGCTCGTAACCACGTATTGATCTACCAGGATACCTACATGATGGGCAAGGGCTATATGGGCGCTGCTGATCTGGTTGTCCCCGAGAAGTACTTCGCAATTAAATAAATTACACGCCGTGAAAAATAAGGGGGGAGAGTAGAACTCTCCCCTCTATTCGCGCTATAGTGTTTGGATAGCCATGGTATTGGCTGTTGCCGTGCGGAAGGCAAGAGCCACTATGATGGCACATAAGGATGGAATAGATGAGTGTAAACGATGTTCCATTGCTTGAGATGAAGCACATCAGCAAGGATTTCTTTGGAAACCAAGTACTGAATGACATCAACTTCTCCCTCCGACAGGGAGAAATCCTTGGCCTCGTCGGGGAAAATGGTGCTGGAAAATCAACGCTGATGAAGATCCTCTTTGGCATGGATGAAATCCACCAAACCGGTGGATATGGGGGAGATGTCCTCATTGAAGGTGAGGTAGTGAACTTTGCCTCACCCAGTGATGCACTAGAGCGAGGCATTGGAATGGTGCACCAAGAATTTTCCCTCTTACCCGACTTTACCGCTACCGAAAATATCATGCTTAACCGTGAGCCGCTTAAGTATACCTGGCTCAGTGAGCTCTTCGGTGAGCGAATGAATACCCTTGATCGAGAACAGATGCAGAGCATCGCATCCGATGCAATCGGGCGGCTCAGTGTTCCCCTTGATCAAGAGATGCTGGTTGCCGAGATGCCAGTTGGACACAAGCAGTTCACCGAGATCGCCCGTGAGCTCAGTAAGGAAGCCAGCGAGACCAGCGAGGGAATCAAACTGTTGGTTCTCGACGAGCCAACCGCTGTCCTCAGTGAACAGGAGGCAGAGAGCCTGCTTAACTCGATCAAGCGCCTCAGCGCCGCTGGCATTGCGATTATTTTTATCACCCACCGCCTGCAGGAGATCATTGATGTGTGTGACACGATCATGGTCATGCGTGATGGGATGATCATCAAGACAGTACCCGCTGAAGGGGTTCCCATTACTGATATAGCCCACTGGATGGTAGGCCGGGAGGTCGACTCCGCTAGCCGCCGCCAGCGAACCTTTGACTATGAGACCGCCCCAACAATCCTCTCGATCGAGAATTTGTGGGTCAACATGCCCGGTGAGACGGTGCGCAATGTCAGCCTTAATGTCCACAAGGGCGAAATCCTTGGAATCGGCGGGATGGCAGGGCAGGGCAAGCTGGGTATTCCCAATGGGGCGATGGGACTCTTTCCTGCTGGGGGTAAGATTGTCTTTGAGGGCCAGGAGATCGGGCTCAATGATCCGCGTAACTTCCTCGATGCCGGTATGGCATTCGTCAGTGAAGATCGACGCGGCGTAGGCCTCCTCCTGGATGAGAGCCTTGAGTGGAACATCTCATTCACCGCCATGCAGATCCAGCAAAAATTCCTCAAACCATACCTCGGCGGCCTGATCAAATGGCGCGACCAAAAGGCTATTGAAGAGGAGACTGAGTCCTACGTCAAACAGCTGGAGATTCGCTGTGTGTCGACTAAACAGAAAGCCCGGGAGCTCTCTGGAGGAAACCAACAGAAGGTGTGTTTGGCAAAGGCCTTTGCCGTGCACCCCAAACTACTCTTTGTCTCCGAACCTACCCGCGGCATTGACGTAGGGGCAAAGTCCTTGGTGCTCCAGGCACTGAGGCGTTACAACGAAGAGATAGGGACTACGATTGTCATGATATCCAGTGAACTTGAGGAGCTACGCTCCATTTGTGACCGTATTGCCATTGTAAGCGATGGAAAGGTCTTTGGAATCCTGCCGGCAACTGCCAAGAGCGCCGAATTCGGCCTCTTGATGGTAGGCCAAAAGAGCCAGAGTGCTCAGGGAGGGGCGGTATGAATATTGCTGTACCGATAACATTGGGAAAGCGATTTGTCAAATCATTCGGGCTACCTCGAATCATAATCGCGCTCTTCCTCCTCTCTCTCTTTATCCTCGCTCCCATAGCCGGGGTGAATGTTGGCACGAGCTTCAGTGACACGCTCAATCGCTTTGGGATGAACGCAATCATGGTCTTGGCCATGGTACCGATGATCCACAGCGGGTGTGGACTGAACTTCGGTCTCCCGCTTGGTATCATCGCAGGACTCTTAGGAGCGACGATCAGCCTGCAGATCAACATACCTGGACCCACTTCGTTCTTGTTGGCAATGCTCTTTGCCACCCCCTTTGCCTTGATCCTTGGATGGGGCTATGGGGAGCTGCTCAACCGCGTTAAGGGAGGCGAGATGATGATCGCCACCTACGTCGGTTTCTCCAGCGTTGCCTTCATGTGTATCATGTGGCTGCTCCTTCCCTTCAATAACCCGACGATGGTCTGGGGCTTCAGCGGCCGAGGCCTGCGTACCACCATCAGTGTGGAGGGCTACTACCTGCATGCTCTCAACGACTTCTTGGCGATCAGGCTCTCTCGGCACTTGGTCATTCCTACCGGGATGCTCCTCTTCTTTGCCCTCTTCGCTTTCTTCATCTGGGCGTTCTTGCACACCAAGGTCGGCACTGCAATGACCGCCGTTGGTTCAAACCCAACCTTTGCCCGAGCAAGTGGCATCAATGTTGACCGAGTGAGGACCTTGAGTGTGGTGATGTCCACTTGGCTAGGAGCAATTGGAATCTTGGTCTACCAACAGTCCTTTGGCTTTATCCAGCTGTACATGGGCCCCTTCTATATGGCATTGCCGGCGGTCTCGGCAATCCTGATAGGCGGCGCTAGTGTCAACAAGGCAAGTATTCTCAACGTGATTCTCGGCACCTTCCTCTTCCAAGGGATCGTGACGATGACCCCTTCGGTAATGAATTCACTCATTCATACCGACATGAGTGAGGTTATCCGCATCGTTGTCTCCAACGGTATGATTCTCTATGCACTGACCAGACGAACGGAGGGAGCACGATGATCAAAATGACCAACTCCCAAAAAGTGATTCGTTTCTTGGCCAACAACACCGTGCCGATCCTCTTTCTGGTTATCAGTGCTATCGGCATTCCTCTCAGCGGGTATTCGGCTAACTATCTTGTCAGTGAAGTTATCGTACGCCTTGTGCGAAACTCTTTCTTGATTGTAAGCCTCTTGATTCCAATCCTCGCCGGTATGGGGTTGAACTTCGGTATGACCCTTGGGGCCATGGCGGGCCAAATTGCCCTGATTTTCATCACCGACTGGGGCATTGTCGGCATTCCGGGGATGTTCCTGGCAATGATTATCTCAACGCCGATCTCCATCCTTCTGGGGTGGTGGTGTGGAAAGATCCTCAACATGGCCAAAGGCCGAGAGATGGTAACCAGCTACATCATCGGCTTCTTCATGAATGGAATCTACCAGTTGGTCGTTCTCTATGGTATGGGGCCGGTCATCCCGATTCGGAACAAGGCCTTGGTATTGCCCCGTGGCTATGGAATTCGCAATACCGTCAACCTTGCCGGGATTCGCAAGACTTTGGATAACCTGGTGGTTATTCGGATCGCTCGCGTTCCGATTCCCGTTGCTACGTTTGCCCTCATACTCCTGCTCTGTCTCTTCGTCCTCTGGTTCAAGAAGACCAAACTGGGCCAGGATATGCGGGCAGTGGGGCAGGATATGGAAGTCGCTAGAGCTGCTGGTATCCGGGTTGAACACACCCGCGTTATCTCAATCATCATCTCCACCGTCTTTGCAGGCTATGGGATGATCCTCTACCTACAGAACATTGGGACATTGAACACCTACAACAGCCATATGCAGATCGGTATGTTCAGTGTTGCAGCACTATTGGTCGGCGGTGCGACTGTTGCCAAGGCAAATATCCGTAACGTCTTCTTGGGTGTGACGCTCTTCCACCTGATGTTCATCGTCAGTCCGATGGCAGGAAAGAACCTTATCGGCCAGGCACAGCTGGGAGAGTACTTCCGTGTCTTCGTCTCCTACGGAGTCATCACGATCAGTCTGGTCTTGTATGAGATCCGTAAGAAACGTGAGCTCGCACTGGCCGGGCAGAGCCTTGCCCAGGCTCAGGAGGCCCAACCATGAACAAGAGAACCCTTTTAATCAGAGGTGGTGCGATCCTTGCTCTCTTGGTAGTGTCGGTATTCCTCTTTTTAGTGGGAAAGAGTCACTCCGTTTTGGTGGACAATAAGGCAGTCGATGATCTGCCCGCCCTCTCCTTGGTGGAGGTTGAGGTCAATAAACTCGGATCGCTTGAGCTGACGCCCCGTGACCGCGACAAGTTTGACGTCACCGGCCAACGCCATAGCTTGACGGTGACCTATACTGACCAAATGTGGGAAGAGCATGTCATTCGCCGCACCATCAAAATCCCATTGATGCAGGATATGGTGATGGTGTTGCTACCGGTCTTGGTCGCCAATCCTGATGCCGATCAGTCACTTTGGTTGGAGCTCTACGAGCCACCCACCTACGCGGTAACAATGGCTGAAGAGGAAGAAGTGGTTACCGACGACTTGGCTGGGTTAGTTACTGACCTGGATATGTAATCATAAAAATGATTGATGAGAGGGAGGCTGCCGTAAGGTGGCCTTCTTTTTTATGAGGTGAGCGGGTGCAGTGGAACAATGCACATACTGCCACCCATCCACTCAACGAGCTGCTCTTCGTCAACGGGTTTTGAGAAGTAATAGCCTTGGATGTATGTCACTCCGTGGTCGGTTGCAATTTTCAGTTGCTCAGCGGTCTCCACTCCCTCGGCAACCATTTGCTTGCCAAGCTGTTTGA
>JBAZCM010000002.1:0-57920 GCA_041654935.1 Sphaerochaeta sp. | reverse complement strand
GTTGAAGGGCCGAAAGCCGGAGGACACCTGGGCTTTAGTGCTGAGCAGATTGAGGATCCCTCTCACCAATTGGAAGCGATCATCCCCAGAGTGAAAGCGGCTCTCTCACCCTTTGAGGTATCACAGAACAAACGCATCCCCATCATCGCCGCAGGGGGTGTGCATACCGGAGGCGATATCCACAGACTTCTGCGCCTTGGCGCTTCTGCTGTACAGGTAGGAAGTCGATTTGTCGCCACCGACGAGTGTGATGCCGACCTGCGCTTCAAAGAGGCGTTCATCGCTGCCAAAAAGGAGAATATCGGTTTGATCGACAGTCCGGTAGGAATGGTAGGACGGGCGATTCGCAACAAATTCATCAGCGACAGCGAGGCAGGACAGCGTCCGGCATTTCGCTGTGCCTACCCCTGTCTTGCCACCTGTAAAGCCCAAGATGCTCATTACTGTATCTCAATCGCCTTGAATAATGCTCGCAAGGGCAATCTTGCCAGCGGTTTTGTCTTCGCCGGTGCCAACGCCCATCGCATTAAACGCATTGTGCCAGTGACCTCTCTCATCGGTGAGTTGCAGGATGGGTATGAACGGGCCTTGGCGACGACGTTGGTGCGACTACTCGATCGCTTCACTGCCCTAAAAGGTGAGTTAGGGGCCGCTCAGAGTGCTCTGGCCGAATTGGCTCAAAGCTATGAGGCCGCTCTTTTAGCCCTCCTGCCGAGCAAAGATCGAATCATAGAGAAGCAGTACCGCAGAGTTGCTGCCGCAGCCGAGCGCATACGGCTGAAGATGAGTGAGACCGCCTTACAGGCCGCTGTGCTTCTCTCTTAGAGGAGGCGCTCAGAACCGCTATAGATCTCGGTGGGGTGCAGCAATACTGCAGCGCGCCGGGGAAAGCGCTCTGGGGTTACCTTACGCATGAAAGAGTAGACCGGCCCGCTGTCGTGGTAGGTCAAGTTTCCTTTGATCTGATAGGGCCTTCCGTCGGAGGTAATGAAGAGTACACTGGCCTTCCCTCCTCCCTCGATATTGGCCTTCGTTTTTGCAAAGTAGTTGTCGGCGATGACAATATCGGCTCCCTCATAGAGTCCTGAGCTAATCACGTAGATAGAGTTAGGAACTCCATCGGGGTCGACGGTGGTAAGGACAAAGGGCAGCTGGCGCTCCTCCCACGCCTCCAGGATAATCTTTGGTAACATTGGCCTACTCCTCCTCTCTCTAGCTTGCACCCGTTTGGTCAGTATGAACAGAGAAACTATCCCGTATCCGGCGTGTGCTCAGATCTTTATCATCGGTGTGTGATAAAGTCCACTCGCGCGATGATTCTTCGGGAAAAATTTCATTACAAAGATTCAATGGTAAAGCCAAACACTGATGCGACTGCCTCAATTCCTTCTTTATGATGTCCTGGAATAAGGATTTGATGGTGCGAATAGGTGCTTCGCATGAACTTGTGCCCGTCGGACACCCGTACAAGAGCCCCATTACGACAATCAGATCCCGGATACTGAACATACCCTTTCAAGACCCCCTCGACTACCATCAATTTCTTCATGGTGGCATCCATTTTTACCATTGAAATGTTCCCTTCGGGGTAGCGGACATCCAGAGCATGCGCTTTCTCATCTACTATGCCAAGCACCTTGTCCCGCACGCTCCATGATGAACAAAAACTCTCCGGTGCAAGTCCAAAATATCCACAATGGGCCAAAAGGATATAATTGTCAGGATCATCTAGAATCTCAGGAAAAGATGGGATCCCTTCATGTTTGAGTGCTGCCATCCCCATGAGCACCGGATAGATGTTGGTCATCATGACCGGAACGCCAAGGGCGTGATGGAGAATGTACTTCGTTGCAAGCGAAAGCGTATCGCCCTCACATGCCCAAAGAAGGTGCTCTCGTTCAAACAAAAGGTTCCAAGCGATACAAGGAGTACTGGAGGAGTAGCGAGACTCATTGAGGCAATTTGAACCTACAGCTCCAATGTCCTCGCGATCGGCGAGCTCTTCTCGCACAGCAAGATAATACTTTGCAGCGGCTATGAGAGTCTCCTTGGAAACCGATTCATCGATGGGAAAATCCCACGTAGCTATTTCCCTCTGCGCATCGTCAAGGGAGATGGCATGCTCTCTCTTTCCCAACGCTGCAAGACTTCTTCGCTCAATCGAGATGCCGAATCGCTCTTCCAATAGTTGTGTGCACTCATTACTCCACCAATAGAAACATTTGAAGATTTCTGGCTGAAACCCTTCACCGGGGTTATCTTGAAAAATAAGGAACGTGGTATTCTGTATCTCTCTCTTCAAGGCAAGGGATCTACAGATGGCTTCACTCTGGCCCTTATTATAGGGGGCAAGCACGGTGACATGTTTACCTTGGAGAAAATTGATGATTTCCCAATCCCACATGGATATAGTCATAAATTCACTGGTCAAAACCAAAATGGGAATCGGTATTTCTTGAAACTGTTGGGCCCTCTCATATGCCTCTCCAAGAATTTCAGGAAAGACTACCGCATCCGCGTTTGGCGCAATAGTGGACCCCAAGGCTTGCGGTGGGAGAATAGTCACATACTCTGACAGCTCACGAGAAATGGTTGCAAGCTGACTTTCAAATTTTTTTGTCCTATCACGTTTGAAATATAATGGCACAATGGCTGCTTTCATCAAAAACCTCCTTTAAAAACTATCGGCAAAGGTAGAATCGTTACGCTTGCTAGGGTGTATGCAGGAATGATTAAAGGCACATAATTTCCATTGACGGTGTCTAAATTCTACCGATCGCTGATAACATATTCCTTTGAGTCATTGATATTACTCTCCTGACTCTAGCCTTTCACAATCTTTTTATTACACGATGGTCCACATCCTCTCATCCTGTGGAGATTCTCACAACCGTGTATAGCTAGATTCCAATGGAGGATTCTAGCTAGTAAGACGGCCAGTCTAATTCACACCTCATGCAGTATAACACAGGAAATGAAACCGATGCTTATGTTTTTTAATACTCTAAAGAGGACACCTGATCCTCAGCAAAAATAAATTCACATACTCCAAATTCTGTTGGAGTTCATAGCAGATACAACATGATGCCATCACAAAAATGTGTACATATTCGTACTGGCGAGTCCATATCATCAATAACAGAATAGAATCAGAGAGGGACCATCCATAAAATTCTTGCGAACAAGAAAACTTTTGAGCACTAGATTGTTGTCTCTAGTGCTCTGAAAAGTTATTCGCACCTCGCCACTAGATACTGGATTTCGCCCAGAGGTTAATATTTCCATCTTGAGCATAATTATCAATTTCAACTAGCTCTTCAGAGGTAAATTCCAAATTATCAAGAGCGCCAATGTTTTCTTGGATTTGCTCCGAAGAACTTGCACCAATAAGGACTGAAGTCACTTCTTTGCGACGCAGCACCCAAGCAATAGCCATTTGCGCCAAACTTTGATTGCGGCGTTTTGCAATTTCGTTGAGGTGCTTGATTCTAAGTAAATTTTCCTCGGTAAGCATTCCTTCTGACAATGGACTGCCAGGTGTACCGGCACGGCTGCCCTTAGGAATGCCGTTTATATATTTATCTGTGAGCATTCCCTGTGCTAAGGGTGAAAAGCAAATTGCTCCAATTCCCAGTTCATCGAGGCAAGCAAGTAATTCGTCCTCTACCCAGCGATTCAACATTGAATATGATGGCTGGTGTATGAGAACTGGAATATTTCGTTTCTTAAGAATCTCATATGCTTTACGGGTGTTTTTCGCAGAATAGGATGACAATCCTACGTAGAGCGCTTTGCCCTGCAAATATGCACTCTCAAGAGCTCCCATAGTCTCTTCTAATGGAGTGTCTGGATCAAACCTGTGTATATAGAAAATATCCACATAGTCGATGCCCATTCGCAAAAGGCTTTGGTCTAAACTTGCCAATAAGTATTTTCGGCACCCACCATTCCCATATGGTCCTGGCCACATATCGTATCCAGCTTTTGTAGAAATTATCAATTCATCACGATACGCACTGAGATCTTCACGAAGAATTCTCCCAAAATTTATCTCTGCTGACCCTGCTGGAGGTCCATAGTTATTTGCCAAATCAAAATGTGTTATCCCATGATCAAAAGCAGTATAAATCATTTTCTTAGCATTATGAATTTGGGTAACATCTCCAAAATTGTTCCAAAGACCCAATGAAATTGCCGGCAACTTTAGACCACTGTTGCCACAAGGAATGTACTTCATCGCTTCATATCGTTTATTACTAGGGGTATACATATTTTCCTCCTCCCCAAAATGGTGAAATGTCAATTACGGCACAAACAAATATAATCCCTTCATGCTTAACGTGTGAAAATCATTGATGTTGTTCTCTTTTTTGAACTATCTATTCAGTTAAATACGAATAAATAAAACTTACCAACTGGTTAAAATTTTCCTGTATGGCAAGAATGGATTGTTCAGTATAATTGCTGAGCGGCAAATACAGACCAACTGCAGCGATAATCTGCTTTGCATAAATAATTGGTGAAAAATACATCACTACATGATCTTTCTCTACAACAGTCGGTCGTTGTAGCGTGTTTTTTACGTTTTCCAAAGATTGGTATAATGCCTCAACGCTTTCAAATTCTTGCCATTGCTCAGCGGTTGGCATTCCTATTTTCAAAACATATTCATGTAATTCCTCAAGGGTAAAATGGGCAAGAATAAACCTTCCCATGCTGCTTGCCCACGCAGGATACCGCTGATGGTGCACAACCTGTATACGAGTGTTTGGTTTGGATTCATGAATGATCACACGATTTTGATGGTCAACATTTGCTAAAATACAAGAGACCTCATTCTCCATAGCAAACGCATCCATTGCAGTCATGGAAAGTTTTTTCACATAATCAGAGGACACATATTTTTGTGAAAATTCGTGGAACTTTGGACCGATTGTATAACGGTATTGTCTTTTATCACCACCTCGATTCAACAGCCTGTTTTGCACCAAAGAAGATATGATATTGGCTGTTGTCGAGGCACTCAATCCACTCTTCTCAATAATTTCAGGCAACTGTACAGGGCCATCGGATTGCGCAACAATATCGAGAATGTTTACTGCACGATTTATTACTTGGATCATGTATGTATATTGTTTACCTCAATTTTAAATAATGTTATTCCTTAACAGACCCTGATGTCAGCCCTTCCACCAAACTTTTCTGGAAGAAGATGAAAACCAATACCGCGGGAATACTCATCAACACCGAACTTGCCATGAGATTACCCCAACTAATGCCAAACTCCAATTTATAATATGATAGACCAATAGAAATGGTTTGTGTTGAAATATCCAAAGTTAAAATCAACGCAAGAAGTAGTTCATTCCACGCCAGGATGAAGGCGTACATTGCGATAGCCCCAATCGCCGGTGCAGAAATTGGCACAATGATACGCAATAAAATCCTCAAGGGCCCACACCCATCCAACAAGGCCGACTCTTCAATTTCGATTGGAATTTTATCAAAAAACCCTTTTGCCAACCAAATGGTTATTGGCAATCCAATAATAATATAAACTATAATCAGTCCAAGATGGGTATTCACCAACCGGAATTTATTTAAAATAATGAAAAAAGGTAATATCAGTGAGACTCGAGGCAACACCCTGCTAAAGAAGAGCATTCCCATAAACGTTGACTTGCCCCTGAACCGATATCGAGAGAACCCGTAGGCTGCCAAGATGGCAATGAGCAGTGAAAGCAACGTAGAAAAGAAAGATATGATAACAGTATTTTTAAAATATTGTTTCATTGAAGGGTTATTAATGACCTGTTTGTAGTTTTGCAGTGTTGGTTCACGGACGATCCATTGAGGTGGATCAGAGAAGATTACATCTGGTTTTTTGAAAGAAGTAGAGATAATCCATACGATGGGCATGAGGCTGTAAATACAAATAATTACCGCACCGATAACAATCAATACTTTGTGAATTGGTCTTCTTTTAAGCATGTTTAGTTCCTCGTGAAATGGAAGCAATATTGCGAATGCCCAACACAATAAAGATGAATAGGAGCAGAATCACGCTCACTGCTGCTGCTTGGGAGAAATTAAAGGAACTAAATCCGAGCTTATAAATAAACAAGCCGAGTATTTCGGTAGCTCCTCCCGGTCCTCCTCCAGTCATAACAAAAATGATATCGAACGTATTCCACGCATAAATCACTTGCAATGTCAAAACGATGACGATGATATTCTGGAGATTCGGTAATGTGATATATCTGAAGCGATGAAAAGTATTCGCTCCATCAATCATCGCAGCTTCATGTTGTTCTTCCGGGATACCCTTCAGTCCTGACAATAACATCACCATTAAGAATGGATAGCCTTGCCAGATTGCTGCAAAGAGAACTGAGAAAAAAGCCAGTCGCGGTTCACTGAGCCACGGTCGAGTGAATTGTGAAAGCCCGAGGGCACGTAAGGTGGAGTTGATTAAACCATAATCTGTTTGGAAAATCCATTTCCACGTATTTCCTGACACAACTGACGGGATGGTCCAAGGAATCAGCGCAATGATCTGGATTACCTCTCGCCCGACAAATTTTATATTCAGGAACAAAGCCACCATCATTGCGATAGCAAATTGGAGTGTGACGGTGGCTATCACCCAACTGATGGTATTGCGTAACACATGGATGAACTCATACCGCTTCATGACATCGCGGAAATTCTTCAATCCTACAAATATAACGTCTCCACCCGCTAATTTAAATGACGTGAAAGCGTAACTAATCGTCTGAAGCAGTGGATAAACCATCAGTACGGTAAGTAAAATTACAGCGGGCAGTACAAATAGAAATCCTTTATTTTCAGATCTCATGATAACTCCTTGATTTGTATAGAGAGGAGGTGTAGCACCTCCTCTCTCACACAAACGCAGCTAATCATCGGTTGAGCAGAGAGTTTCCTTGCTCGTTCATAATTTTCGCTGCTTCTGCGACACTCTTGGTCTGGCCAGTAAGCACTTTTTGCATTTCTGTGATCATCATCGCTCGAATATCAACCCATGCAGGATCGTTGGGGGGAGATTTGGAAGCAACAGCCGCATTCATGACCTTACCATACATTGGATCGTTCCACGGCGGTGAAGTGGTAGCTGAAGACCGTGCAGGCATCCGTATTGTGTACTCAGCAAGAATTTCCGGATTCGTGAACCAGTCGATGTATTCACGCGCAACTTCTGGATGTTTGGTAGAGATGGGAATTGCATATGCAACACCGAATCCTTTGGAGAACCCAGGCACCGGGACAAAGTCCCAATCAATATCCTTTGCTTGCTCTTGCAACATTGGAATAACGTTCGAACCACCCATCATCATCGCAACCTTTTTATTCAAAAAGAATTCGATATAATCCTTGTTGTCGTAGTTAACCGCTCCACTGGGAGATACTTTGTGCTTCAGGACAAGGTCTACCCAATACTGCAATCCTGCGATAGCCTCAGGCTCATTGAGCGCCATCTTTCCATCACGGATAACCTCTCCGCCATAAGCCCAAATAATTGGCAATACCTCGGCTTCAAAATCTGTTGCTGCAGCAGCACTACCGGAGATTCCAAAACCATACCGATCTGTTCCTTTCGTCAACTTGAGGGCAATTTCCAACAAGTCGTCCCAAGTCCAGTCGTCTTGAGGGTAGGCGATTCCCGCCTCGTCAAACATACCTTTGTTGTAGAAAACTCCGCTGGTATCAGCGCGGAATGGGACTCCGTAGAGCACCCCATCTTTGGATGCTGCATCCCAAATCGCACCTGAGAAGTCTGATTTTTCAACACCTTCGATGGGAAGCAAAAGTCCCTCATTAATGAGCAAAGGAAGCATATTATTATCTACGGCTAGGATATCAGCTGCCTGATTGCCCAAAATAGAAATAACGTACTTTTCCACAAGCCCATCAAATGGATATGCCTGAATATCCACTTGGTTGAAATGGGTGTCATTGAACGCTTTTGCGACAATGGGTGCTTGATCATTCCACCAAGAGCCCTTCCACACTTTCACAGTTACCGGCTGATCGGGTTTACTTTCTTTCGCACCAGCAGCACCAACGCTTGCAATTACGAAAACAAAGAAAACAAGAACCATGACCATCAATTTCATTTGACGTTTCATACTCTATTTCCTCCTAATGTTTGTTGATCACATCTTTTATGAGATGTGATTTCAAATATTTCCATCCACAAACTCTGTTGTGATATGCTTTTTCATCCGTAGATAGTAGTTCACATATTCAGGTATGGCTGAGGTATACATCATAGAAAGTGCATCCAGTTGCTCAAGGCTTTTAGCAGAGCATTGTACATTGATACTCTCAATATTCTCTGTAATTGCCTCGATTGTTGTCCCTCCCACAATTACCGCGTCAACTGCCTGCTGTCTGAGTGCCCAGTGAATCGCCATTTGGGCCAGCGATATCCCTTGGGGCCGTTCGACATCTTTGAACTTGTCCACAGTTTCAATGGATTGTTTCCACCAGCGAGGTAAAAATGGTACCAGTCCATCCTCTTCACTGGTTCTCGCTCTCTGGTCTTCTTTTGTGAACTTCGTCTCTTTGTCAAACTTGCCACTCAATAAGCCACTTGCAAGCGGTCCATATGTCACCACCTTTATTCCCTTCTCTACGCAAAAGGGGAATAGATGTCTTTCTGCATACGAACGCCACAAGAGGCTATAACACTGCTGAAGGATGGAAACTTCACCATACTGACATGCACTCTGCAGCTGTGAAAGTGAAAAATTTGATAACCCAATCGCTCGAATTTTTCCTTCTTCCTTCAGTTGCATCAACGTTTCCATCGTTTGTCCGATAGGAACCCACGGGTTAGGATAATGTAGATAGTAAATATCTATATACTCTGTTTGGAGCCGTTTTAGACTTTTTTCACACGCAACTCTCAGGTCTTTCGGTTCAGCATTTTCCCACGCAGCCTTACTTGTCAATACCACTTGATCCCTAAAATCTTTTGCTGTATTTCCAAGTAGTGTTTCAGCATCCCCTCCTCCATAATTTTCTGAGCTATCGAAAAAATTTACTCCTAGCGAATATGCTTTGTGCAGGGTTTCAATGAAGGCATCAATGGAATGACTTTCTTTGAGATAATTACTTTTTGGTGAACTTCCCCCCATACAAATTCTGGAGACGTCCATATTAAGTGATTTAATGCGAAAGTATTCCATATAATCCTTCTTTTTATAGCAATATATTTTTTTCATCAAAGGAATCGATGGAATACTTTTCTACCAATTCCTCATCCAACTCAATGCCTAAACCAGGTTCGTTGCTCGGAATAATATATCCATCCTCCCAAACAAACGGCTTCTTTAAGAGCGTATCCAATCCATGGGTATCCATTTTTTCGATGCTCTCTTGAATCAGGAAGTTCGTGCAGGTTACATCTAGCTGAATTTGTGCGGCAAAGTTGATCGGACCTGCCCAGAAATGTGGAGTGATTTGCATATGGGCTGCATCTGCGATCGCGGCTATCTTTTTCGCCTCAAGCAACCCGCCCATGCCGGAGACATCGAGCTGTACAATGTCCACACTCTGTGAGTTGATTAATGGCATATACTCCCACTTTGTGGCTAACCGTTCCCCGGCTGCTATTGGAATACTGGTTTTCTTTGAAACTTTCTTGAGTGCAAGATAGTTCTCCGGTGGAGTCGGTTCTTCAAACCATAGTGGGTCATAGGGCTCGAGTTGACGTGCGACCCTGATAGCTCCTGAAGCAGTGAATTGGCCATGAGTGCCGATAATGATGTCACAGCGATCACCACAGACTTCTTCACGTAACCGGCGGATAGTTCGAACTGAACGGCTAAGCATTTGAAGATTAGGCTCAGAAGGTGCGATGTTATCTACATACGGAGAAAAGGGGTCCAGTTTAATGCCAGTGAAGCCCATTTCAACAAGTTCGTGAGCTCGCTCTAACAATGCATCTTCCATTTGCCAGTAATCTTCACACCAAATTGCATCATTTTTTTCAGTTAAATACGAATATGTTCTAATACGCTCATTTACTTTTCCACCGAGCAAATCATAGACCGGGCGATCGAGCGCCTTGCCCATGATGTCCCAGCAAGCCATTTCCAGTCCACTGACTATTCCAGTCAGAGCAAGATCTCCATGCCAGTGCCCTAGTTTTGTAAAAACACGTATGAAGAATTTTTCAATGCTGAAAGGATCTTCCCCTATCAAAAATTCATCGGCAACGGCCATCACCATCTTCTTGTATAAGCCTGGTTCAAATGAATTCCAATAGATTTCTCCCCACCCCGTGATATTAGTGTCAGTCTCCACTTTGACAAAAAACCAATAAACACCCCCACGTGCGTTAGTTCGAATTTTTATTACATAGGGTGTTACCTGTACAATTTTCATGCAATCCTCCAGCGGTTGTCCTAACCATCTAGGCATAGCATAAACCCATTATTTATATTTGTCAATGTTAAATTTGTATATATGTTTTATATTATTGAATATAGAGGTTCTGATTTTGCTCGGTTTACAATCCTTTACCCACTTTTTCCTTAAAAATCTGTGCGGACAGAGAATAGTTAGAAAATCACGACTGTAACTTGATATGCTTTGATAAAAAGTCACAATAGAATTGTGTTTTGCTGCTGTTGTAATAACAATAAATATGAATGGGAGGGATCATTATCTGCCGTCGGCCAGAAAATAGTCAACTGACTGCATGTTTACACAAGGATACAATAATCAGTAAATTGAACAGTTAACTACCATCAGAAATGAACTTAAAAGCTTATTGAACGACCTGCTTATTCCATTCTGGCTTCAACGATCCGTTGACTCATCATACCGAGGCTATCTGACCTCCTTTGATGAACAAAGAGTCGCTACCCCTGATACGGTTAATAATATAGTAACACAGAGTCGCATGGTTTGGGATTTTTCCAATTTGAAAGAATTTGCTAATCCAAAAGATGCTGATCTCATGCAAATGGCAGCGAAGCATGGGATCGGCTTTCTCCTCTCAAAATTTTGGGACCAAACAGATGGTGGCTTCTACTGGCTAATTAATCGGGGTGGTAACCTCAATAAGTCAGCAAAGCTTACCTACGGATAAAGCTTTGGAATTTATGCACTTAATGGATAGATACTTCCTAGTAAGGGGATAAAGACAATTTGGAATATACTGAAAAGTGTTTTAATTATCTACAATTATATGCTACAGACACTTTACACGGAGGATACCGAGAAAATCTAGAACAAGACTGGAGCCCTTCTCTTGAGAGACCTTGGGGTGGAAATCGAAAATCGCTGGTTATCCATATGCATCGTCTTTAGGCGTTGACAACACTTGCAATTGGCAATCGGTGAAAAATATCCATAAACGTAAATTGTATGAAGTGTGTAGGATAATCACCAATCGCATGATCGAGGCAGAACATGGTTATGGGTATAATCAATTTGATCTTGCATTTAACTCCATTTCTGCGATTTAAATCAAACGCACATGAAATGATGAAAGAGAGCGAAATGAACAACTCTCCTCACCATTGGATACCACCAGCTATAGACATAGCGTTGAATTGAACAGGTTGGGGGGACCTGGCATTAAACTTTTTGAGGGATCGGGAAGAAAGGGACTTCGGTATTCTAAAACGCCTGCTCGACCATGCTCTGGATTATGGATTTGATTATGAACATGGGGGGGTGTATCGCGATGGAGTGGATGTGGGCAGGGTGCTGATCACTTATAAGGAATGGTGGCAAAACTTTGAATCGATGGTAGGGTTCATTAATGGGCACCTACGATTTAACGACACCCGCTATCTATCCGCATTCATCCAAACATGGTAATTCAATAAAAAATACTTCATTAATTGGGATATTGAAGAAAATGAGCAACTTCTAACACGCTCCGGAGAAGTGCTCATCGGAGATATGGGCAACAGCTGGAAAGGGATTCAAGGTGAGTTGGCTCAAATAGTGATATTATATGAGACAACTCACTTTTGAATTATGCTTGGGCCTCTTCCAAGGGCAAGAAGCACATGGTTGCAGGGAGTTCGTGCGCTGTATTGACGTTGTAATCATCAGTGACAAGATCAAAACAGGTAACCACTAACTTTCCATTCCAAATGCATGGCTCTCCCGGTTGATCGAGTTCACCGTTGAAACCATCCGTATCTGGACTTTGAGCAATTCGCTTCACCGTACCGTCGGGTGAAACTCGTCCGATAGCATTTGCGCTGAAATCAGCGATGTAGAGATTGCCTAAATCGTCCATAATCATCCCATCGGTCGATTTAAGCTGATCAGAATCCTGGGCCCAGATTTCGTCCTTGTTCACTTGACCATCAGATCCTAGATAGAGTCGATGAATTGCCCCGTCTCCAAAATTTCCGACCAGCAAGTTCCCTTCCAAATCAAAAACAATGCCATCTAGCCCATATTGGCATTCTGGATTATGAGTCAGTGTTGAATAAATCATATGCTCATCGTCAAGAGTATTGTTTACTACGATATTCTCTGCATCCAGTGGGAATCGGTATACACAACTTCTCAATAGTCCCGTAGGATCTTGCACCTTGTGTAAGTGACTTTGGGTAACATATGCATGTCCGTCACGAATCCGAATTCCATTTGGATGTTCCATGCCGGTGGCAACTGTCGTTGTCTTGATGATTTGGTCATCCTTGATCCGAAGTCTAAGGATTCTTCCTTTGAACCGTAGTTCATCTTTATTTGGCCACCCCTGGTTATCACAAACATATAAATCTCCATCAGGGCCAAATTCAATACCCATGGGAGCTGCAAGATTCGTCTCCGGATGTACGGGTACGTCAACCCACTTACGTGCCTTCCCATCTAAAGAAAACCGTACTAAGCATCCCGGTACACTTTGATCGGCAAAGTTTGGACAAGAGAGCACCAACTCTCCGTCAGGAGCAATTGCCATAGCGTCCGGTGTAGTTGCATATTCATCCAACAAAGCAAATAATTGTGTCTTTTTCATAATTTCAGCTCCCCCTTACAGAAGTTTTCCAAACATAGGTACCATCATGGTATATATCTCATCAAACTGAGAAACTTTTGTATCATAGAAATCGGTGTGTTCGGCAATTGGATTGATTGGATCAGAAAAAGCGAGAAAATCTTCTACACAATCAAAGGAAGAGAGAATTCCGGATCCTACTCCACCGATCACCGCTGCCCCCATGCTTGTCACTTCCACAAGATGCGAGGGAACTGTGACAGGAACACCGTATACATCGGCAAAAATTCTTCTCCAATTGACGCCCTTTGCTCCACCGCCGAACAAACGAATTTCTGGAATGTCAACATATTTACGCATCTGGCGGAGAATGACTGAGAGATTCATGCTCACCCCCTCCAACACTGCCCGCACCATATCCGCCTTTGTCGTGGCAAGAGATAGTCCTAAAAACCCACCTTTGGCTTCAGGGTTCCAACGCGGGCTTCGCTCTCCCATCAAATACGGCAGAAAAACTACACCATTTGCTCCTACCGGTGCGCTAGCAGCCAGTTCATCCAACATATCATAACCGGAAAGCTTCTGTTTCAATCCCAATTGTGTCTCGTACTTTCCTAGTGAGTTCACAAACCAGTCAAATGATGCTCCTGCTGTTTGGCTCGTCCCACATGGTTGCATGTATCCTTTGATTGGGTGCGCCCACGTGAAGTTCATCATGCTAGGGTCAGGCAACACTTCGGTTGTTGTGGTACTGATCCAACTGCTGGAGCCAATGTAGTTGTACGTAATCCCGGGACGCACACATCCAATACCGATGGTAGCACATCCACCGTCGCCAGCCCCGGCGACAACAAGGGTCCCAGCCTTCAGCCCCGTTTGTTGTGCAGCCTTGTCGGTTACCTCACCAATGACATCTGAGGAAGCGACCAAAGGTGGCAAAAGAGACTCGTTGATCTGAGCAGCTTCAATCATTACATCTGACCACTGCAGCTTCTGTAAATCCAAGGCATTTGTTCCACTGGCATCATTATATTCAGTGACCATATTTCCTGTCAGCAGGAAATTCATGTAGTCCTTGGCATGGAGCATTTTATATGCGTCGGCGAAGATATGTTGCTCATTGTCACGTACCCACATCAATTTTGCGATTGAGTAGGAGGAGCTAGCTCGATGTCCGGTTATCTCAAACACCCTTTCAAAGCCTACTCGGTCTATCAATTGCTCGGTTTGCCGTTGGGCTCGTTGATCGCTGTACATCATGTGATTGCGCAAAGGTACACCATGTTTATCGACCAACAGGCAACCCATCATCTGGCCGCTAAAAGATACTACTTTGATATCCTCAGCTCTGTGCTCCTCCAAAATAGATTTTGTTGAATCGCATACCGCTTGCCACCAAAGTTCCGGGTTCTGTTCAGCCCAATTTTGATTGGAGTACTCAGAAGGATATGAGATGGTTTTACTTGCCAGCATTTTTCCCTCTGGATCAAATAGCGTTGCCTTGTTCCCACTGGTCCCCAAATCATGGGCCAGCATTAGATTTCTGCTCAAATCGCCCCCCTTATTAATGCCATGCAGAAAAATCTACAAGAGTCTTTATTGATTCCACTTGCTGTGATGCAGTATATGCTTCTTCAAAGTTTGCAATGGAATATCTACCCGTAACAAACTCATCTGCAACCAATCGATTTTCCTCAATCCACTGAATTAATGGCTCTTGCGCCTGAGCTTCAGCAGATCGAGTAGGCCATTGGTGGACCAAAAGATTAAAGTTATAAGGTCCCAGACTCTTGTTGAATCGAATCTCTTCTGCTCCTAGTACCCCATAGACACAAATGGACCCTCCCATCCGTACCAAGGATACAGCCTGTTCTATGATGCTATTATTTCCTACAGCATCCACCACGGCATCGATCCCGTTAGGAAAGAGCCTCTTAATCTCCTGTATGCTCGTCTCGTCAGGTTCCAGCACGAGATCTGCTCCAGCTTGGAGGGCTCGTTTTCGTTTGGAGGGCAGAAAATCAACTCCTATCACTGTTCCCATACCCATTAGTCGAGCAAACTTTATAAAACTCAACCCTACCGGGCCACACCCAAAAATGATCAAATCTTGTCCCGGTTTGAAGGAAAAGTCTGTAAACATGCCGGCGTACACCTCTCGCCATGTGCAGAGCAATCCAGCTGCCTCAAGCGATATGCTTGCCGGCACCTTACGCATGATTTGTGCATCCTCACTCAGAGTCAGTGTCTTTCCAGCCTCTTCTATGTCTTTGGCCATAGCCTGGTAATCGGTCACTACGGTAAATTCACAGAACCCACCCCATCCTGAGTGATATTTTCCTCCAAGTGTCTGAAGCACGAGCCCGCCGATGACCCTGTCGCCTTCCTGAAAACTCGTTACTTTTGTACCGTAGTCAATGACCGTACCAACATTCTCGTGACCGAGCAGCAAAGGGTATGATTCAGGTCCTATACCCGGAAATCCACCTTGAACCAATTTTCTGTCAGTTGCATTACAAATAAACGCTATATCACTTTTTACTAGCGCATCGTATGGCCCGAGAATCGGCATAGGTACATCAACGACAGCTAACTCATTTGGTCTTTGGACAACAATTGCTTTCATTTAGAACTCCCCTTCTTGATGGGATCAGGAAATAATTTTGCAGCGTGATTGATCACGCTGCAAAATTGTTGTTGCTATTCTCATTCCATCCTTACCGAGCATCAATATGGACTAAGACTTTCATTGCTGTTTCTGGCTCATCGGAAATTTTTTGATACGCTTTAGCATAATCGACAAAAGAGAATTCATCGGTAATCAGGCCTTCCAAATGAATTTTCTCCTGCCCGACAAGGTCGATGGCAACCGCGAAATCATCAATATTGTAACGAGCTGTGCCAATGAGTCGTAACTCCGCCTCATTCACATAGGCCATATCGACCTGAGGAGCTCCTTCATAAACAGCCACTACAATGATGTCTGATCCCTTTCTCGCCATTTTTATGGCGCTAGCGATAGCTGACTGTACCCCTGCACATTCAAATATTACATCTGCCCGCCGATCTTCACCAAAGTGTCTGTTAATTGCCTCGTCAAGACTTTCCTTTGCAACGTTCACTGGATAATCAATACCACTTTCCTTTGCCTTTTCAAGCCTGAATTCATTGACATCGCTGATCATCACTGAGGCCGCGCCCATGGCTTTAGCGGTCTGTGCTACAAGATTTCCAATAGGACCGGCACCGATAACCAACACTTGCTTATCGGTGATGTCGCCATATTTCTGTACTGCTCGTACACCTACGGAGAGTGGTTCTATCATTGCACCGAATCGCAAATCCATATCGGCTGGAAGCTTTACAACATGCTTTTGGTCTACAGCAAAGTAATCCGAGGCAGCGCCTGTTGTCTGAAAGCCCATGACTTTCAGGTTGTTGCAAATATTGTACAGTCCATGGGTACACGGATAGCAGGTGCCACAAGAAACCTGTGGTTCAATAGTAACCAGGTCTCCTTCTGCGAAATTTGTAACTGCAGAACCAACCTGGACCACCTTTCCACTCACCTCATGTCCCTGTACAAGGGGGTAGTCGACATATGGGTGTTTGCCCACTGCAACATGAATATCACTACCACATACGCCAATATATGCCATATTGACCAAAACCTCATGACTCTTGGGTTTAGGAATATTGACTTCTCGGAATTCAATCTTTCCTGGACCTGTCATCACTGCCTGTTTCATAGTCTTTTTAATCAATGACACGTAACCATCCTCCATCCAAAGAATAATTGGAGCCTACACTGTAGCTGGCCTTTTCAGAAGCGATGAACACATAGAAATTTGCAATTTCCTCAGGGGAAGCAAAGCGTTTGATAGGGGCATATTCCTCGGCCAGCTTATCAAGGTACTCTTGTGCTGTAATGCCTTGTTTTTCTGCCAAGATTCCAGCAGTCTTCCACCAATCAGGGGTCAGGACCAGACCAGGGCTTATTGTCACTACTCTGATATTGTCCCCAATAACTTCATTCGCCAAACATTTACTGAACATAACCAGAGCTGCTTTCGTCGTATTGTAGATTGGTTCATACCAAAGGGGTTGCTTCGCACAGATTGAGGCTGTCTGGATAATGACTCCACCACCACGCTCACGCATGGCTGGTATGAGTGCCCGTGACATACGGATTGCTCCCATAACATGTAAATCCCAATAGTATTGCCACTTCTCATCTGGGGCTTCCATGATGGTTTCTTCACTTCCTGTTCCCGCATTGTTCACTAAAATATCTACTCCTCCGAAGGCGTCAAGGATGATTCTGATAGCAGAATCTATTTCTTCAACTTTGGAAACATCACAGCCAACCCCTATGGCACGTACACCATGTCTCTTCTCAATCTCTTTGGCTTCTTGTGTTACTCGCTCAGCATTACGGGCGAGGATTGCAACCTGCACTCCCTCCTCGGCAAATTGATTAGCAACCGCCAAACCAATCCCGACACTTCCACCAGTAATTACTGCAACTTTACCCTTTAAATTTAAATCCATTATAGATGGCTCCTTGTCCAAAATAATTGTTATTTTACTACAGAAAGCTTAGATCGGTCGAAGGAAATTGCAACTGCAAGAATTACCAACACCCCGAGAAATGTTTGCTGGGCATATACATCGATGCCGATGATGTTCATACCGTTTTGGATGACGCTCATTACCAATACGCCTACCAGTGTGTTGAGCACTCCCCCCGACCCTCCAGTCATTGCAGTTCCCCCGATTACAACCGATGCAATCGAATTGAGGATATACACTGACCCGAGAGTAGGATACCCACTGTATAGGTTACTGCCAAGCATCACGCCTGCCAATCCCGCCCCAGCGCCTGAAAGTGTGAAAGCAAGAATCCTGATTTTTCCCACATCAACACCGCTGAGCCAACTCATCTTTTCGTTACTCCCCAAAAGGTGAATCAACCGACCGGTGGTCGTATATTTTTGCACCATGTAGAAGAAAACAAAGATTACCGCGCCAATAAGCATAAGATTATTGAACCCTAGACATGAACCATTTATGAAGTCCATGATCTTATACGCTGATTGTGGTGCCGAAAGCGGTTTGGCAGAAATCATATATGCGACACTAATAAAAATACCATTTGTACCGAGGGTGGTGATGAATGAAGGGATTTTCAATCTCGCGTTGATCACACCGTTGATATATCCTGCAATCAACCCAACCAAGATACTGAGGACATATGCCAACATGCCGATTTTATCAAAGGTGGACATCAGCACAACAGAAACCAGGCTCATGATGCCACCCACCGAGAGATCGATTCCCCCGGTAGTTATGGCAAAAACTTGCCCTATGGCGACTGCGAGAAGGATTGATGCACTGGTTCCAATGGTCTTTATATTGTAGATATTCAAAAAAGAGTTACTGCCGATAGAGAAGATCAGTATAAAAATCCCCAGCATTAACAGCGAGTATGCAATGGCAGGCAATCTTTTCAATTGAGTAACAACTTGCTTTACTACGTATTTTTTTGACTTTACATCTTTGTACATTGTTGTTTCCTCATACTATCGACTTAATGATATCTGCTGGAGTTGGCTTGGCATTTGGAGGGCATTCCAACTCTTTTACGAACTTCCCATCTTTTAATATCAGCATGCGGTTACATAGTCCGATATCCTCCTCCAGCGTGTCACACATAATGATCATACTTCGGCCTTGCTTCGCAAGATTCCGAATATGATGGTAAATCTCGTCCTTCGCGCCCACATCGATCCCCCTGGTGGGATGGTCAACAATCAAGATTTCGGTTTCAGCGGACAACCACTTCCCCAAAACGACCTTTTGTTGGTTTCCACCGCTGAGGTTTCCACACTTCATCTGATGGCTGGATGCTTTTACTTTGACGACATCCATCCAATGGAGCGCATTTGCACGTTCTTTTTTACGGTTGATTAGTTTATGTTTTTTTAATCGTTCATAAACCAGCATGTTGATGTTTTCTGCAATATCTAGATCAATCGCCAGCCCTTCCACCCGTCGATCAATCGGAATATATCCGATGGTATTTTCAATAGCGTGTTTGGGTTGACGGATATTAATCTCCTTATCATTTCTAAAAATTTTCCCTTGAGATGGAATCATTGAACCGCTCAAGCATTTCACCAACTCTTCTTTGCCTGACCCTACAAGTCCTGTCAAAGCAAGAATCTCTCCCTTTCTGAGTTCAAAGGAGATTGGCTCGAGCATGGAGTTGATTGCCAAGCCTTGGACCTTGAGCACAACCTCCTCTTCAGGTTCAATTTGCTCATTTACACGGTAGTATCCAGTGGCAAGATCGCGACCCACCATCAGTTGTTCAATTTTGGTCGTGCTAGCCTCTTTTTGGGGCATGTCAGTGACGAAATCCCCATCCTTGAGAACAATGATTCGATCACTCAGTTCTATGATCTCCTCAAGGCGGTGTGAAATAAATATGATGGTAGCTTTCGCTTTAATTATCTTCAGATTTTCAAATAATTTCGTAATTTCACGCTCGAGTAGAACAGTGGTTGGTTCATCCAGGATAAGAATAGGATTTTCATGGTTGTATAAATCAGACAGCCAGAGCAGTCTAGAAATTTCTACCATTTGTCGTTGAGCCGGGCTCAGTGATCCACACAAATCCGTTGCCTGGATTTCCAACCCGTGTTGATTGATGATCTCTTGTGCCTTTTTGTTCATTGCCTCTTCACTGATGATGCCAAGGCGCGAAAACTCTTTTTCGTGGCACAGGAAGATGTTCTCCGCAACGCTGAGATTGGGAAGGATCGATCCTTCTTGGAAAACCATTCCTATTCCACGTTCAATTGCATCAAGGGGGCCACGCATCGATACGCTTTTACCCCGTAGTAAAAACTCTCCTCCATCCGGCTGATAAATACCAGTCATGATTTTCATCAGAGTAGATTTCCCAGCCCCATTCTCTCCAACGAGTCCTACAATTTCCTTCTCATAAAGGTTCACGTCGAATCCCTTCAGAGCAATAACCCCGGGGAATTCTTTGCGAATATTCTTGAACTCAGCTATTATTTGTTTCACCGCATCCCCCTTTACTTTATCAATCCGATCTTTTTTCGATCGATGGTCAAAGCAACTGCACAGATAAGTACTACACCATTGACCGCACTCTGCATATAGGGATTTACTTGCATCAAAACCAAACCATTATTAAGGGCTACGACGATAATGGTGCCCATCATTGCGTTTAGAGCACCTCCCACTCCCCCGCTTAAGGAAACACCGCCAACAGCGACAGCAGTCATAGCTGGGAAGAGTAAGTTATTTCCATATCGGGCGGCGCTGCTGTTGAGCCGTGCCACGAGCAACAGCCCAGCTATACCATAAATGACACCGGTAATCGTAAAAACCAGAATTTTAATTCGATTCACATTTACCCCGGCTTGTTTGGCAAGCACTTCATTTCCTCCTATAGCATACATATGCTTGCCAAGTTTTGTTCGTTTCTGTAAAAAGTATGTGATGATGCCAATAGCTATAGCAAGCACGAAGACCACGGGAATCCCAAAGATGTTGGCAATAATGACTTTCTGGAATCGTAAATCACGAATAGGAATGCTCGATCCACGGCTGATCATGATTGCGGTTCCAAAGAGCGTCCAACTCATTCCCAGAGTAGCGATAAAGGATGGCATGCGTAATTTTGTATTTAGCAGGCCATTGATCATGCCGGCAATGCCACCTAGGACAATCACAAATGGAATAATCCACAAACCAACATCATTGGTGTTCACTGAATTTTTTAGCAAAAGACCGGAGAATACAGCAGTAATGGCAACTATTCCCTCAAGGGAAAGATCCATTGCACCCATTATGATGACTTGATGAACGCCAAGACAAAGAATCATTGGAATTCCGGCGAGACCCATAATTGTCACAATATTGGAAATCTTCAGAAACTGTCCTTTTGTACCGAATGAGAAAATCAAGGAGACAATTACCAAAGCAACAATCTGACCGGAGATCGGAATTTTCCCATATAGCTTTCCTGCCGATGTTTTTGAGAATCGAGCCCGATAAGTTTCTACCAGACTGAGCACATCTACTCGTTTGCGGTCCATAGTGCATTCTTTCCTTTTCAATTGAGTTAAGGCGATGGTGCACGGAAATTCCCGTACACCATCGCAGCAATTTCACTGCTATCTATCAATCCATCGGTCTTGTGAATGCTCCAAAGAGATCCTCAAAATCGTAGGTTGCGGAACCTGCAATGATTTCGTCAACATTGTTGATATCAACGTTAGTTGCTTCAGCAAAATACTGACGATGCTCTCTCGGTAAGTTTTCAACTTTGATTTTACCTTCCTTGGCTGCCAACGCGATTGCTAGTCCGATTCCTGACTGATACACCGAATCGTTGTAGACGGTAGCGGCGGCTTCGCCCTTCTTGATGGCTTCATAAATTTCATCAGTGCCATCAGTTCCGGTAACCAGGATTTGTCCTGCCTTTCCGACTGCACGAAGCGCTTCCAATGCACCAAGAGCCATGTTGTCATTCGCTGCCCAAATTCCCTTGATATCAGGGTGAGCAACTAACAAGTTTCTGGTTTTTTCATAGGCCATGGTACGGTCCCAGTCAGCTGCCTCGTAGGCTACCAATTCAACATTGGGATACTTTTTCAGCACATTCTGCAAACCTTCAAAGCGGTCTTGTGCGATTGAGTTGGAGAGCAGTCCCTGAAGAGCAACAATTTTTCCATTATACCCAAAGGACTCGAACAACTTCTCTGCAGTGTATTCACCGGCAGAAATACCGTCGAAGGAAATGTGACTGACCCAATATTTATAGTCCCAAACTTTGATGTCATCAGGCTTGTTCCACCAAGAGACCCAATACACTTTGGCAGCTTCGAGTTCTCGAGCCAAAGGAATAACGTTGGGGCTCTCGTTGGGGTCTATCATAAAGACCACATTCCCATTGGTTCGTGCGACAAGAGCGCGCACATCATTCAACTGCTTTTCACTCGACCCTTCACAAGTCAAGGTGACCACCGGAAGGTCCTTGATCTTCCCATACATATCAGCGCCTACCTTATAGTTGGCCTGGTACGGGTTTGTGAGAGTACGAATCCCGATGCTTAGGGTTGTGTCAGCCTTTTCCGCCGATGCTTGAGCAAATAATTGAGGAACAAACAGTAGCGAAATCAATACTGCTACAATCAATCCTTTCTTCATCATGAAATCCTCCTTAAATTATCTCTTCCTGCAACGCAGGAATTTTACCTATACAACTCAGGGCGCATAAAATACTCAGCAATACCAAAGCACCCCGCTCCAAGCGCCCCTCGCTCGACACCAAAGGTCGTATAAACCAGCGAGATATCTCGTTCGACTCGTGGCAATGAGAGCTTCGTGAGACGATTTCTAATTTTTGTTAGGAATTGCGGCCCAGCTTCCACATAAATTCCTTGAATGACAATGAGTTCCGGATCGATGGTTACCGATACATTGTTCAGGCCTATTGCAAAATAGTTCACTATCAAATCCATCAATTCCATCGAATATACATCGCCCTCTTCTGCTGCGAGGAACAGCTCACGCAAACTAATTTCCTCAGGATTTTTATCCTTATACAGTAGTGAGTCGCCGTGTGTCTCACATCCTCGTTGCAGCAAAGCTCGAATATGTTTCATCGACACAGCAGCCTCGAAACAGCCAACACCGCCACAAATGCATTCAGGGCCTCTCGGGTCAACAATAATATGACCGACTTCCCCGGCCAAATAATTGAGGCCATGCAGGCTCTCACCACCTTCTATGATTCCTGCGCCAACCCCCTCCTCCATAGCGTCCAAAATAAGGAAATTCGTCATACCTTTCGCTTGGCCTACCATCAATTCTGCAATGGCTTGCAACCGGTTTACCCCATCGATATATACAGGAATATTTCGCTTAAATGCCTTCTTGAACTTATCTCTGAACGGAAAATTGGATTCCCATTGTGGGAAGTGCGGAGAATAAACACTGTCTCCAGAATGAATATTCACAATTCCGGGAAGCGCGATAACTACATTTAATATTTTTCCCCCATAGGCACTGGCTTGTTTTTCCAGCGTACGCGCTATGGAGACCAATCGTTCGATGATCTCTTTTGTCTGAGGATTGCCTTCAATGGGTTCGTAAACATCATCGGACATCTGAAACTGTAGGTCTGTAAGTGCCGCATAGATAAAATCAGGTCCAACGTGTAACGCTATTACAAACCCATAAGCGGGATTAAGACGATAGAGATCGGGTCTTTTTCCCCCATCCAAGCTTGAATCACCCTTGCCATTCGGGTGCACTAATCCCAATTCACAATAATGTTGAAGAATTTTTCTTATTGTTGGATCACTGATTCGCACAGCCGAAGCAATTTCTGCGATTGATGCTGTTTCAGTTCTTCTTAGGTAATCCAGGACGAGTCGACGATTGTTTTGTTTCACGGATTCGCGCTTCATATTGATATCCTATCACGGAATTTCAGTTTGTCAAATGATTTTCAAAACCACTTTTAAAACCAGTTTATAAACTGTCTGTCACTACACCACGGTGTCAGTTTTGAGAACACTGCACTACGTGTGAATGGATAGATGGAGTATCGTGGCCTCCAGGGGAACCGGATGCCAGAAATGGATCAGTAATCAATAAGAAAGGAAAGGGAATCAGGCAGAATCATCAATCTTGGATGTATGGCTTACTTCCCACTCATCGGCAGCCATCATATTGCTCATGAGCCAATCATACTCATCGGTGACAATGCCAAGGTCCCCTTCCTTCACATTCCAGGGCATCAAGGTACTGGCCCTCCCGTCAGTGAGACAATAGACACGCTCGGCCACATGGACGGAGCCGGTCAGTCCCTTCCTTGGATGGTATGGACGCTTCTTTGCCTCTGTGGAACCGGAGGGACCCTCAAGCCTCAGGGCATCCTGGTCGAGGATACCGATATCCTCGGCGAAGAGGTCAATCTCTGCGATAGGGGAGCTCTTCTGCCGCACATCGGCACTGCCGTCAAGGAGAGAGATGATGAGCCCCAGCTTGGTCCTCAGCACCTCGTTAGCCCTCTCGCCCTTAAGAGCATGGGCCGCGGCCATCTTGGCGAAGGCCACTAGGCCCTCACGGCTGACCTACTCATAGAACTGCTCATCGGCGACGACGAAGGTGGAGGTGACGTCTTTGTTCGTCTCCCTCCTTATCTGGTTCCCCAGTGCGATGAAGACCGACCGGTCCTTGTGGCTCATCTGGAACTTCATGAGATGATTATTTGTCTATAAATGAGGGCATAAAAATGCAATTTATGACAATGTTTGCATTGTTATAGCAACTTAAAGACATTGTTGGACCCAGTTGATCTTCACATCGGCCCAGGAGATGAAGCGACGGAAGACGTCGATTCCCTGCAGCAGTATCTGCAGTTCCTCTGTACTGTTCTTCATCGCTTCCTCCTCGGTGTTGGGCCATACGAAGGTATAACCGACCAACCGTTTCTGGATCATCCAGAACCCTATCCTGTCCCAAAGTATGCACTTTATTATCGTACGGGCCTTGGAGCAAAAGACGAACAGGCCACCTTGCAGTACGTCCAGCTTCATCTGGTTGTGGATTACACCGACTAGGCCATCGATGGATTTGGGTCCATCGGTGAACCTAGGGCGGATGTAGATGGGGAGGTTTCCGGTGTCAAACATTACGGGCCCCCTTGTGCACGTCCATGATGATTTGGTCACGGACGAAGGCATAGCCTGCCAACGAGAGGAAAACACACTTTTCCTCGCCCTTGCGGTAACGCAAGCCTTTCCTTCTCTTTCTCTTCTTGGGCTTCGTATTGGCTTTGCTGTATTTGCCGTCTTGTGATAGGTCCTCTTGACCATCGCTCTATGCCAAACAAGGATTGCTTCTCTTCCATGGCTTCCTCTATGAAAGAGAGAGAGCAGCTTGGCGGGAAACTACATCAGTGCGGTGTTCTCAAGACTGACGAAGTTTACTCTGCCTTTTACAAGAAGGAATCCATAGAGATCCTGCACATCGTACTGCCACTAGAACATATTAGAAGAGGTTGTCGTGTTAATGGGCGATATCTATTCGGAGCCCGGTAGCTTCAATCTCTTCATAGGACTCTTTTGAAATTTCTGCGTCGGTTACAACGTGATCCAGCTCATCGATCGAAGCGACCTTGATAAAACTCGAATGCCCTATCTTGCTCGAATCACACAACACAATAGCTTGGCTGCTGTTTTCAATCAATTTCTTCTTGTACTGCGCCATATCTGAGTTAGGGGTTGAGATACCATACTGAACAGTAAACCCATTGCAAGCTATGAATGCCTTATCAACCCAAATATCGGACAGTGCTTCTATGGCTTGGGGTCCCACAGCACAGTTATATCCCTTACGAATGATCCCACCGATGAACATCAACACCACGTGCGGGAAATGCTCAACCATGGTTGCTATGACTAGATCGTTGGTCACAATAGTCAACCGCTCTTTATCACGCAAGTTTTTGATAAGTTCAATCGTTGTTGTGCTCGTATCAACGGCTATCACATCCCCGTCTTGCACTAATGTTGACGCGAATTTCCCTATGGCTTCTTTCTCTTTTTTGTGCTTGACCACCTTGTCGGAGGTAATACGCTCAAACCCACTACGAAATACGTTTATAGCTCCACCATGAGTACGATCGAGAAGATCTTTTTTCTCTAGAATGGATAAATCATTACGAATGGTAGTTGCAGAAGTGTTCAGTAGGGAACATAGTTCCCTAACTGATACACTTTGCTTTTTATTTAGAATCTCAAGTATTATCTGATGCCGTTCTTGTGCATACATATCAGGTATTATCTCAGATAATCATTAACTTTGTCTTTGATGAAAGCACAAGATTTTCTTGCTTCCTCATCTTTATCCGCACCAGGCATGATATCTCGATAGACACTGATATCCCGCCCAACCTCCCCACCGGGGGACAGGAACGGCTCCATCACGATCCATTGGTTATACGAAATATCTCGCAACGCTTCAAACATCTCATCCCAAGGCAAGAAACCCACACCGGGTGGTCTTCTATTATTTTCTCCAATATGGAAGTGACCCAAATGTTTACCGGCTGTCAGTATCGCTTCACGAAATGAATCTTCCTCAATGTTGATATGAAAAGAATCAAGTAGGATTTTGATATTGGGACTGTCAACTGCCTCAACGAACTCAACTGCTTCCTTTGCAGTATTCATGATGAATTGTTCGAATCTATTTACGACTTCCACATTAAACTGAAGGTTTTTGTCTTCGGCAAACTTAATTGCTTCTTTCATAGAGTTTATGCTCCAGTCAATAATTTGACTACGCTCAGCACCTCGTCCTTCCAATGACCCCGGCCAACTAGAGTAGATAATGCCACTGAGCATATTGATTCCAGCCAATTGCATTGAATCAGCAATCTCTCCGAGAAATGCTACTCCCTTGCGTCGTACTGACGGGTCAGCAGAAGAGGGATCATTCTCTGCGGTCAACCCTACACAACAGCTTAAGCTAATGTCATTTGCTTCAGAGACGACTTTCAATTCCTGCAGATCAGCTTTGCTCATCGAAGGAAGTGCTCCGGCATTGACCTCCAGCACTTCAAATCCTAAGTTTTTCACTCGCTCTACGAACGGGAGAAAATCACTTTTCCAATTCTTGGTCCAATATGCATAATAGATGCCTGTCTTAACCATCATTTTTCTCCTCTCTTTATTCAGCTATCCAGAATTTTATATTCAATTCCTAAAAACTGACAGAACTGTACCAATTCCTGCACATAATCACCATACACCCCATGGACATGGTTGCAGGGGAAATTATTGATGAATTCTTGGGGAGAGGCTTGCAACCTTGTGAAAGCTATAGGCCATTCCGGAGTAACTAAGTCCCCCAATTCATTCATCTTTTCCAAATCGAACTGCACGATCTGGGCAGGCACGATGGCCATCCAATATTTATCTTCTTTTCGAGCCAACCGCGCAAGTGTCACTTTTCCAGGTGTGGCAAAATGATGAACTGAGGCACCTCCTGCAGGATAGTCAGAACACTCGGGCTTGAACCGAACACGAGCCAAGTTTGATTGTATATCATTTGACCCACCGGCAAAATATGTGGCATGGGTTCCGGAGTTGCTGAAGAACCATACCTCATTTTCCCAATCATAATGGCGAACGTCTGCAAAGAGCACTGCCTGTTCAGCTCGTGTCAATATTTTAAAGATTTGCATTGTCAGTGCACCGTCCATGTCCGACTCTGTTGCTGCAACGATGGGCTCCTTGGGACCATCCCAGTCATACGGGTCATTTAGGAAGGCTTCGGCGACATCGACAGTACACCAGTAATCAGTCAAATCCCCAATACTCTTGATACCAATAAAATCAAACCCTCGTTCTTCTATTATTTCTCGTAGTGCATAGTAAGAACGAATTTGCTTTTCAAAAATCTCAACTGTAAGGTTTTTATTATTATACTCAACCGAGGAGTGCTCTTCCAAGTACTGCCGTGCCGCGGTCACCTTTTTTTGGTCAACCTTTTCAGCTCTCCGAATAATTTCATGCTGCTCGGCGTGCTCTACATCAAGACCAAAGATTCTTTGCCATTGGTCGAGATTTGAGACAGCGGTATACATGCCCAAAGGACGACCTCCAAACACTCCCATCGTTTGTCCTTTCAAAAAAGAGATTGCACTCGCCGCACGGATATTCACGAGTATCTCATCCAAGACATCCTTATCGTTGATATCACCCCAAATTTTTTTGTAGGTTCTTCCCACTTGATCCATCGCACCGGCGCCGGCCATCATCCCAACCATTCCGCACTTGGAAGGGTGAAGGTTACAGAACATGATGTATGGTCCTGGGGCAAATTTTGTGGCCATAACTGTCAAGTGCGGATAGCACCAAATCGAATAATTACAGATTGTGATATCTACATCTTTCTGTGCGAGATATTTGCCTTCTTTCACTGCAATTTCCGAAGTATTGATTATTTGTCGCGCTTCAATTACTTCAATATAGCCGGTTGCGTTCAAAGCCTTGCTAATATCTTTTTGATAGCCCCAATTGGTTTCAAGCATTTCTTCATGGATATAATCGCGTCCATCTGAAAATGTGATTAATCCTACTCGTATCTTTCTCATGTCGTACTCTCTCCTGTTTCCTGGGTTTTTGTTCCTCTTCTTCTCACTCTTGCTTTCAGTGTATCGGCAAACATCGCTACAAATATTACACCACCACGGAAGAAGGGATATGCGTATGGAGAAGCACCTAAGTGATTCAGTCCATTTTCAATCAGGTTCAGGGTAAACACTCCCAATATGAACCCAGGTATAATACTACCCTCTCCTCCGAAAAGGCTTATTCCTCCAACCACAATCATAGCGATACCGGTAAACTCCAAACCCTGGCCCATGTGGAGCGTCACCCCACCGAGCTGCATTGCGTTGAAGAACCCACCGATGCTTGCAAAGAGACCTGATAGCACAAAGGAAAAGAACAAGACTTTGTCTGTGTTGATCCCGATCGTTTGTGCTGCTTTTTGGTCGTTTCCAATTGCCATGATGTTTCGTCCAAAAGAAGTTTTGGTATGTAAGAGGTGAACAAAAATGATGAATATTATCGCGATAATCACATCCACATACACAAACCCAATTTTAAGATTTCCAAAATTTCTGAACGCATCGGGTAAGCTTATAACTCGACCTTCTGTAAGCCGTAGGGCAAAGCCACGCAAAATGAAGAGCATTCCCATCGACGCAATGAGTGGGTTCATCCGCAGTTTTGTAACAATCAAGCCCGTGACAGCTCCACATGCTGCGCCCGTTACAAATACCAGAGGGACTGCCAACACTGGTGAGACTCCCAGCCTTACAATTAAAACGGCAGCAATCGTCGATGACAAAAATGTGATCGAGCCAATGGAAATATCAATATTTCCACTCATCACGACCAAGGCCAACCCCGAGGCGGTAATCATGATAGGGGCAGAAGAGTGCAGTAGACCCATAATGTTGCGAAGGGTGAAGAAGTTACGTGTACTGACGGCTAAAAAGATAAGTACAAGAATTAAAATAATTGGGAAGCCATAGTACTGAATGATTTGCCTCAAATTTCTTCTCTCGAAAGTTATATTCATTTTCAACGCTCCTCAATTATGCCAGTAGCAGCACTCATCAATTCTGTTTTCGTCGCATTTCGGTCTAATTTTGTTACAATTCTACCTTGGTGCAAGACGATAAATCGGTCACTCAACGCCATGATTTCATCAATATCCGACGAAACAACCAACACTGCCGCTCCCCGGGAAACAAAATCTTCGATTAACTGATGTATTTCTGCTTTTGCACCCACATCAAGTCCTCTTGTAGGTTCGTCGAGTAAAAAAATCTCAGGATTACGTTGAAGCCAGCGGCCGATGATAACTTTTTGTTGGTTACCCCCACTGAGTGTTTCACACCGTTGCTCTACACTGGAAATCTTGATGGACATCATGTCTCGATACTTTTTAGCCTCTTTCGACTCCTTTTTCGTATCAATAAGTCCAATTTTGTTCAAAAAACTGGGTAAATTTGCCAGTGACATATTTTCTCGTACGGACATCGGTAGCAATAGGCCATCTAGTCGACGGTTTTCAGTTACAATCCCTACTTGTTTATGCACTTCCTTCGGTTTGACTTTTTTCATTTCACTGTCGATCCGAAGGTATATTTCACCCTTTTGAATTGGGTCAAGGCCTACCAATGAGCGAATAAGCTCCGATCGTCCTGCACCGAGTAATCCCCACAAGCCAACGACTTCTCCTTTATGGAGATTGAAGCTGATATCAGAGAGCACTCCTTCATATCCTAGGCCCCTTACCTCAAGGGCCTTCTCTTCTTGGACATGTGTGGTTGATTTTAAGTAAGTATCCAATTGTTTTTCACCAATCATGTGTTTGACAATGGTTTGGTAATCCAGATCCTTGATTTTTCCCCCACCTACGGTTTCCCCATTTCTGAGGACAACCGCCTTATCACATACAGTGAAAACTTCATCGAGCATATGCGTGATATAGACGATTGCACTGCCCTGTGTTTTCAGTTTATCAATAATGGTAAACAAGCGCCTTTTCTCGGTGTCAGTCAACGATGAAGTCGGCTCGTCGAAAATAATGAGTTTTGGATTGGTCCGTAACGCTCTGGCAATCTCGACCATTTGCTGGTCGCCCGCACTGAGGTCTCCCAGTCGCATCGAAGGCTTCAGTGTATCGCTGAGGCGCGATAAAATAGCCTGACACTCCTCATACATTCTTTTCTTCTCAATAACCCTTGCAGAGTTTCGTGGGAAATCTGTCAGATAGATGTTTTCGGCAATGGTCATTGAGGGGAACAACGCCATTTCCTGGTGCACAAATGAAATCCCATGCCTGAGAGCATCGATCGGGCTTTTAAACTGAACTTCCGCCCCTTCAATAAATATTTGTCCTTCATCCTTCTCCAGCACACCCCCAATGATATTCATCAGTGTACTCTTACCCGCACCATTAGCACCAATTAGCGCTAACGCTTCTCCCGAATAGAGCTCTAAATCTATTCTATTGAGTGCTTTGACACCTGGGAAGGATTTACTGATATTTTCAATTTTCATAAACAACGAACTGTTCATATTCGTACCGCCTTTGTTGCTCGTTTCAGAGAATCAAATGCGACAAAAAAGATTATTACAAAACCTTTTACGATCAAAGTACTGTGATAGGAAATGTGCATCATATTCATGCCGTTTGTTATCAAAGTCATTATAATAGCACCAAAAATTGCACCGAGGGAGGTGCCGATTCCTCCATAGATGCTTGCACCTCCAATAACTGCCGCGCCAATTACATTGAGCACAACCCCCTCCTCTCCCATTGTGGGAGAAGCTGATTCAAGTCTAGCGGTAATAAAAATTGCAGCAACTCCGGCCATAAAACCCGAAATCACGTATGTAAAAAAGATTACCGCGTCGCCTGGAATTCCCGACACCTTCGAAGTTCTCACATTGGTGCCAACAGAAAAAAGCCATCTTCCTGGCATGGCCTTCTTCATGATCACCCAAAATATAAATCCAATGATCAAAACATAAATAATTGAGTTGGGTATGCCAAAAGTCCTTCCTGCAATGATATTCACATAATTATCAGGAAGCCCGGAGATACTGATGTTTCTGGTCATCCAAACCGAAGCTCCTGTGGCAATAGCCTGCATGGAAAGGGTGACAACAAATGGAACCATGCGTAGATATGCAATTGCCATACCATTGACCGCTCCGAGGAAGGTGGCTACACCGAGCATGATCAGCACACCAAGGAGAATTGAGCCTCCTTGCACAATATACATTGAACCCAAAATACCACTGAACGCCATTATTGCCGGTATTGAAATATCCATGCCGCCGGTGATAAGAACAATCGTAACACCCATCGCCATAATGGCGAGGGAGGAAGCTTGTCGTAGAATGTTCATTAAATTCCTATATGTAAAAAAATAGGGTAAGGTCAGTCCCATCACGGCCAAGACTAAGAACAGAATAATATAGGGCAACACCAGAAATAGATTCGCTTCAAATAATTTCTCTATGTTACTTTTCTTTTTCTCAACCTGAGTGCCATCCATCTCCAATCTCCTCAATCTGTTCACACAATAATAATGTTATTTTTGCTACGTAACACAAAATTTTTGGTATACCGAAACGATATTCTGTAATCATTTACAGAGTAATTCACAGCGAGTAAACCATCGCCATCGCAACAAGGCAAGACTCATGCCCGGTTCATTGGAATATTGATTTTTCCAACTTTTTACTAGCCAGTCTACAAAGCTGTGGTGTGCATATGCACACCACAACCAAGATTTGAAGTACCATCAATCCTCGTAATCACGAGCCCACATGTACTCCATTGTCATGACGTTAGCAGGAGTCGCCATTCTACCTGAGACGAGATACTCATCCTTATCCAGCTTCTGGCCCTTGGCAATCTTTCCGATAACTTCAACAAGCTGTACAGCATGATAGTAACAGTCATAGGTCTCACCGACATCGATATATCCCTTTGCCATTGGTTCTAGAGCCTGAGGATTGACGTCCTGAGTTGCAATGTACACGTGTCTTGGATCGCCATATGGTGCCCAACGACCAGCATCCTCCAGCGCTGATTTGACAGCGTCAAAAGCGAAGTCACTGGCAACAAAGAGTACGTTTGCTTCAGGGTGTGCTTGCAGGGCATTTGCGGTACCGCTTCGGAACTTCTCAGGATTCCACTCGGTCGGCACTTGCAATACAGTTTTCCAAACACCTCTTTTTGCTTCTACGTCTTTCCAACCATCGGAACGCTTTACGGCATTGACGTCTCTCAGATCTCCCATCAATTCAATTGCAACACCTTTAACCCCATCGGCAACAAGTAAATTTGCCATTGCTTCTGCAGTATTGACAGCTTGCATGAATGAATCTGCACCGACGTGGGCAGCGGGCTTTCTCGTCGAAGAGGGGCGGTCGAAAGTAATGAATGGGATACCAGCTTCCTCAGCTGCTCTGATCGAAGCACCAATTGCACCGGCATCGTGTGGACGTGCTACTATCACATCAACATTCTGGCTAATCAAATCTTCAATGTTTGATGCCTGTTGAGATGAATCACTATCTGCAACATTCACAATCCATTTGAACGTAACCCCATTCTCTGCGCCCCATTCAGCACTATAGGTTTTCATATAATCTTCCCAAGCCTGAATCATCGCGTGCATTTTCTCATTCCAGGACAATCCTACGACAAATTCGCCGCCATCCTTCTCCTTGGCACCTGCTGCGCCAAGTGTTACTCCAACAACGAGCATAAGAATGACGAACACTACTAATAACTTTTTCATATTTCCTCCTTAGGACAAAGCAGTGATACCTAAAAGTATAACACAGGTATTTCTAAACACAAGTTTTATTTGATCGTTTGTTGGTCTTTTCTGTCGTTTGATGATGTTTCTAAAAAATAAACACAACGATTCACCAATATGTTTGTCTGTTTCAACGCTGATAAATTGTTTTGATTCAAAACCTAGTGTATATAAATAGTAAGCACCCTAAAGAAGGTTTTGTAAAATGAACTGGTTTTATTGACACTGCATCATCACCGGGTTATTATGGTCTAAATTCTCTCGCTGCGATTATTCATAGATATGTATTTTGTTATATTAAATGATATTATCTAAAATATTTCGTTAAAACTTCTCAACAGATGACAACTCTCATTGAGAGGTTTTATAGGATCGGCAGGCCAAAAGAGCAAAACCTATCAGGATGTTTATTTCTATCCATTTCTCTTGTACACTCTTAATCAGAGAGGATAAAGAAGTGTTGACATTATCTACCTTCTATGTACTTATATACTTACAAGCATACATTATGATACATTCATGAGCACTGCAAACAAAGGAGGAAGGGATGATCAAAATTTGTGTCATTGGCTCAGGAAGAGCAGGAATGATCCATGCACGCAACTTTGCCCGGCGTATCGAGCTGGCTCAACTAGTTGCCCTCTGTGATCCCGTAGAGGAAACTTTACAAGCAGCTTCCAAAGAGCTTGGCATAAAGAAAACGTATACAGATTATCGCCGTGCAATAGAAGACCCTGAAGTAGATGCTGTAGTAGTCGTTACCCCTACGGCATTACATCGTGATATCGTCTGTTATGCAGCAGCACACGCCAAGCATATCCTTTGTGAAAAGCCAATGGCCATGAATGAAGTTGAGTGCTTGGAAATGATAGATACCGCCAAGCACAACAATGTAAAGTTGCAAATTGGCTTCATGCGACGCTTCGATGCGGGATTCCGCTATGCTAAGCAACAAGTTGAAAGTGGGATCATCGGGGATGTGGTGCTGGTGAAGTCAGTGACCCATGGGCCGAGTGTTCCACAGCCTTGGATGTATGATATCGATCAGAGCAATGGTCCTCTTGCTGAAGTTTCCAGCCACGATATTGATACGCTTCATTGGTTCAGTAACAGCTATATTGATGAAGTTTATGCAATTGGTGGGAATTATCGAAGCCCGGAAGCGAAAGAGAAGTATCCGGACTTTTATGATAATGTCATTATGAGTGCCAGATTCATCAATGGCGCACAAGGTTTTTTAGATGGTGCACAAGGAGTCCAGTATGGCTACGATGCTCGGGCAGAGATTCTAGGCACCCATGGGATCATTCACGTGGGAAGGAATACGGAACATTCGGTTCTTACCATTTCTCCCAATGGAATTGCTTCCCCCTATGTTCAAAGCTGGCGGACGCTCTTTTTGGATGCTTATTTGGAAGAAGATGTTCAATTCATCAAAGCAATCCTTGAGGATACCGAACCACTGGTAACAGGACAAGATGGACTAGAGGCTGTCAGAGTCGTAAATGCAGGAAATATTTCAATTCGGGAAAATCGGCCGGTCAGCATTAAAAGAGAAGGAAGTTTATCATGAAAGCAGTAACATTATTAGGCAAAGAACATATTGAGATTCGAGAAACCAATATACCGACAATCGGTCCCGGAGAGGTGCTGGTACGGGTAAAAAGTGCCTTCGTGTGTGGGACAGATGTTCGTTTTTATACCAACGGCAAGGACGGTATAGATGCCAATAATCCTCGTATCATCGGACATGAATTCGCTGGAATCATCGAAGAGGTGGGAAGCAGGGTCCATGGGTATAAGAAGGGAGATAGGGTTGCCGTCGCACCCAACTATGGGTGTGGTATTTGTGATATTTGTATCAGCGGTAACAACCAGATGTGCCGCTCTTCAGAAGCTTTGGGAGTCTCTGTTGATGGGGGATTTGCAGAATTTACCCGCATTCCCGAAGCCGCAGTGACCCAGGGAAACTTGGCACCCATCCCAGAGGGAGTCTCTTTTTCGGAAGCTGCCTTGGTTGAACCGCTCTCTTGCGTCTACAACGCATATGAAAAGATTGGCATCTACCCTGGAGACAGCGTCGTTGTCATCGGTAGTGGCCCGATTGGAATCATGCACTGCCTGGTGGCATTGATGGCCGGGGCGACCAAAGTCTTTATCAGTGATATCAGCGAGGAAAGGATGCACCTTGCTACCGCAATTGATCCACGTATTGAGTCGCTACGCGCAGGAGAGCATTTGATGCATGACCTGCTTGAGAAGAACCGGGGAAAGCTTGCTGATCTCGTTATCACTGCTGCTTCGGTTGCAGCAATTCAAGAGCAAGCCTTCTCATTGGTTGGGCTCAATGGCAGGGTCATGTTCTTCGGCGGCTTGCCTGCTGGCAAATCGGTAGTGAAATTGGATACCAACGAAATTCATTACAAGCAGTTGCTTGTTGCTGGCACTACAAGGCAGAGCTTGTATCAATATCGTAAATGTTTGGATCTCATAGCTGCGGGAACGCTAAATGTAAAACCTTTGATTACCGCAGAAAGCTCTGTAGATGAGGTCGTTACCGCTATTCTCGAAGCACAGAGTGGCATTGGATTGAAACGAGTCATTGTCTTCTAAACAAGGAGAGTTTTCATGGCAGAGAAAAACACATATTTGATAGGTATAGACATTGGCACCCAAGGAGTCAAAGGGGCTCTCTTCAGAAGTGATGGTTTCTGTCTCGCTGAGTGGGGAGAAGCTTCCCATCTCATGCATCCACAACCCGGGGTGACTATCGAAGATCCCGAGTTTCAGTATGCTTCATCTCTGCGCGTCATCAAGGCATTGTTGGAAGAAGGCTCTAGGCAGGGAATAAAGCCAAAGCAAATCGCAGCTCTCGCAATCGATGGGCAAATGGCCGGTATCATCGGCATCGGTAGCGATGGAATGGCTGTCACCCCATATGACTCCTGGCTTGATTATCGCTGTACTTCCTATCTCGCCATGATGAAAGAGCTGGCCTTTGATAGGATTCTTAAAAAGGCCGGTACGGCTCCCAGCATCAACCACGGACCAAAAAAACTGTGGTGGAAGCATGAACACCCTGAGGTGTATAAGAAAATCACCAAGTTCGTGCAACCGGGAGGGTATGTTGCTTCTCGCCTCTGCAACCTGACCGGAGACCGAGGCTTCATTGACAAAACGTATCTACACTTTTCAGGGTTTTCCGATACTGCCAAAGGTATCTGGGACGAGGAGCTTTGTAGGATTTTTGATCTTGATATGAACAAACTGCCCCATATCGTAAATTCAACGGACATAGTGGGCACTATCAGCTCAGAGGCTGCCGGACTTTGTGGTCTGACAGCCGGAACCCCTGTAGCAGCCGGATGTGGCGATACTGTAGCAAGTTTTCTCTCTACCGGAGCGGTTGAGTCAGGGATCAGCGTTGATGTGGCCGGAACTGCCAGCGTTTTTGCAGTAGCGCACAGCACCTTTACCCCTGACACCCAACACGGGATCCTCGGGTGCTGCGCATCGGTCGTTGATAACCTTTTCTACTCCTATGCATATATCAATGGTGGAGGCATGAACCCTGAATGGTTTGTCAAACAGTTCATAGGAGAGACAGGTCCAAAACGCTTCCACGAAATTGAAAAGGAAGTAATGGACATTGCTGACTCTGATACCCTTCCCCTCTTTATTCCTCACTTGGCAGGCCGTGTCATGCCAGGAAAGCCCAATCTCCGGGGCTCCTTTGCCGGTCTCTCATGGAACCATGGCAAACCACATCTGTATCGGGCGATTCTCGAAGGAGTTGCCCTTGAGTACGGGCTGTACAAGCGAGCCGTGAATGCGCTTCAGCCCGATTTGAAGATCAATGAGATCCGAATCACCGGAGGTGGCGAGAACAGCGAGACATGGAATCTTATGAAATCGGCTGTCCTACAAGCGCCGGTGGTACGCATCAAACGCAACCAAGGTGCCCCATTGGGAATTGCCATGGTTGCTGCAGTGGCGATTGGGCTCAAGGACTCGTTTCTCAAAGCGACAAATGAGTGGATTTTCCATGGAGAAGAGATTACTGCCCCCTCTTCACGCTATCCTTTCTTTGAGAAGAGACTGAATGCATATGAGGCGTATCTTCAGACAATGGAAAAGTTCTGTGATCATTTTCCATTCAATGAATGAAAAATAAAAGAAGAATACGATATGCCTCAACCGACTTTTCGCGACATTTTTAGAAAATTAGCATTTTTTAAGTGATGGTCTTCTTCAGTGCCTCGAGCCTGCCAAAGGGTTCAATTTCACGAGCCCCTTCACCTCAACACGAACTAAAATACCATTAAGAGTTGACGGGCCTTCTTACCGTATCGATATAGAACTTACTGTAATCGCCTCTATAAAAAGCTTTAGAGAACTCAACACAATTGCCAGTTGCATCATTTGAGACGGTCTCAATATACTGTAGTGGTGACCCCTTTTCAATCTCTAGATGATGTGCTTCAAAATCTCCTGCAACCCGAATTTCTAAAATCCGTTTACTTGCAATAATGGATGTTGCGTATTTATTCTCCATCAATGAATACATCGACTCATGTTCCAGATCCTCATCTAAAATCTCGAAAAGATTGTTATAGAGGGCAGGCAAGTACGTTGTTACCAGGACAAGCGGTTTTTCATCAATGCTGCGTAATCGAACCAGATGAACCACAGCGGCTCCATCTTTGAGGTTGAGTGCCTTCTGCACACTCGCCGATGCAGTGGTTATCGACTTGCTGATGATTTCAGTCTTGGGTCGTAGCCCCTTAAACAACATCTCATTGTTGAAACTCTTGAGCTCCACCAAAAAATCTTGTTTGATTTTTCGTGGCAAAATCATCGTCCCTTTTCCCTTCTGACGAACTATATACCCTTCGGCTGTGAGTTCACCCATTGCTTGACGGACCGTAGAACGAGAAATATTATAGAATTCACAGAGTTCATTTTCGGTTGGAAGAATTGCATGGTCGTTAGCATTCTCAATGTACTCGAGTAAAATCTCTTTTAACTGGTAATACAATGGAATCGGTATGTTTTTGTTAATCTCCTTTTTCAGGAGCAAAAAATCCTGCATATACTTCTCCTTACTACCAATTTTTGTCATGAAGTATACATCATTGTAGGTGTTGTACCTTCTCTCTATCAATAATATTTTTCAATTCTTACCGGTCAGTTAACACGAATATCCATAACTGTACCTACTTCGACCATTACCACCTCTACTGAGGAGATTGCCGCTCTGTGGATAGCGTCTTCAATCTCCTGCACTGAAATTGTGTTAAAATCGAACATTCCGTAATGATGAGGGACAAGATAAGGGATGTTTGCTTCTGCACAAAGGAGCAATGCCTCTTCAACGGTAAAATTGCCAGCAATACCATGTTCCCTCCGATATGAGTCCCTACCGTTGACTGGAAGAAAAGCTATGTCAATGTCATGTGAACGCAAGACAGATGATAAACCCTTGTATGGAATACAGTCGCCAGAATGGTATACCCGCAATCTTCCCACTTCAATAATATAGCCAAGAAAATAGTTGTTCCCCCACTCATCTATTTGCAGCTCTTCATGTGCTGAGGCAATTGCCTGGATGGCAATACCGGAATGCGGAGCATAGCACTCACCATGATCAAGACCAACGATTCGTTGCACTGGTACGTTACGTTCACTGGCCTTGAGAATTTCAGATCGTGGACAGACCAGCATTGGTTGAACCTTGTCACCGCTTTGGAAGATTTCCTTAAGGGTATCTGGATCAAGATGGTCTGTGTGACCGTGGGTGCTCAGAACAAAGTTCAATGCTAACAACTCGCTGCCTCGACAGGGGGAATCTATCATCCGGTTATGGGGAAACAATGACCCTCTATATTTATTCGCCAGTGAATCGCTTAAATACAGATCAATTCCTATGGCAGTGGTAGCAGTCTTAAATAAAAACCCCGCTTGACCAACCCATACAAATTGAACCCCATCCGCTGTGAGTGGTATAGACAGTTCATTCAACCATGCTGGTAAACTCTGAAGCGCGGGTCGCAAGGATAATGTACCCATTTTCACACGCTCCTCACCAAAGCAACAGCTCTTTCCACAATGGTTTTAATTTCATTAAATTTTTCAGCTGCAATAAGATTTGACTGAACCATCCACGATCCCCCACAAGCAAGCACATTTGAAAGCTTGAGATAGGAGAGCAAGTTATTCTCAGAAATACCGCCGGTTGGCAAAAACTGGATATCATAGACAGCGCCCATTGCTTTGAGCTTTTCTATTCCTCCACTGGCTTCAGCTGGAAAGAATTTTAAGGTTTTCAAACCAAACTCTCGACCAAGCTCTACCTCGGTCGGTGTAGTTACTCCAGGAAAGATAGGTAGGTTATGAGATACACAAAAATCTACAACTTTTGTATTAAATCCTGGGCTAACCAAGAACATCGCACCACTATCGACGGCCTGCTTCACTTGATCAACGGTTAGGACAGTACCCGCCCCTACGAGTATCTCCGGGCGCTTATTACGCACAAGTTCAATTGACTTGGCTGCACTGGCGGTACGAAATGTGATTTCGGCTACTGGTAATCCTCCGTCACGCAAAGCATCTACCAGCGGTAGCGCGTATTCACTTTTCTCCAATTTTATGACCGGCACCAGTTTCAATGTACCAATCTCTTTGTCAAGTTTTCCATAGTTCATACCATTATCCCTATTCAGTAAAAAAATCTAGAATTGCATCGACCGCAATTTCAACAGTGCGAGCCACGCTCTCTTTGGTATACCCTCCAATATGGGGGGTCAATACTACCCGTTCATGACAGTATAACTCATTGAGAACCAACGGTTCGACATCGAAAACATCAGTCAAATAAGTGCTCACTAAACCTGCATCCAAAGCTTCTAACATTGCCAAGTGATCGATCAATCCATCTCGAGCAGTATTTACGATAACAGTCGATCCTTTCAATTGACCCAATGACGTCTTGTTGAGCAGCGGCTGATTCCCTAGCGGTGTATGCAATGAAATAAAATCCGATTGGCTGAGCAACGTTGGCAAATCACCATAAGAGAAGTTTTCTTTTTTTGCCATCGATGGGTCTTCATATAGGTCGTAAGCAATCACGCGCATGCCTAGGGCAAGAGCCAAGTTTGCCAATCGCTTCCCAATATTCCCACATCCGGCAATACCCAGCGTCTTGTCCGCAATCTCCATGCCCATCTCACGCTTCCACTGCCCCGTCTTCAAGATAGCATTGCTCTTAGCAATGGCGCGCATACCGTCAAAGATCAACGAAAGAGCCAGTTCAGCGACACCTTGTGAGTTTGCTCCTGTGGCAACTGCCACTTCAATACCTAATTCTTTGGTTGTTGCAAGATCAATGTTGTCTACGCCTACTCCAAACCTGCTGATGATTTGCAGATTTGGAGCAGCAGTCAGCACGCGATGAGAGATTTTCTCCACCCCTGCTAAGTACGCAACGCACAATGGCAACTCCTGTAGCAATTGCTCTTCGCTTGGTTGCACTCCAGGCCACGGAGTCTTGATGGTAAACCCCGCATCTGTAAGTCTTTTTAGCTCGGGATGTCCCTCTTTGGAGAGCGACCGTGGTGTAACTAGGATGGTTCCTCTCATTGCGTTACCTTTTATTTCTTATTTATCCACCCAATGTGGGTTATCAATGATCTTCCAGCTCTCTCCGTCTTTGACAACGAGTTTCTTAAAACCTTTCTCCTCGATGGTTCCATAATCATGGCCGGCATCAGCGCGGAACGTAAAGAAAGTTATCAACGTCTCTTCAGCAGAAAGGTTGATCGAGCGATGCGCATACCTACCCGGAACATATACCGCCTGACCCGGTTTCATCAATTGATACTCCACATCCCCTTCAGGGCTCTCCATCATCATCATCCCAAAGCCTTTGAGGCAATAATAGATTTCAGCTGTCTCGAGCAAGGTATGGAAGTGTCCTTTGGTCATATGAAATTCATCACCTACGGTTCCTGGATAGAGGATACTCGTTCCGAAAGCCAAATCCTCGGCTGTCTCAGGGATTCCAAGGTCATAAAACTCATACACCACCGGATCACCTTTCTGTAACAGGTCTTCTGCCGCTGCAGTGTCATAGAAAATGTCCTTTATCTTAGAAAGTGGGCGTTTAAGCGCCGGTTGTACAGATTCAGGCAACTTCCCAGTATCCAGGTTAAAGTCAAAAACTTTTGATTTCATCATATCTCCTCAAATTTTATCTTGTCTCTCTTGCTATCTGACTGAGTTTCTCAAACTCAGGCCCCTCTGTGGGGATATCAATGTGGAACACCTCTGCAATGACCCGTGTCCACCCGTGAAGGAAATATACCCATCCATCTTCAATGATCAAATTCTTCTCTTCGCGCTGCTCTTCTGCCTGATCGAGGAAGAGCAACTCACCACGATAGTTAAACTCCCACACATAACCATTTTCGGGCATGATGGCAGCTTCGGTAATCGGGGAGCCGGGACCATCTTTCCCCAAACCTGTGGCGTTGATGACCAAGGAGCTGGCAGGCAGGGAGTTCACTATCACATCATTCTGCTCGGGAGTCGGACAGAGATGGTACTCAACCTCAAAGGGCAAGTTCAGCTTACTGTGAATGTTCTTCATCTCTTCCAGGCGTCCACTGCTACGGTTGGTGACCACCACCTTCTTCGGTACATCGTTGTCAACCTTGGCCTTGTTGACCAAATACAAGGTGAGAGCTAAAGAACTTCCCCCTGCTCCCAACAGCAATATATGCCCGTTGCTGTTCTTCCAATGCCCCTTAGGCATAAATGCTTCGAGGGAAAGTCCACTGGTAATTGGATCTTTGGCATGTGCCCAAAGCTCATTGCCACGCTTACTTACCGAGCTTGCCTCACCCAACAATTGAGCATATTCCCCGGCACCTTCAAAAAGATCCTTGCTGGCCTGGTAGGCCTCGATTTTATGGGTAGTAATCAGGGCACCGGCAGAGAGTGGGTCCTCTTTGATGAAGGAGATTGCCTCTCGGTAGGCAGCCGGCTCACTTCGTGGCGCAAAATCCATTCCCTGTATCGTTGCATCTATTCCTAAGTGCTCCATCCAACGTGGAAAAACCTTCATGATTGATGATTTACCGGTTGTAACCCCGATAAAGTACATCGTAGGCTCTTTTGCCGGTGTATATTTTCCCATAAGATCCTCCTCAACCTGCCATTTTTATGCATACGCCCATAGAGCAAGTTGTTTGTACTATAATGTATCTTTGTTCGTATGTTATGTCTTTTGTCTTTTCAAGTCAACACCGCAAACGCAATCACATCAATTCAAACCCCCTAGAAACCCTCCACAGCTCCGCAGTGACAGTTGCTGGTCTTCGGTAGGATCATCACACCCGACTCGACGCTGGCCACCTGGCGGATGCGCGAGCGCTTCATGCTGGGAAGCTCGCCCATCACCGACGACGACGTGTACCGCTCCTTCCCCTTCCTCAGCGAATACAGCGCCGACCTGGTGCGCCACCTGCACAAGCAGGTCCGGGCCAAATGGGGCCGCGACACCTCCCTGCTGTACTACGATGTGACCAACTTCTACTTCGAGATCGATGGGCCTGTTCATGGACCGCGAGGGCATCCCGGTCTCCTACGGCATATTCCCCGGCAATGCCAATGACGTGAGCACCTTCGTGTCGATGATCAGGCAACACCAAGGAGAACCTGGGGCTAAACAAGATGATCTACGTCGTCGACAAGGGGGCGAGCGGGGGAACGAGCATCTGCAACGTGCTGGCCCCACGGCAGGGCTACATCATCGCCAGGAGTGTCAGGATGGTGGACAGGGAGACCGAGGGGTGGGTCCTCGACCTGCGCGGGTATGAGGAGAGCCTGGGGGAGGTGTCGGCAAAGTCCCTTGCCGATGAGCAGGGGTGCGGCATTGTACTGGAGGGCGAGCAACTCCTTGGGGCAAAGCCGATGGTTCCAAGCTCGAGGTTGCCTTCTGGAACCGCTAGTCCTCGATGAGGGCGAGGATCGACCGCCAGGAGGCCATCGCCCGGGATGAGCGGTATGACGGCTATTACCTGTTGGAGACCAACGTGGTGGGAGTAGCCCCCAATGAGAGGCCATGGGAGGGCACGGCTCGCTTCAGGACCTATGACCAGCTCTTCGAGCTCAACCGCACCGTCACGGCGGCCGACATCGTTCAGATGTACCGGGGCTGTGGAGGATCGAGGAGAGCTTCAAGATCACCAAGTCCGTGCTGGCCACCCGCCCCATGTATGTGCGCATGCCCCACAGCATGGAGGCACACCTGCTGACCTGCTTCGTCTCATTGCTGCTGCTACGGATCCTTGAGGTGAAGGAGCTGGGCAACACCATCTCCCATGAGCAGATCGTCGGTTCGCTGAGGCGGGCACAATTGGTGCATGTGGAATCCAACATCTATATGAGCACATTCGTCGACCGGGTGCTGGATCGCATCGGCATCGCCACGGGGATCGACATGACGCGCATGTTCTTCAGCAAGCAGGATGTGAGGAGCCTCAACAACCAGACGAAGCAACAATAAGGGGCCCTTTGGTAAAAGATCTTTCTGAGCCTGCCCTACTGTACTACATATTTTGGATTATTTGGATGCACCCATATTGTTTGGGTGCAATTATTTACGCCTAAAAACAGAGGATTCTGCTGCGGAACTCAGGGTCTTTATATCCTACACCCGTTTTACCATAGAAGACAGAATAATTGCCCTCAGCCTATGGTGAGGGCAGTTATTATTTGCATTTGACCTACATCATCACACTAGGCAGATAGAGCGTCAATGCAGGAATGAAGGCCACCAGTATCAAGTCGAGGACCATCACCGCATAGAAGGGCAAGACTGCCTTCGTCGCCTCTTCGATAGAAAGTTTCCCAATCGAGCAGCCGACAAAGAGCGCCGATCCTACCGGTGGGGTGGTCAGACCGATGGCCAAGTTGAGGATCAACATCACACCAAACTGGATTGGATCCATCCCGAGGTATCCTACTACCACCGGGTAGAGGATGGGGGTGGTGATGATGATCAAAGGAGCCATGTCCATGACCGTTCCCAGCACCAAGAGCATCAGGTTGATCATCAAGAGCAGGGCAACTTTGTTCTCGGTGATCGACAGAAGGCCGTTGGTGACTGCCTGGGGGATTCGCAGGTACGCCATCAAGTACCCAAACGAGGAGGCCGCTGCGATGAGGCTCATCACCATCGCCAGTGTCTTCAGCGAGTTGGCAAGGATTGGGCCCATCTGTTTGAGCGGGATCTCTCGATAGACAAAGAAGGTGATGATGAACGCGTAGACCGCAGCTACCGAGGCAGACTCGGTTGCGGTAAAGATACCGCTGATCACCCCTCCCATGATGATAATGATGGTGAAGAGGCCGAAAAAGGCATCGCGGGCGAGTTTGAGGCTCTTCTTCCACCCATAGGGTTTTTCTTTAGGATAGCCACGCTTGTAGGCAAGAACTGCTGTTGGAATCATCAAGAGTAGGCCAAGACCCACACCGGGAATTAAGCCACCGAGGAAGAGTTTTCCAACCGAGACCCCTCCCCCTGCTGCCATGGCAAAGATAATCATGTTGTGACTGGGCGGGATCAAGACACCCTGACAGGCACTGGTGACAGTAACGGCTACAGAGAAGTCTGCGTCATACCCGTCATCGACCATCATCGGGATCAACATCGCACCGATGGAGCTCACATCCGCTACTGCCGAGCCGCTGATACCGCCGAAGAACATCGAGGCGAGAATATTCACCTGAGCGAGGCCTCCACGTACCCATCCGATGAGAGCGTTGGCAAAGCCTACAAGGCGCCGAGAAATTCCCCCTTGGCTCATGATTTCACCGCTGAGGATGAAGAACGGGATCGCCAAGAGACTGAAAGAGTTCACCCCGCTGACAAGGCGCTGGACGATCGACATCAGGGGAATCTTCAGGTAGATCGCGGTGAAGAGCGAGGAGACGAAAAGACTGAAAGTAATCGGGAACTTGAAGATCAAGAGTCCGACAAACGAGCCGATGAGCAGGAAGGTTGCAAATTGTGTATTCATCATATTCGCTCCCTCCTACCTCTGAATTGTTTGAAGTCCCCGATGAGATAGAGGCCGGCATAGAGGATGATAAAGACCCCTACAATGGGCAGAACGAGGTAGTTGATCGAGTTGGGCAGGTGGGTTGCCGGCAACCGACTCTTCGCCCCATTGAGGGTGAGTCTCCACCCATAGATCAACAAGACAGCCCCGATGAAAACCTGCAGGCCATTCTTCAAGACATTCAGGGCTACGAAGAAGTTATGCCCAAGCTTGCGGGGAAGCAGGGAGATGTTGATATGTAGGTTCTCCTTGACACCGAGGGCCATGGAGATGAATGTAAACCAGATAACAATGACCAGGCTCATCTCCTCGGCCCAACGGACCCCTGAGTGGAATCCGTAGCGCAGTACTACGTTGGTAAAGACGATGACAACCATCGCCACCAGTAGTACCATGGCCAATTTGAGAACCCAGGAAAAGACGGAGTCCAGTACAACTTTGAACCGCTCCATGGATACCTCCAGATTGTAATGATGACGCGGTGCAGGCTTGCCCACACCGCGCATTCAGGCTTTGGATGCTGCTATTTAACAGCCTTGATCTTCTCAATCCAATCCTTCTGCTCAGCATTGAGCATTGATTGGTACAGGGGAGCCATGGCTGCGGCAAACTCAGCTTGGTCGTTGATCTTATTGATCTGCGATCCGGCTGCACGAACCTTCGCCTCACTCATCTCCTCATATTCAGCCCACGATTGAATCTGGATTGCCTGACTCTCACGAGCTGCACGCTTGATGATCTCTTGATCTTCGGCGCTGAGCTTATCCATGGTGATCTTGCTGGCAATAATCATCTCAGGGACACGGGTGTGCTCATCGATGGAGAGATACTTGGCGACCTCATAGTGGCTGGAGGTGTCGTAGGATGGCCAGTTGTTCTCAGCGCCATCGATAACACCGGTTTGCAGGGCACTGTAGACATCCCCATAAGCCATTGGAGTCGGAACTGCACCGAGTGCTTGGACCAAGCCCATCATCAAAGAGGACTCTTGGACGCGAATCTTCAGACCGCGCATATCTGCGACGGTGTAGATCGGCTTCTTGGTGGTGTAGAAGTTACGTGCACCACTGTCGTAGTAGACCAATCCCACAAACCCCTTCTCGGTCATCGAGTTGAGGAAGTAGTCCCCGATCTCACCATTGAGGACCTTCCACATATGGTCGGCATCGCGGTAGAGGTAGGGCATCTGCAGGGCATTGAGCAGCGGCTGGAAGTCCGAGAGCGGGGAGATGGAGACACGGGTAAAGTCGATGCCGCCAAACTGCACCTGCTCAATGGCACTCTTCTCATCGCCAAGCTGTCCTTGTGGATAGACTTCGACTTTGATCCTGCCATTGCTGTACTCTCCCACACGGCGAGCAAAGTCCTCATCACCGAGGACTGTAGGATATCCGATGGGCTGGTTGTCTGCCAGGCGAAGTACGATTTGCTTCTCCCCAGCAGCTTTCTCTTGACCACCTGCTGCAAATGCCGGAGCGATAAGCAGGGTGACCACCATAATGGTTAACAGTACTTTTTTCATGGGTTCCTCCTTAAGGAACAAAGTGTTTTCTCCTGTAGTATGGGTCACCGAATGAGAAGCCGATAGCCAGAAAAAGAGGGAATACTCCGCTATTTTTTCCCTTTTCTGCTAGAAAGAGCAAAATTGAATACATTTTCACCCCTATTGCAAAGCCGCTAGGCCTAGGATATCGTTGGCGTATGAAGCGTAGCGCAAAAGATCAAAGAGGGACACTCAGAGGGTGGTTATTATCCTACAACCTTGGGATGTTGGCCATTATTTTAATCGCGACGGTGATCCTCTTCAGCGTGCTCTTTAACCTCCTTGCGCAGATGCAAAGTCGGAACTCCCAATACGAAGCGGTCAACACCTTCAGCCGACAGCTGAGCCAACATCGCCAGCTCTTTGGCCTCATTACCGCAGAGCAAGACTCTGGCGAACAAGAACAACTGCTCTCTGAACTGGCGATTTTAGGACGAGAGCTGCAGATCAGCCTGCACCGCCTCGCGGTCGACTTTGACAGCGATAGCCGCCGCTACTTCATCCAACAAGGAATTGCCAACGGCCTGCAATTCATCGATGAGAATTTGGCAACGTTGCTTACGATGGAGAGAAGTGAGGAGAACCTTGAGTACTTTAGCCGCTTCTACACCACCGACCGAGTCTACTCCTACCTGCAAGATTATGCGATCAACCAATATCTGCCTCAAATCGTCAGCGCTGATATCGCCTGGATTCTTGCCACCGAACACATGATCCTCAACTACCGAGGAATCTCTGCCCTCCTCTTCATCCTCATCGCTATCATCTACACCATCGCAACCTATGAGATGACGATGCGCCTGGTCCGCCCGGTCTCTACGATGGTCGACACAGCCCGCCAGATTATCCACGGTGAGTTCGATGGCCCACAAATCCCCATCGAAGGGCCGGCAGAACTGCAATACCTGGAGCAATCGATGAACCAGATGCGCGACAGCCTACGCAAGCGGATGGAGATGATTGAACAAAACGCTCTTCTGGAGAAGCGAGTGCACTCTCAGGAGATTGAGCGAATAAAGACCACCCGTGAACTGGAGAAGGCCCGCTACAATGCCCTGCAAAGTCAGATCAACCCCCACTTTCTCTTCAACACTCTCAACATCATCAGCCGCACTGCCCTCTTTGAGGGAGCTAATACCACCGTCGATCTTTTAGATACCCTCTCCTCAATCTTTCGCTATACCCTACAGCACCAAGACGACGTCACCTTAAAAGAGGAGCTGCAGTTTGTTCGTAAGTACCTGACGATCCAGCAGTATCGCTTCAAAGAGCGCCTCTCCTTCACTATCGAAGCTGACCCCGCCCTCGATGAGGTGAGAATACCGCCACTGATTATCCAGCCCTTTGTTGAAAATGCGATGATCCACGGTCTTGAGCCCAAAGTGGAGGGCGGCAAAGTCTCAATTACCGCAACCAGAAAAGGACGGACCGTCATGCTGACCGTCGAGGATAGTGGGGTGGGTATCGACCTTGAATGGTTCAAAAAAAGTCCAAAGAAAGAGCGCGAACACATAGGGATTAAGAATATCACCGATCGCCTGCAGCTCTACTACAAGAGAAAGGCATCGGTAGAGGTAGAGCGAATTTCTGAGGCCGGAGGGACGCGAGTGACGCTCACCCTTCCCTATCGCAGTGGAGGCAAAGTCGATGTACACGTTGCTCATAGCGGATGATGAACCTCTAGAGCTCGATGCCATCGAGCTGCTTATCAAGCGGGCAAAACTACCGCTGCGTCTCATCAAGGCGCGAAACGGATATGAGGCGGTGCAGCTCAGTGACCGCCATAGACCTGATATTGTCTTTCTTGACATCCGTATGCCCGGCATGGACGGCATTGAGGCCGCCCGCCTCATCCGTGAGCAAAACAGTGAGTGCCAGATCGTCTTTCTCACCGCTTGGTCGACCTTTGAGTTCGCCCAGCAAGCTATCAGACTAAGTGCGAGCGAGTATTTGGTAAAGCCGGTGCAACGCAAGGAGGTCTACGATCTCTTCGATCGCTTAATTGCCCAGCTCGATCGGCGCAAAGAGGATAAAGCGCTGCAAGACGACCAGGTGAAACAAGCTCTCAACCTCTTCAGTCGTGAGTTCTTTGCCGCCCTCAAATATGGCCGAGTTGAGGAGGAGGTGATGGAGAACTACTTCTCTTTGCAAGGTATTCGACACCGTCAAGGCATTGCCCTGATCATCCAGGGCCTCGATGAAGGACAGCTACGCCACTTCTTCTCCCCCTTCAACACCCAAGTCTGTTACTTCCCCTCCCCCGACCGTACCACCGCCCTACTCTTCACCGACCAGCCAGAGAAGATCATCGAGCAAATCTCCTTCCAGGAGCAAATGAATCTCACCACCATTGGCAGTGGAGTCCCCTTCACTGCCTTAGTGGAGATTCCTCACTCAATCTCTACTGCTTCCATCGCCTTCAACTGGGCACAGAGCGAACACCTTGGTCTACAGCGCTACAGTGACGTATTGCTCAGCCCCTTGGACCAACATCAAAACCATCTTCTCATCCAAGAGATTGTCGGTCATACCCTAGAGGGCAGTGCCTCCCAAGCTCGCTCGACGGCCCACCTGCTCATCGACCGGCTCCTCCATGCCATGGACGAGGAGCAGGCAATCGAAGAGTTGGGCGAAGCGCTCACCCTCTTCACCTATGAGGTGGGAAAGAACATCTCCCTGCTCTCCATCGGCCGCGTTCCTAAAAACTCGGTGATGGAGCAGGAGTTTTTCTTGATGGATTTGATTGACCTCGCCGCTTTGGCCGTACAGACCGATCGACGAGATCGATACGAGCGTGCCTTTGCGTACGTCAGCCGCTACATTGACGAACACATTGAAATCCCTCACTCAGTCGAAGAGGTCAGCTCTTTGGTCGGGATTAACGCAAAGTACTTCTCTAAACTCTGTAAAAGTTATCTTGGAGCAACCTTTGTTGAGTACGTGAATACCAAGAAGATGGAGCGAGCCCACCAGCTACTCAAAGCGGGAGCAGCCTCTGTCAAAGAGGTAGCCGAGGCTACCGGCTTTGTCGATACCAACTACTTCAGCCGCCTCTTTAGACAACACTGGGGCGTCTCCCCCTCTTCGCTGTTACAGTAAGAGGGTCAATCAACTAAGAGCGATCGAATATGGTTGGACTCATATGGACGATCGACTGCCGGCACTGTGACCGTCGGATTGTGGATAAGCGGTCCATCATAATGAATTGCGTCCAAGCTTTGACGAACGAGCGACCAATCAATAGAACCCTCTCCAAGGGGATTCATATCCTCTTCACGGATATGGAGCGTCTTCAGTGAGAAGCCTGCCTTATTCAGCGCCTCACCAATCGAAGGCTCTTCAATGCTCAGGTGATAGGTATCCAGATCCAGTCCCAAAGAGCGATGATTTACTGCCTGGATGAAGGAGAGCGCCTCATCAACGGTGGAGATGAGAAAGTGCTCGCGCCGGTTAATCGGCTTGATATGCAGCATCACATCGTACTGCTCAGCTTCAGAAGCGAGGCTCTTGATCGACTTCACCGCTTGTCCGATGAGGGCGTGACGTCTTTGTATCAACTCCCATCGAGGCGGAAAGCTTGCATAGAAGGCACCGTTGAATGAACCGCCTCCCATCTGCCCGATCACTTTGACCAGCTCAATGGCGTACGTAAGTGCTTCCCTTCTCTTCTGTTCATCCAAGGAGGCCAGGTCATTCTCCCAGTTTGGTGCCCACGTATAGCTCAGATCGATGCGATGGGTACGCGCCTCAAAGCCAAGGCGCGTTCGACCTAAGACACTCATCTCTAGGAGTTTGGGGGCATCAAGTTCAAGCTGATCATATCCAAGGGCTCGAGCTGCAACAATAAATGTCACCGGATCATAGTCGAGATAGGACCATCGTTTGTAGTGGACTCCAACGACCCTCATAGTAAGCACCCCTTTCTATAATACCAGAGCCAAGGCCTCAGTGCTACTCTTATCCATTTAAAATGAAATTATATTCCTATTGAATGAATATTTTTTTCACAGTATCATCAACCTATGCAATATGTAAGCGCACTTTATGTGATACGCACCAAATATGAAGACCTCAGTGCCAAGGAGAAGCAGATCGCTGACTTCATCCTCGAGCACCCCACCGAATCGGTGAACCCTTCAATCGAAGAGCTTGCCCAGCAGATCGGAATCAGTGAGTCAACGATCGTGCGGTTTGCCAAGAAATTGGGTTATGAGGGCTTTCAACGCTTCCGTCTTGCCTTAGCCCGAGAGATGGTGCCCCCTACCCGCCAACTCTTCGAAAGTGAGGTCCACGAGGGCGAGGATGTTGTGGACCTGGTCTTCAAACACACCCAGACAAACCTCGAAGAGACCTACGCATTGATCGACAAGGGTGCTATCAAAGAGGCTGCAAAGCTGATCTGCAATGCACGCTCTCTTTTATTGATGGGCCTGGGCGGCAGCAACATCACCGCCAGCGATGCCTACCATAAGATGATTCGCACTGGCATCTCCTGTCACTATAGCAGTGACTACCACCTACAGCTGATGCTCGCAAGCCAAGTGAGTACCCACGATGTTGCGCTGATGGTCAGTCATACCGGTAGCGGACACGACACTCTCGCTTTAGCCGAGGAGTTGAAAGCCAATGGGTGTACCCTCATCACCCTTACCAGTTATCCTCGCTCTCCCCTGGCGAAGATGGGAGATGTGGTCATCCCAATGAGTGCGGGCCGCTCTTCGGTAATTGCTGAATCTTTCTCTGCGAGGATCATAGCACTGGTCCTCATCGATGTGCTGTATGTTGAAGTGTTAGAACAATTGGGAGACCGAGGGGTCGAGAACCTGAACAAGATGCGATCGGCAATCGCCAAACGAAGAATATAATAGAAGTATAGATATAACGAGGTAGAAGATGAAAGCAGATATTGGCCTTATCGGCCTGGCAGTAATGGGAGAGAACCTAGTTCTGAATTTAGAGAGCAAAGGCTACCGTGTAGCGGTTACCAATCGCTCTACCGACAAAGTTGATGCCTTTATCCAGGGGCGCGCCAAAGACAAACAAATTACCGGATTCCACACGATCGAGGAGCTAGTAGCCGCTCTTGCTACCCCGCGTAAGGTGATGATGATGGTCAAAGCCGGCAACCCCGTCGATCAGACGATCGACGCCCTCATCCCCCTCTTGGAGAAGGGAGACATCATCATCGACGGGGGAAACTCCAACTGGGAGGACAGTCAACGTCGTATGGCCAAAGTTGAAGAGAGCGGACTGCTCTATATCGGAACTGGCGTCTCTGGAGGAGAAGAGGGAGCACTCTTAGGCCCTTCGATTATGCCAGGAGGCTCCACAGAAGCGTGGCCACATGTGAAAGAGATGCTACAGACTATCAGCGCCCATGTTGATGGAATTCCGTGCTGTGATTGGGTCGGCAGCGGCGGCGCTGGGCACTTCGTAAAGATGGTACACAATGGTATCGAGTATGGAGATATGCAGCTCATCGGAGAGGTATATGACCTTCTTAAGCGATTGGTCGGTCTTTCCAACGACCAGATGCACACCGTCTTCACAGAGTGGAATGAAGGGCGGCTGGACTCCTACCTCATAGAGATCACCGCCGATATCCTTGGCTACAAAGAGGAGGATGGCACCCACCTTATCGATAAAATCCTCGATGCAGCGGGGCAGAAAGGAACGGGTAAGTGGACGGGAATCAATGCCCTCCATGCAGGTGTCCCCCTCACTTTGATTGTTGAGTCGGTCTTTGCTCGAAGCCTCTCGTCTCTCAAAGAGGAGAGAATTGCGGCTTCAAAGACCTTTGCTTTAGATATCCCTCAACCAAAGATTGACAAGGCTTCTTTCATTCAAACGCTCGAAGATGCCCTCTTCGCTGCCAAGATCATCAGCTATGCCCAAGGCTTTGACCTTATCAGAGCTGTCGGCGAAGAGAATGATTGGGATTTAGACTTAGGTGGGATTGCCCTGCTCTGGCGCGGTGGATGCATCATCCGCTCAGCCTTCTTGGGGAATATCAGTGAAGCATTCAAGAAGAATCCGGATCTTCAAAACCTGATTCTCGATCCCTACTTCACTCAAATCCTCAAAGAGACCCATCAAAGCCTTAGAGAGGTAGTCTCCTTGGCTGCAATGGCAGGAATTCCAACCCCATCGCTTTCGGCAGCTCTGTCGTGGTTTGATGGGTACCGCACCGAGCGGCTTCCGGCGAATCTCTTGCAAGCCCAACGCGACTACTTTGGCGCCCATACCTATGAGCGTGTTGATAAGAAGCGTGGAGAGTTCTTCCACACCAACTGGACCGGTCGCGGAGGGGATACTGCTTCGACCATTTATTCGGTCTAGGTCTTTTCAAATACAAGAAGAGAAGTTGGTAGCCCCAAAGAGTGTTAATGCTCTTTGGGGCTGATATTGGCAGACTCTGCTATCAAACTTTTGTCTTGATGAAGTGTTGCAACGCCGGCGGCAGCCTAATACGAAGCTGTCTTCTCATACCAGTAGAGGTACTCTTCAAACCGCCTTTGATAGAGGTCGTGCACCTCTTCATTTGGGTAGATAGTTCTACCGCTATCTTGTACCAACGTTGATGGCATCTTATCGCCCAATAACTCTAAGGCCAAAATCGCCCCTCCCATCAGTGAGCTTTGGACAGAAGCATCAATGGCCAGCGGTGCTCCGAGAATGTCGGTGCACATCTGACTCCAGATTCCCGAGTGCAGGACACCTCCCGATAGCTTAATGGTATCGATAGGTCCAGCACTCTTTTGCAATTCACTGTAGCACTGCTTGAGGTTATAGATTACCCCCTCCAAGACTGCCTGGTATTGATCTTGGGCACTATGAGAAGCGTGTAGATTGAGGAACCCACCACGTCGAGCAGCATCCCACCCCGGTGAGCGTTCACCGAAGAGGAATGGAAGGAAAATTGGTACTGCGTTTGACGCACGAACAGGCGCCTCAATCTCCTCAAAGATTGCTGAAGTGGCAAAGAGGCGCTCTTTTGCCCATTGGACACAATTGCTACATCCAGAGGTTGCTGCCCCCGCTAGATATCCTTTGGGAGAGAGATAGCACCAGGTACTCTGAGTTGGGGAGAGTTTAGGCTCTGTAACCGAAAGACGCATCGCACCGCTGGTGCCCATTGAGAGGGTCATAATACGTCCTTCAAGGGCACCTGAGCCTACTTGATTCAATCCTCCATCTGGATAGCAGGGAAGCACCGGTATGCCGCTTTGCACTCCAAGGAGTGTAGCGGCATGCGAGGTAAGTGGGGCTGAATACTTTCGATCTTGGAGTGCAGGAAGTTGTCGATCTTGGTCGAGGCCAAGCTCATCATATACTCGCCTAGAATATGAACGAGTATTAAGGTTGAGAAAGCCAGTTCCCGAAGCCATGCTCAGAGAAGTTGCCCATTGACCGGTTAAGGCGTGGAATATGTGCGACCCTTGGTCGGCAATTCTGTACTGCTCGGTTAATTGGTTGGTTTGCAACAGGTGCTTTAATTTAAAGAAGGGGTATGAGGCGTGGACCGTACAACCGCTCTCCATATAAAAATCTTGGGTATAACGGGTATTTTTGCGCAGATTCTTACAAATAGAATCAGCAAACCCATCTGCCCACGTCCATAGTGGAGAGATTGGATTCATCAAATCATCACATAACAAGAGTCCATGCCATGTACTGCCCAGAGCAATGGCATCAATTGATTGATGGCCTGCAAGCACCTCCCTACCTGCTTGTAACACCAAATCGAGGATTTTCAGGGCATTATTGCTCTGTTGCAAAGTAAAGGGCTTCACAACACTGTTGGTTATCGACGTATCGGTATCGATGACCATAGCCTTCGCTGAAGAGGTGCTTGCTTCAAGAACCAGAACAGTCATACTCAACCCTCAAGAAAAGATTCGACGGGATCATACATATCGTTAGACCGCGGATTTCCAGTATAGTGTATTTTTGTTGTGTAGTTCTAATACCTTGTACATTATTGATCCTTCCTTGACCCTGTTGAGGTTCTCGATGCACCTATAGAGGTTACGAGATATTTTTCCCTTGCAACTATCTCGCTTGGCATCGATACTCTCCTTGAGGGAGGAGAGGATGGCACAAGAGCTACGAATCATTACAACCGGTGGAACTTTTGACAAACAATACGATGCGATCAGCGGAGAATTGACGTTCCGTGAGAGTCAGCTACCCAGAATTTTAGGGCAAGCGCGGTGTACCTTGACCGTTCACTTGGAGGGTCCTCTTGCCGTCGACAGTCTCTACATGACCGAAGAGCAACGCACAGAGATAGCCAACTCTTGCCTCCATAGCCCAGAGGACCGCATTGTGGTCATCCACGGAACCGATACAATGTGCAACACTGCAACGACCATTGCCAACACCTTGGGATCAGAACACTCAAAAATCATCGTTCTCACTGGAGCTATGATCCCCTACTCCCTTGAAGGTTCAGATGCGGTCTTTAATCTCGGGTGTGCCATTACTGCAGTGCAACTCTTACAGCCTGGAGTGTATCTGACGATGAGTGGTCGGATTTTTTCTTGGGACAACTGCCGAAAGAACAAAGAAAAGGGAATCTTCGAGCCGATCGATCCCACTCTAAAAGCCTACTGAACCATCCCCTAGGCACGTGCCTCAACGATCTCTAACATCCACTCTATGCTAAGGACGCATCGGTACCCGCTACTGAGAACTCTCGTTCAAAAATTCCTTACATATGCAGTACTCCTCCCTGAACCGATGTGCCTAATATGACCTTCTTCAACAAGCTTCTTGAGAGCTGCCTCCACTGAAGAGCTACCATAACTTGGTGCTCTTTCAAGTACTTCTCTCTTAGTGAACTTGCCTAATATATTGTCTGTCACCTGACGCACCTTTTCATAGGAGGTTGTCTTTTGATCAACAGAGCCAACTCTCTCCTCCAAATCCCTATAACTGTTTAAGAGGATGCTCAAGAAATATTTGATGAAGGGAGTATAGTCATTTTCACCCTCATGCCAACCACCCGAGACTGCTCCCAGAGCGTCGTAGTATGTGGCCTTCGTTTGCTCGATCTTTTTCTCAAGGCTGATATACTTACCCGCATAAAAGCCACTTTGATATAACAACAGGGTCGTCAGTAATCTACTGGTCCGTCCATTACCATCATTGAAGGGGTGGATACGCAAAAAATCACAAAGGAATATTGGGATCAAAATTAAAGGATTGATGAGCTCGTTTGCTAGTGTTTCTCGATAACTTGCACAAATCATTTGCACAGCCGATGGCGTCTCAAAGGGTTCTAGCGGAATGAAACGGACAAATGAACGCCCGTCAGCATGGTGTTCAATGATATAGTTTTGGGTGTCCTTGAACTTCCCTCCAAAGTGCCTGCCAGTATACCTAAAAAGGTCTCGATGAAGCTGGAGGATGATATCAGCGGTTAAGGGTATATACTCGTAGCTTTCATCAATGGTTTTTAGAACGTCACGATATCCAGTGATTTCTTGTTCATCACTAGTATGTGGCGTAGCGGTCTCTGAGACAATTTGACGTAAGCGGGCGCTTGAAGTCTCAATACCTTCAATTTTGTTAGAGCTCTCGATGCTCTGAAACGTTGCAATTTCTGATAGCCGTTCCAATTCTATCGGCTTCTGCATGTAATAAGGTTCTTGTCTTCCCTTGTGCTCATAAATTTGAGCAATGAATGAGACAATTTCAGCGCTCCAAGATTTATCTCTTAATAGTCGGTAGTCGAACTGACGCATTTTTACAACCTATTTTTATCTCCCATATTGTACTGTTAATTGGGAAAAATTTAAATCTTTCTTTAATAAATCTGAATTTTTGTAAATCCATACCTACCTGTGCAACTAAGCTTTCCTTGACGGGTCTAAACTGGAAGCTTACTATCTGATTAGGCGCTCGACACCGTTCAAACTGCGTTGAGATTCCGAGGTATATATCGATGACAGAGCTAATGAAAGAATTATTAAAACAGAAGGAACATAATCGCCTTGAAGTCAAAAGAGCTCGAGAGGCTGTTCCGCAATCTCTTTGGGAGACCTACTCTTCTTTTGCAAATACCTTAGGAGGAACAATTCTCTTAGGTGTTGATGAACAAGCAAATGGAGAGCTTGCCGTCACTGGTGTCCCCGATTCCCGTCGATATATCCAAACTCTCTGGAACACGCTAAACAACCGTCAAAAAATAAGTCACAACATTCTTGTCCAACAAAACATACGAGTTGAAGAGATTGAGGGAAAGCACGTCATTATAATTGATGTGCCCCGGGCAAATCGTACTAATCGACCAGTGTATATCAATGACAATGTTTTTACCGGTTCATATCGCCGTGATGGAGAGGGTGACTACCACTGCTCTGAAGAAGAAGTGCGTCTAATGATTCGCGATTCAAGTGCCGGTCCAACTGATTTAGTAATACTAGATTCACTGGACCTAGACGCACTCTGTAGCGACACAATACAAAAATATCGTCAAAGGCTTTCTACTGTGAAGCCAGAATTATCATGGAACCAACTCTCTGATGAAGCGCTATTGTACAGGCTTAATGCAATTGGTCGTAGTGATAGAAATTCCGAATTTCATCCGACAGCTGCAGGGCTTCTTATGTTTGGATACCACCATGAAATTGTAAAAGAATTTCCTCACTATCTGCTCGATTACCGAGAAGTCGTCGATGAGAAGACCCGATGGATTGATCGAGTAGTATCAGATGCTGGGACATGGAGTGGGAATCTATTTGACTTCTACTTTCTTGTTGCCAATAAACTGACTGTTAATATCAAAACGCCCTTCGCTTTGGATAAAAACATGGTACGCATTGATGATACTGCAGTACATGCAGCAGTGCGAGAAGCCTTAATTAACACGTTAATCCACGCAAACTATTATGAGCGTCGCGGTCTCTCGATAATAAAAACAAACACTTCATTCCGCTTTTCAAACCCTGGGAGCCTTCGTATAGAACCCGAGGTTGCTATCGATGGAGGCCTATCGGACCCTCGTAACAGTACACTCTTCACCATGTTCACATTAATTAACATCGGAGAGCGTGCAGGAAGTGGCCTTTCCAATATTTTTGCGGTTTGGAAGCAAAAACAGTGGGATACTCCCTCTCTTTCTGAAACTTTCAATCCAGAGAGGACGGTTTTGCAATTATCTATGAGAAATAGTGGCGATATAAATAGTGGCGATATAAATAGTGGCGATATAAATAGTGGCGATATAAATAGTGGCGATATAAATAGTGGCGATATAAATAGTGG
>JBAZCM010000001.1:0-109616 GCA_041654935.1 Sphaerochaeta sp. | reverse complement strand
CAGGGACTTTGATTTCAGGCCCAACACTCCATTGAAAGAGGGACTTGAACGCTTCGTCCAGTGGTATAAAAGCTACCATACGTAAAACCCAGCTCCCACCGAGATTGCCCAACCTGATGCATCATAGGAAAAATGAACGATTTCGGTCTCTGGTCCACTGCGATCAAAGAGTCGTCCCCAAAGAGGCTTGGAGTACTCAAAGCCTGCACTAAAGTAAAATCCACTCTCGGTAAATGTCAAAGCTCGTAAGGCAACACGCAGGGTATCTAGACTCATCTCATATGCATCCCAGAACTGCCAGGCTTGTTCATAGGAGATATCCATTGCCGTTGAGAAGTATGGGGACATAGAGATGGTGAGCGTGGTGCCAGTACCGTAATACCATGCGGGCTTTTCACCGGAGATATCTTGCTTGACGTTGTTCATCGTAAGACTCAATGCTCGTTGAACCCCACCAAAGATGGAAAGGGCAAACCCGCCGTCCCAGCCAGCTGCACTGGTGATACGGACATCCATTTCAGTACCCTTGAAAGTGTCCTTCCCATAGACCGAAGAGAGCGTACCACCGGTGCTACGCCAAAAGACCTCGGTAAGGAGGTCACCGGCAGCAGAGAGGGGCATGAGCAGCAATAGTGCAATAAAGATGACTAAAGAAAATCTCTTCATCGTCTCCTCCTTGTCGGTCTATTTGCGGTATACTACGGAGAAGACCAATTAGCAAGTGAGTCACTAGGGATTATGGAACATTTTGATCTGATCATCATAGGCGGTGGAGCTGCAGGGCTCTTTCTACGAGCAAACCTCAAAGAGGGTAAAGCCCTCCTACTCGAATCCACTGACCAGGTAGGACGCAAGCTTTTGCTCACTGGCGGAGGGATGTGTAACATCACCAACACCCGCGCCCCTGAGCCCTTTCTCACCCACTTTGCCACCAAGGGCCAACGTAATTTCCTCCTCCCTGCCCTCTTGAACTTCACCCCTGATGATACTCGGCATTGGTTTGAGGATCATGGGCTACCTACCATTGCTCGAGACGATGGGAAAGTCTTTCCCAGAAGTCTTAAGAGTAGAGATGTCCTTTCCTGTCTACTGGATAGCGGATCATGCCCGATTTACTACAACGAACAAGTGACTTCTATCCAGCGCGAAGATGGCCATTTCATCATCCAAAGCACTACCAACACCTATACCGCTAAGAAGGTCGTCATTACCACCGGAGGGATGTCAGTCAGCCATACTGGCAGCGATGGTAGCGGTTACCACTTGGCTAAGATGCTTGGACACGCAATTGAATCACCGCATCCAGCGTTGGTAGGACTCGCTATCCAAAACTGGAGTTTTTCTGATGTTAGCGGGACTTCCCTACAGAATGTCACCGTCACCGCAACACACAGTGGAGAGACTAAGCCCTATCACAAAGGTCGTGGAGACGTATTGTTCACTCATCGCGGTCTTAGTGGACCGGCGATCCTTACTCTCAGCGGAGCGGTAAGGCGTAATGATTTGATCAGCATTACCTTGCTAGAAAATCCAGCTACGCTCTTTGAGAGCAACAAAGGAGCGAAAACAATCTTGGGTGCGCTCAGAGAGCATTCATTTACCCGCTCCTTCGCCCAGAAACTCCTTGTTACCCTCGGCATTGATGAAAATCGACGTCTTGACCAAATCCGTAAAGATGAACGTAAGGCACTGATACACCTGCTAAGAGGTCTGAGCTTCGTCATTGAGGGAACTTTGGGCTTTCAAAGTGCCATGGTCACCCGAGGTGGGGTCACCCTTGGCGAGGTAGATCGTAAACGAATGGAGAGCAAGATTTGTCCGAACCTCTTCTTTTGTGGGGAGGTGTTGGATTATGATGGAGAGAGTGGAGGGTATAACCTCCAAGGGGCGTTCAGCACAGCGATGCTAGCAGCCCACAACCTATAAGGAGTCACCATGAAATTTCTTTGGACCACTATTGATGTAAAAGATCTTGAAGAGAGTGTCAGATTCTATGAAGAGATTGTCGGCCTGAAGGTCGTTCGACGCGTAGAGGGAGGCCCATCTACCATCGCCTTTATGGGAGATGGGGAAGGAACAACGGTTGAGTTGATCACCCATCAAGGAGTAGCGCCCAAGGCTATCGGAGAAGGCATCAGCATCGGTTTTGCTGTATCCAACCTCGATGATCACATCGCCTTCATCGAGAGTAAGGGATTATCAATCCATGAAGGGCCCTTCTCCCCCAACCCTGCGATTCGTTTCTATTATGTTCTGGACCCCAACGGAGTGCGTGTCCAATTCGTAGAAGGCAACTAGACGTACTGAGAGCCGGGTCCAGCCCGGCTCTCTCCCCCTTTTCAACGGATTTTTTCTTACTGTACGCGCTTCACAGCATCAGCGAGGAGCTCGTCAAGTTTTGCCGCAGGATTCTTGAACTTTGCCAAGAAGATCATCGCTGCGATAACGTAAGGCTTGTAACTCGCTTCTTTGTAGAGCGGGATCAGGTAACGGTCAAAGACCGATGCCTCGACCTCACCCTCCTCACAGGAGACGCCAGTGATATCGGCAGGCAGACAGTGCATGTAGAGGGCCTTGCCATCACGGGTGGTCTTCATCAGCTCCTCAGTACAGGTCCACTCCTTGAATTTGGCGTTGTTAGCCAAGCAAGTCTGCTCCAATGCGTGCAGAGCTGCCTCATCACCACTTTCTACGATCTTGGTGCGCTCTTCCATCACGGCGAACGGCGCCCAGCTCTTTGGATAAACGATGTCGGCATCTTTGAAGGCCTCAGCCATTGTATCCACACGCTTATAAGAGCCTCCGCCCTTCTTCGCATTCTCACTGGCTACTTCCTCGACTTCGCTCATCACATTGTACCCTTCAGGGTGTGCGAGCACGACATCCATGCCGAAGCGGGTGAACAGACCGATAATTCCTTGAGGAACCGAGAGCGGCTTTCCATAGGAGGGGCTGTATGCCCACGTCATGGCAACCTTTTTACCCTTCAAATTCTCAACACCGCCGAAGTGATTGATGACATGGAGCATGTCAGCCATCGATTGGGTCGGATGGTCGATGTCACACTGCAGGTTAACCAACGTCGGGCGCTGCTCTAGAACTCCGTCATCGTAGCCGGTCTGCACAGCATCGGCGACTTCCTTCATGTAGGTGTGCCCTTTGCCGATATACATGTCATCGCGAATGCCGATGACGTCTGCCATGAAGCTGACCATATTGGCAGTCTCACGAACCGTTTCACCATGGGCGATCTGACTCTTCTCTTCTTCGAGATCCTGGACTTCAAGACCGAGCATGTTACAGGCGCTAACGAAGCTGAAACGAGTTCGGGTCGAGTTGTCGCGGAAGATGGAGATTCCCAGCCCACTGTCAAAGACCTTGGCAGAGATGTTGTTCTCCCGCATTGCCCGAAGGATTTCAGCTACCTGAAAAACCGCGGCAATTCCATCATCACTCTCATCCCAAGTGAGAAAGAAATCATTCAGATACATGTCGTCAGTCTTAAGGGTCTTGAGCTCTTCAATCATCCCTTTGATCGCAGCTTTGTCCTTCATACAGAGAACCTCCATTCTGTTTTGATATAAAAAATTCTAGACAATGGCATCTTACCATAGGGCAATGCCATTGTCCAGAAATTTGTTGCACTTTGTTGCAAAACGCGCTATTGAATCTTACCCAGCTCCTTGAGGATTTTCTCTGGGGTGAAGGGCCAGGAGTACATCCAAACCCCCACTGCATCGGCAATTGCCGTTGCAATGGCAGGAGCAGCACCGTTGGTGGCGATCTCACTGATGGATTTCGCTCCGTACGGTCCCACCTCATCGTTCACATCAATCAAGATTGCCTTGAAATCCTCAGGCTTCTCAGTGATCATCGGCACACCATATGCAGTGAAATTAGCGTTGACACATCGCCCCTTCTCATCGAGGATCATATTCTCGTAGAGGGTGTGGCCAATTGACTTCAATGCAGCACCGTAGAGCTGGCCCAAGGCAAGCTCTGGGTTGATTGGAGTTCCCGCATCCTGCAGCGCATAGAACTTTTGTACCTTGAGCTCCCCGGTGCGGGTATTGACCGCAACTTGGGCAAAGTGAGCGCCATACGGGATTGAGTTGTGAAGCGTGGTGAATGATCCGGTCCCCATTACCTGACCACGCCCAGTACCAGAAAGGGCTGTATGCGAAAGGTCAGCGTAACTGAGCGTCGCACCGGTCTTGGTCGAGTAGACCTCACCAGGCTCACGAAGACTCAAATCATCAACGTCCTCATCCATCTGTAGCGCCGCCTCAGCAAGAAGGTTCTTACGCAGGTCCTGAGCTGCCTTGTAGGAGGCACCTCCTGCAAAGTACGTCCCACTGGAAGCAAAGGCTCCGGTGTCGAAGGTACAGCTGTCGGTGTCTCCGCTGGTGACCGTCACCCGATCAAGAGGCACACACATCGCCTCACTGATCATCTTTGCGGTGACAGTATCAAGGCCGGTGCCGATATCAGCCCCTCCGCTGAAGATCTGGAAGGTACCGTCGGTAAGCAGTTTTGCCCACGCGTTACCGTGGTCGAGCCCAGGCAGTCCACTGCCCTGCTGGATCATGGCAAAGCCTTTACCGACCTTCCACTCCGGTCCCAGACCTTCAACGCGTTTGCCCCACTCAATCATCTCAGCTCCGCGGACCAGCGACTCCTCTAAGCCACAAGAACCAACGGGCACAACATTTCCTTCTCGTCCCTCTCCAAGGCCACGAAGGATCTCGAGCATGTAACCGCTCTCGACCTTGTTCTTCATCGCCATATCGAAGTAGTCGACCCCAATCTCCTTGGCCAATTCGGCCATACAGGTCATCAGGGCGTAACTACCCTTGGGAGCACCATAGCCTTGGTAGGCTCCGGTCGGGGCGATGTTGCTGTAGTAGGTAATCACCTGGAACTTCATGTTGTCCACTGCCAGAAGCGGCAGTGTCTTGGAACAGGCGTTCATCGGAACGGTGAGGCAGTGATTCCCGTAAGGGCCAGTATTGGCTCGAACGTCCATATAAACTGCTGTGATCGTTCCATCCTTCTTTGCACCCATTTTCACGGTCACCCGCATCGGATGACGTGTTGAGTTGGCAACAAACTCCTCCTCTCGGGTATTGCGGTAGAAGACCGGCTTGCCGGTAATCCAGGTGGCATAGCCAACCAGGTCCTCAACCAACACGTCTTGTTTGGAGCCATAACCACCACCGACGCGCTCTTTGATAACCCGAATCTTGTTCTCAGGAATCTGACAGACCCAACCGACGATTCGTCTGACGTGAAAGGGCACCTGTGTTGAAGCGTGAAGGACCAGCCTTCCACCATCAATCTTTGCGTAACAGATGTGCGGCTCCAGTGGAGTACACTGAATCTGCGTTGTCTGGTAGGTGCGCTCGATGATTGCATCGGCTTCTGCAAAACCTGTATCCACATCCCCGATCTTCCCATAGGCTGCACTGGCAACGTTCTTTCGAATATCTCCGTGCAAGGGGAACATGTAGACGACCTTTCCATCACGGGGGTCAGCTGCCTTGTTGTACTCATCCAGATCAGATGGGGCACCGCTCCGATACTCTACCACCCCGTTGTGTACCAACGGAGCTCCCTCGGCCATCGCCTCTTCAACCGTGTAGACCGCATCGAGCACTTCATACTCGACCTTGATCTTGTCCCGGGCCTCAATTGCCTGCTCTTCGGTCTCGGCAACTATTGCCGCTACCCGGTCCCCAACGTGGCGAACCTTTTGGTTGAGTAATTTTCGGTCATGGGGACTGGGCTCAGGGTTGGATTGCCCTGCCTGCATGTAGTAGACATCAGGACAGTTCTCGTGAGTGATGATTGTCTCCACCCCCTCGACCTGCAGTGCTTCTGTGATATCAATGCTCTTGATGTAGGCATGGGCATGAGGACTGCGCAAAATTACCATCGAGTAGTATCCAGGTTGTACCCGATCCTCTACAAAGGCGCTCTCTCCGGCCACCAGCTGCGGACCATCTACTTTACCCTTGGCCTTGCCGATATAGGTCAGATGATCGCGGAACGATGGGGCAATCTCACTCTCCCACTTACCGCTTGCAATCCATTCACTGGCCAACTGGACAGCAGTATAGTACTGTTCGTAGCCGCTATCGCGAATGAAGAGACCACTGAGGACTTCATCGATTTGCTCCCGAGTGGGTTTAGGATGACGCTCCAATAGCCAAGTGAGCAGAAGTGCAGTTGCCGGTGCATTATACGCGCTTTGCACCACCCCTGCATGGACCATCGCTTGCTGGATTGGGTTTAGGTTACGACTGGTACCTAAGCCCTCAGCTGTGCGGATCATACTACCATCGGCTTGGACAGCGAGCATCAGGTTGGAGTAGACAGGAATGTCGTTCACCAGGACGGTGTCGCTACCGACAAAGCCTTCCCCATCGTCACTGTCACGTACACTGCGGTAGCCCAGCTCAACGAGTACTGAGCGAAGGGTGCGTCCATCAAGTACTTCGACGGTATGGCTTTTATTGTTAACGGTAAATTTAATAGTGCTCATCATACGCCTCCTTTGAGAAATTCGCTGAAGAGCTGTCCAATCCCTTCGGCGGCGATATAGCGCTTGTACTGTGCGCTACCGATGAAATCATCGGTCGCTTCGAGGGCTTGGCTGACAGCAAGCTGTACATCCTCACGGGTTGAGAGTTCTCCCGCTTCAATGGCGTTCTCTACATCGTTGAGGCGTTGTAGGCCACTGCCATGCACCGCAGCAAAGAGGCGGACGTGGCTGATGACCAGCCCCTCACCCATCATTGCGCCAAAGGCTACATTGACCGCACTGCGGTTCTGCACACTCAAGGCAAAGCGACGTGAGCCAACGTACCGCTTATCTTTGGGAAGAGCGATAGAGAGGATCAGGGTGTTGGCATGCTCCTTGATGTAGGCGTGGTATTCACGCACTGGAATCTCATCCTCACTATAGGCCCCACCTTCGGTGAGATTGGCGGTCTTGAGGGTACAGCGACTGGCCAAAAGGGCCGGGGCGAGATAGGAGTGGTCGCTCATCAGAGCGAGGTTGCCGCCTATCGTTGCCATATGGCGCCGTGTGTACGACCCACAGTAGGCTGCAGCTTGTTTGAGCCATGCAGGGATGAGAGGACTATCAATCAACTGTTGCAAGCTTACCATCGCACCGATACGAATCGTCGGTCCTTCATCGATGATAGTGTCCAGACCAAGCTTTGAGAGACTCACCACTGCCTTCGCATCCAAACCTGAATTCAATCGATTTATTTCAGTACCGCCGGCAAACCACCTGCTTTTTGGGGTATTGCGCCTCAGCGACAACGCATCAGATATGTTCGATGCCACAAGAAATTCCTGTATCATACGACCTCCTTACGGGCTGCCTTATCAAGCATGCCCCTGCTAATCTCATTCGCCTTGGCGGCGAGTTCATCCTCTTCAAATCCAACAAGCTCCCCATCATGGACGACAAGCTTTCCGTTGATAACAGTGTGGGTAGTGTTATGGTTGGTACCACAGAAAATCAGGGCAGCGACCGGGTCACTCTGTGCTCCTGCATAGGGAAGAGTCGATACATCCCAGACTGCGAGGTCTGCAACCCATCCCTCTTCCAGGCGCCCGACGTTTCCGAAGTTGAGTAGCTTTGCCCCTCCTTCGGTTGCCATGGTGAATGCCTCGGTGGCGGTCAAACCCGCAGCACCATATTTAACGCGCTGTAGCAAGAGTGCTTGGCGGACTTCAGCAAGCATATCCGAGCTATCATTGCTGGCGCTACCATCGACTGCGATACCTAGGTTGATACCCATATCCAGCATCTCTCTCACCCGACATATACCGCTGGCAAGGCGCATATTCGATGACGGGCAATGGGCGATGTGGCTACCGGTCTCCTTCAGTAGGCGTAGCTCATCGTCGTTGAAATGGATGCCATGGGCGTACCAGACATCGCTGCCAATAAGCTCGCACTCCTCCATCAATGCAACTGGGCGCATCCCATACATGTCCAGGCAGAAGTCGTTCTCATCGGCGGTCTCACAGAGGTGAGTGTGTAGGCGCACCCCATGTTTACGGGCAAGGTGCACCGTATCACGCATCAAACCTTTGGTAACGGTAAAAGGGCTACAGGGGGCCAAGGCAACCTTGTGCATCGCATCAGGGGCGGGGTCATGGTACTGGGCAATGACGCGCTCACTATCGGCGAGAATCTGGTCATCGCTTTGCACCACACTGTCCGGTGGCAGACCTCCATCCTTCTTGGAGAGACTCATCGACCCGCGGGTCGGACTGAAACGCATGCCGATCGTATCGGAAGCCTTGAATTGTAATCCCATCACATCCGCGCTGATTGAGCGGGGATAGAGGTAGTGGTGGTCGGTGGTAAGGGTACAGCCGGTCTTGGCAAGCTCAGCCATCGCCAGCATTGAAGAGTAATAGATCGCATCTTCATCGATATACTTCCACACATCGTAGAGGAAGGTCAGCCAGTCGAAAAGTTTGGCATTCTGAACTGCTGGGTGGTTGCGGGTAAGGGTCTGATAGAAGTGGTGGTGGGTATTGACAAGCCCGGGGAGAACCACGTGGTGGGAGCAGTCGAGGACTTGCGTCTGCTCAGGGGCAATGACAGTGCCTGTCTTGCCGATTGCAGTGACCTTATTGTTTATGATCAATAAATCAACACCGCTTTGCTGCGGTGCATCAAATGAGGTCTGTAGACAGTAGATATTTTTTAATAGAAGCGAGGAACTCATGCCTTCGGTTCTCCTTAATACGAGCGAAGATCGGCCTAAGTAGATCCAACAAGCCGGTCTTGCACTAAGTCGGCTCGGCATGCGGCTAGTTCCGCAAGGAAGGAGCAGGAGGCAAGGGGACCACCTGCTACCTTAGTTCATCCATGCCGCCTTACCCCCAGGGCCCCTAGTGGGGGCAGGCCCTCTTTCTCACCGCTTACTAGGCGGCCAGATACGCTTTTACTGAGCTACGGAACCATCTTCCGTAGCTCAAGTATATCACACCGATGGTGCCAAATACACCACGTTTTTACTTCTTCTCCAACGAGTAGGGCAGCATTGCATAGAAGGCTGCACAGATCTCCAGGTCGTCGATCCTGTTGATTTCGTTGGGTGCATGGGCCTGATCTTCATCACCAGGGCCAAAGCCGATTGCCGGAATCTTATGACGGCCGGTGGTGGCCACCAAGTTGGTTGAGAAGGTCCACTTATCGACTACCGGATCCTTTTCAAAGAGTGCTTTGTGGGCAGCAACACCGGCTTGCACGAGGTAGTGGTCTTCATCGATCTTCCAGGTGGGGAAGTAGAGCTCCTGGGAGTATTCCTTCTTCGTCCAGCCAACCTTCTCATAGTTGGGCATCTCAACGACGATTGATTCAGGATCATCACCGGTTGCCTTGCTGATGTAGTCGCGCACCTGATCCATTGCCATAGTGGCATCCTCACCCCAGGTCAGCCGTCGATCGAGGTAGAGCATGGCGTAGTCGGCCACCGCACACTGACTCGGTCCCTTCACATCCATCTGGCTGACGGTGATTGTGCCCTTGCCGAGGAACTTATCCTCATCTGGCAGCAGATCTTTATTCAGTTGCTCAATTGCCAATGCAGCTTTAGCAGCCTTGTAAGCGGCACTTACTCCGCGCTCTGGAGCACTACCGTGAGCACTGATTCCCTTGAGGAAGACGCGAATTTCCATCCGTCCGCGGTGACCGCGATAGAGTCGGCAGCTTGTCGGCTCAGTGGAAACGACCAAGTCTGGCTTCAAGCCCTCTTCTTCGATGAGGTACTTCCAGCACATGCCGTCACAATCCTCTTCCATTACCGTGAAGGTAAAGAAGACGGTATACTCACCACCGTAGCCAAGATCCTTGAGGATCCGCCCTGCGGTGATCATCGAAGCGGCCCCACCCTTTTGGTCACTGGAACCACGACCCCAGACCTTGCCATCCTTGATCTCTCCACTGAAGGGATCGAAATTCCAGTTATCCAGGTTTCCAACCTCTACGGTGTCCACGTGTGCATCGAAGGCAAGTTGCTTCGGTCCGTTGCCCACCCGGGCGACGACAGAGCCAAGTCCGTCGATATAGACCTCGTCAAACCCCGCTTCCTCGCAGAGAGTGACGATCAGGCGACATACATCCTCCTCTTGGGAGCTGTAGCTCTTGACCTTCACCATCTTGGAGAGGTTCTCTGCCGTGTAGTCACGGTACTCAGCGGCTTTCTGTCTGATTTGTTCTGCAATTGTCTTCATGCATTACCCCTTTTCTTTATGATTTTCACCCCCTAGGGAGTGATGTTGTCTACGGTTTTCCAAACCTTTGCGGCAACCTTGGCCGCTTCACGATAGATCGCATCCACATCAATGTGCGCGATCGTACGATCCTCCATTACAATCTTTCCATCGACGATTACGCTCTCAACACAATTGGAGCTCATTCCCCACACAAAGTGACTGGCAGCATTATCGCTAACAAGCGGTGTCGGACTGTGGTAATCAGTTATCATCAAATCAGCCTTATACCCTGGGGCCACCATACCAAACTTACCATCGAAGTAGCGCTCCAGAAGGCGGTTTGCACGATTGAGGGCGCCCACATAGTCGCTGGGCCACCACGGTCGTCCTTCATCCTTATGTTTGAAGAAGGCCAGCTTGAGCTCCTCGAACATGTTACCGCCACAGCCATCGGTGCCGATGAGCAGGTTCTCTACATCCTCAATTCGTCCAAAGTAACCGACATGATTGTTCATGTTGCTGCGGGCGTTGTGGGCAAGGAAAGTCCCATATCGATTGATCGTGTCGATCTCATCGTCGTTGAGGTACAAGCCATGGACCAAGAGCGCTTTGTTGCTCAGCAGTCCATACTTCTCCAAGCGATCGACGATATCCATCTTGTGGATATGATGGCTTTGTACCGCATCATAGCGATCTTCTGCCACATGCAGGTGAATACCACATCCGGTCTCGCGTACCGCCTCGCCCATCAGGGCCAACCCTTCATCGGGGATAGTGAAGGGAGCATGGCCACCGATCATCGCTTTGACAAGCGATCGGTCGGTGCAGGTCTTTGCAAAGCGCACGTTCTCCTCTACCCCTCGCTCAACCTCATCCATCCCGCCGTTACGATCGGTCACCTCATAACAGGTAGAGCCGCGCAGGCCCACCTCTTCCATCCCACGGGCGATGACATCAAGGCTTCCTTCGATGAAGGAGGGACTTGCATGGTGGTCAATGGCGCAGGTAGTGCCGGCGAGGATGGCGTCGATGGAGCAGATCAAGGAACTGTAGTAACATGCCTCCTCACCGAGACCTCGATCGAGGCGCCACCACCACTCTTGGAGCACCTGTACAAAATCTCGCTGCGGACCTGTGGAAATAAGCATCCCTCGCGAAAGGCCGCTGTAGTAGTGATGATGGGCACAAACGTTCCCTGGCAGGACTGTCTTGCCTCGTCCATCTATGATTTTGTCGGCCTTCACTGAGGAGGCTGCTCCCTTACCGACTGCGGTAATCAAATCATCAACGATAACGATATCAACGGCTTCACTGACCTCAAACGGCGGCGCCGTCTGCATGATCCTCGTCTCTTTAATCACAATCGTTGCCATATAATCCCCCTTACTCCTCGACATATCCCAAGAGATAGCTGTATGAGGTGTAAATCGTCTCGATCATCGCAGCAGCCTCATCGTCGATCGGCGCATCGGCAGCCAATAGACCATCCCCGTCTATTGAGCAGGCTACTGTCCTCCCCTCCATTCGTACCAGTACCTCAGGCCCATCGGCCCAGAAGCCACTGTTGGACGAATCATCAAAGTCCTCTTTGGTATTAAAGAGCGTGAACTTCTTGCGATATGGCCCTCCATCGTAGGGACAGAAGGTCTCACAGTTGCCACACTCGTTGCAGAATGCATCAAGGTGGAGGATTTGGAATGGGTCCTCAAAGAATCCGGTGTTACGGACATCGATGGCGACATTTGCCCGGTTGGGGCAGACATCGACACACTTGTTGCATACATAGGAGCACTCCATACAGCGCTCAGCTTCAATACGGGCAAACTCCGCATCGCCGAAGATCTTCGAAGTCAGGATTTTGCTACGTTTTTGGGCGAGTTCTGCAAAGAACTCATTCTCAGCGGCAACGATCTCTTCACTCTCTTCAAAGGAGTAGTCCTCATCATCGTCCCAATCGTCGTCATGGTTGTGTTCATCCTCATCCTCGGGTCCGAGGATCTTGTCGATGGCACTCTCCACCGCCTTTCGGCCACTGGCAATACACCGCACGATTGTGGAGGGACCAGTGTAAACATCACCGATGATGTACACATCGTCGACTTCACTTTCCAGGCTCTCATCGTCTGCAATCGGCCAGCCCTTCTCATTGGTCGGTACACCATACCAAGTAAGCTGCTCCCCATCAGGCCGTTCACCGATGGCGGTGATCATCGTGTCACACTCGATGGTGAAGGTCTCGTCGGTGGCAAGTGGTTTGCGCCTACCGCTCTCATCCTTCTCCCCAAGTTTCATACGCCTGACTGTCAGGGTGCGCTCCTCAAAACGTTCTGGGTTCGCTAGGAAGATAAACTCAATGCCATCGGCCTTGGCGTTTGCAAACTCCTCATGGTCAGCGGGCATCTGGGCTTCAGTTCGGCGGTAGAGCACCGTTACCTTTTCTACCCCAGCAACTCGGTGAGCCGCCCGTGCCCCATCCATAGCGGTATTTCCGCCACCGACGACCACCACGTGCTTGCCCAGGCTCAGCGAAGCAGGATCGCGCCTGAACTGTGAGAGGAAGGCCAGTGAAGGGCGTACCCTACTGCGATCTCCTTGCAGCGGAATCTCATTATCTACTTCACTGCCAATGGCGTAGAAAATCGAATGATATCCCCTCTCTTTGAGAGTCGCGATATCCAAGCTTTGGATATCAGCGCCAAAATTGAACTTAACTCCATGGGCCTCGATAAAGCGAATATCACTCTCAATGGCTTCAACCGGTAGGCGGAAGCCTGGAATAACATGACGTACGATCCCTCCAGCTGACTCTTCACGCTCATAGACGGTTGTATCAAAACCGGCTCGGGCGAGGAAGTATGCTGCCGAAAGGCCTGCAGGACCTGCCCCTACTACCGCTGCCTTGATCTTACTTTTCTCAGGTGGTCCTTCCCAGCGTTCCTTGAAGTCGGCAAACCCATTCTCAACGGCGATACGCTTCATATCCCGGATCTTCACCGCTCCCTCGTAATCCATACGAGTGCAGTGTAGCTGACACTGATGGTCACAGATGTGTCCGGTGATCCCTGGCAGTGCATTGGTATCATAGATCAATTGTAATGCTTCACCGTAGCGACCTTGGCCAACCAACTGCACATACTCAGGTACTGCTTGGTGAATCGGACAGGCTTCGACGCAAGGTGCTACGTAGCAGTCCCACATCGGAAGACGTTCATACACCTTCACCGCATCGGTGCCTCTAAATTGCTTCTCAAGCTCTGCATAGGCACCGGTACGAGCCTTGGTCGCCAACTGTTCAAGGCGTGGGATGTCGATGCTCTGCATCTCCCATCCTCTGCTCTCTTCGAGGATCTCTACCAATTGCTTGAGGCGGGTGTATCCACCTGGCTTGAGAAGATCGGTTGCCAAAGTAATGGGACGGATTCCGCTCTCAAAGAGCTCCTTGATGGTAAAGGCTGTTGCTCCTCCGCTGTAGGAGATTGGCAGTTTCCCATCAAACTCCTTGGAGAGTCGTTCACCAACGGTCGTAGAGATGGGAAGCAGCGCCCTGCCACTCATGTACATCTCATCGCCACCGAGGACCCCTTGATCGTTGACCGACCCGAGCGTGTTGGTCAACTTGACTCCAAAGCCAAGGCCAACCTCCTTGGAGAGAGCTACCAAACGAGTGAGCATAGCGATGGCATCGCTCCACTGCAGGTCATTGTCAAAGCTCTCTTGCTTGAGGGTGATGTAGTCATACCCGAGGGTATCGAGAATCTCACGGACAGTGTCGTATCCCAACAAGGTGGGATTGAGTTTGACGAAAGTATTGAGCTTCTTCTCGGTGAGCATGTAAGAGCAGATAGCTTCGATCTCTGCCGGCGGACATCCATGCATCGTTGAGAGCGTCGTTGAAGGACTGATGTTTGCACTGATCTTCTTTGATAGACCTGACAACTCCTTCTCCTTGCCCTCCCATGGAGTGCCTTCGAAGAGCCCCTCTTCAATGAGGGCATCAAGTTCTTCCAGGTATTGGACAAAGCGCTCATCGCCCGTTGCATCGATCATGTTGTCGATGAACGTCTGCATCTTGGCTGTCTTGATACCCTCAAGGTTGTAGCCTACTGACATGTTGAAGATGAAGGAGGGCCGCTCAAACGGAGCATCACCCATCACCGCCTCAAGGAGATGAAGGATAATCCATGCCTTAGCATACTCATCCCACGCTTTGGGCAGGGTGTACTCGGTCGACCACTCGGTGTTGTAGCCTTCATCACGAACGTCGATACAAGGCTTTTCAATCTCCAGCTCATCAAGGATCTGGACAGTTTTCAACTCCATGAACCGACCACCGACCAAGTAGCTGGCAACAATGTTCTGCGCCAACTGGGTGTGCGGACCCGCTGCAGGACCAACGGGAGTGGAGCAGTGCTGACCGAAGACAGTAATGCCATTTTTGTGCGAATCGAGGTAAAATTGCTCCTCGCCGATACCAAAGATTGAACGGTGAATCCGATACTCACCGACGATGCGTTCGATCAGTTCCGAGAAGGGAACAGGGCGCATGATGTCTCCCATACTCACTCCTACGACAGTGTTTGATCGGCGACATGCCGACCCATTGCTATTCTAATGCAGATTGGCGAGAAGTCAATCTTTATTGCAACAATTCGCAACAAACCTGCTCTCTGTGCTACCACAAAAACTGAATGCAGCTCACTTCGACTATGATTGCTTAAATCACGCAATTCCAAAATATTATACCTATATTTTGGCTTATTGCGTAACAAATCCGCTATTTTTTACATGATGTCGCATTTCATTGTGTCCATTATAATTGTATTTCCTTTGCAAAACGACAACAACTGATGGAACGGTTGTACTCATTTGCAGGACAACAGCCCAAGAGCACCTACCTTTCAATTGACGTGGCTGATAGGCTGGCCTACTATGGAAATCCGGTGACATAGGTAGTGAAGATTCAGATAAATCTACCTGAGAATACAAGATCTGCCAAACAACAGAAATGGAGGACAAAGGGATGAAATTCAATTATGTATGCAATGATTGCCATGGACGCTACAAGAGCAAAGAAATCTTTTATCAATGTCCTAAGTGTTCAGCACTCAATGACGGCTCATCCTTCGCCCTCGGTAATGTCATTGTCCGCCTGGATGAATCATACCTCTCCAAGCTTAGACGAAAGAAGCAGCTCTCTGTGCAAGACTTCCTGCCCTACCAAATAAAAGACCCTCTGGCCTTTCCTGTCGCCAATACTCCCATTGTTCATCCGAAGGCTTTACGGGAAGCTACTGGCCTGAAGAATCTTTTCTTCAAGCTCGATGGTGCTCTTCCCTCTGGATCCTTCAAGGACCGGGCAAGCATTCTCATTGCTGCCCAGGCGTTGGCCCATAAACAATCAAAGATTGCCCTCGCTTCCACCGGCAATGCCGGAGCTGCCATGAGCGCAGCCGGTGCGGCCTATGGCCTTGAAATCATCCTTTTTGTCCCAGAATCAGCTCCCTTGAATAAATTAATGCAGAGCGTTCTCTATGGGGCGACGGTAGTTCCGGTCAAAGGCAGTTATGACGACGCCTTTGCCCTCTCCATCGCGTATACACAAGAGTTTGGTGGAATCAACCGAAACACTGCCTATAACCCAATGACCATCGAAGGCAAGAAGAGTGTCTCCATAGAACTATTTCTGCAGTTAGGTCGCAAAGTACCGGAAGTGGTGTATGTGCCCACCGGGGATGGATGCATTTTTGCAGGTGTCTATAAAGGCTTCTCGGACCTGAAGGATGCAGGGCTTATCCACAACATTCCTCACTTGGTAGCCGCCCAATCTACCGCTTCGAATGCCATCAGCAAGGCGTGGGGAACCGGCGACTATTCTAATCTTAGACGAGCGACCACACTTGCCGACTCAATCAGCGTAGAAAGCCCTGCCAACGGGCGAATGGCAGTACGCTATATCAGTGAGAGCAATGGCTGGGCAACTGAGGTCACGGACCAAGAGATTTTGTCAGCGCAACTGGAGTTGGCAAGCGAAGCAGGACTTTTCGTTGAACCTGCTGCTGCGTGCGCCTGGGCTGCTCTGAAAAAAGACACCTCAATGCTCCTCGATCGCTTTGGTGAGAATGTAGAGGTCTGTACTTTGTTAACAGGGACAGGCTTCAAGGATATGGCAGTCTTTGATGGTCGGATCAGCATTCCAGCAGCGATAGAAAACTCTGTTGACGCAATGAGAGCTCGCTTTGCTTGATGACAGCTTTGACAAAAGTGAGCAGTTAGAGTACCTTTTTTACGAAATCGGAGGAGAGAGGCATGAAGAACTTCGCAATTGGTCTTGGTATCGGTCTTGCTGTCGCACTGGTCGTCTTGATAATCATGGCGATTAAGCGTAGTGGTGAGCGCAAAGCTGCCGCTAAGGAGATGGATCGACTGAAGATGTTGCTTGCTGACCGAATGGACTTGGAAAGCGATGGACTTACTAAGATCCGACAAGAGAATGAAGATCTGAAGAAACAAAACGAAAACCTCCGTATTACCGTCAATACGTATTCACAAAAGCCTGGAAGAAAGGAGATTGCTCGCTTGAATGTCTATCAGACTGCTGTAGATCGATTGACGATCAACAGTCCGGGTTTTGGTGCAGCATGGCAGGCAGCTCTTAAGGAGAGCGAAGAAGAATTTGAGAAGTCCTATGTAGGCACCCAGTCATTCATCAAACGCCTAATCCCTGCAAAAACAGACGCAAACGTATTGCAAATAGAGGATTGATAACGATTTATAGCCGAAATGGTGGAACAGGTAGACACAAGGGACTTAAAATCCCTTGCTCGTAAGGGCGTGCGGGTTCAAGTCCCGCTTTCGGCAAACTATTATTATGTAAGAACTTACAAAACTATTTTTACTCTGACCCTTCTCCTGATGACTCAGCATCCCGCATGGAAATCGACTTTCTGATAACCAAAAACAAGATCACAAACTGACATAATATTTCTCCAATTGAGGTAAAATCGGGAAAATACTACACGTTAACTTCACTGAGAAAGTTTATTGTCAAATATGCTCAGCAACTACATACACCCTATGTATTGCATACTGGGGATATAAAAATTGAAGAGGGTATTACCTACCTCCCTCTCTATATGACTGCTCTTCTTTAAGTGACCAATAGGGTAAGGAGAGGCTCAACCCTGTAATAGCCAATGCCTTGGGCACACATCCATTGAACAATACAAAGTGCCTTGAATAGTATTCTCAATATTCTTTGATCATTTTTCTGGGCAGAACTATTCAATGAGCAGCTGCTTGTCCCGCATTTCACTTACCCAGCAATAGAAGAATTTTATCCTTTACCCGCTCAACCACCACTGGGTTGGCTCGTTCTTTGAGCGTTGCTGTACGACTTTTCCAATCTATGCTTTTCACTTGGTCGGCAAGGACTACTCCTGTTGTTGCATTAGCAAAGGAGAGTATTGGAACTTCAAAAGGATATCCTTTCTGTTTGTTGGTCACAGGGCAGACCAACGCAAGCCCATATTGGTTGTATAAGCGTGGCGTTAATACTAACGCTGGTCGCACACCTTGCTGTTCATGACCCTGTTGACCAGTAAAGCTCAACCATACTATGTCCCCTTCATCCGGTATGTATTGAACTTCTACCATTTCTCGCCTCCAACTTCATCCTCAAAATAATCAAGGTGATGCAAGTTATCGGGCGTAATGGTTGCCAGTAAACGTTCAAGCTCATCCGCACGAGACCGTTCTACCGGTATGAGACGCAGGCTGGACTCTTCTACTTTGCACTCCATAACAGCTCCCTGACCCAGCTGTAACTGGGTTAACACTGCTTTTGGAAGTCGGACTCCCAAGCTATTGCCCCATTTTTGAATTGTCACTCTCATCATGGCAAACCTTCCTTCGACACCGAATATCATTATGGCCCTCCTTTAGTATATACATTCATATATACATGAACAAGGTCTTGAACCTTGTACAATCTTTATGTGTATAGGAGCAACTATCTCTTTTTTACTTCAATCATGTGCAGGTCAAGTTATTGCGGCAATTGCATAAACATACAGCTTTTTGCATATCAAATTGACAAAACTTACAACAACGTCTAGATTGATAGGAACTCATCGGAGGTGGGTATGGAAGAGCGTATGAATGAGGAGCGACATCTCACCAAAGAAGAGGTGGTTGCCCAACAACTTTTGGAGGAGAAAGAAGCAGACGGGAAGCTAAGAAGCTACCGTGGCCCACTCTCCCATATTATCACCGTACTCTTTTTGATTTGGTCTGCTTACCAAATTTATGCAAACACCATCGGCATTGTTGATGCAATGGCCCTCAGGACTTGGCATCTAGCCTTCCTGCTGGTCTTTACCTATTTGCTCTTTCCCGCCTTTAAAGGAGAGCGTCGACAACGCTCTATCCCTCCAATCTTCGATATCCTTCTCCTTGCACTAACTGTCTTTGTTATCGGCTACCTGTTGACCAACTATGTAGCAGTAGCAAAGCGTGGGGGGTATCTGAACAAGACAGACCTTTGGATTGCTGCGTTGGCAATGCTGCTGGTCTTTGAGGCTGCTCGTAGAGCATGCAGAAGCTTGGCTATCCTAGGCCTCATCTTCCTTCTGTACAACTTCCTGGGTCAGTTCATCCCAGGTGATCTTGGCCACGTGGGCTTTTCGATCAAACGAGTCCTTACGATCATGATCTGGGGAAGTCAGGGAATTTTTGGCATCGGCCTTGGAGTCAGTGCAACCTACATCTTCCTCTTCGTCCTCTTTGGGGCTTACCTCAAGCACAGTGGCTTCAGCCAGTTCATCAATGACATCTCTCTTACCCTAGTCGGGCGCACCGCCGGTGGCCCTGCAAAAGTGGCTGTTATCGCCAGTGCACTGCTGGGAATGATCAACGGTTCGGCGATTGCCAACGTCGCCACGACCGGTACCATCACCATCCCTATGATGAAGAAGACCGGCTACAAGAAGGAGTTTGCCGCAGCTGTTGAGGCGGTCGCCTCCACCGGTGGCCAGTTTGCCCCACCGATTATGGGAGCTGTCGGCTTTGTCATGGCTGAATTTTTGGGAGTGAGCTACACCAAGGTATTGGTTGCGGCTGCAATCCCCGCCTTTTTATACTACCTGACTCTTCTCTTTGCCGTCCACTTTGAAGCAAAGCGACTCGGCCTCTCAGGTCTCTCCAAAGAGAACATTCCCGATGCTATCGTAGTCCTTAAGAAGCAAGGCCACCTCCTCATTCCCCTGATAGTGTTACTAGGACTGTTGGCGCTTGGGTTTACCCCGTTATACAGTGCAGTGGTCTCAATTTTTGCTACTGTTGCCGCTTCGTGGATTCGTAAGGAGACACGCATGGACTGGCGCACCATCGTCCAGGCCACCGTTGAAGGGGCGCGCTCGGCAATTACCGTCGGTATGAGCTGTGCAATCATTGGTGTGATCATTGGCACCGTCTCCCTGACAGGCCTTGGCTTGGCCTTCGGATATGTAATTCTTCGCATTGTGGGAGCGGGCCAGCTCTACTTGGGTGGCTTCATGGTCATGCTGATGAGCACGGTCCTTGGCATGGGAGTGCCTGGTGTCGCGGCCTACGTCATCGTATCCACTGTCAGCGTCCCTGTCCTGATCCAAGGCGGAGCAATCCCCATGGCAGCACACATGTTCTGCCTCATCTATGCCTGTCTCTCCAACATCACCCCGCCAGTGGCAATGTCCAGTTATGTTGCCAGTGGTATCGCCGATAGTGACCAGACAAAGACCAGTTTGATTGCGGTCAAACTCGGACTCACTGGCTTCATCCTCCCCTTCTTCTTTTTGGGCAATCCTATCTTGCTATTGGGCACTGTCGAAGGGGCGTCTATTCTGCTCACCCTACGAGCGGTGATCACCTCCTCAATTGGAGTGGTGGTCCTCTCTGCAGGCCTGCAAGGATATCTCTTTGATCGACTGAAGATTGTTGGTCGGATAATCCTGGTTGGCGCCGGAGTGCTCTTTATTGAACCTAGGCTTGGCACCGATGTGCTGGCCCTTGGCCTTTGTCTCATCATAGTAGTTGCACAACTTATGCAACGATCATCACATCACAAGGAGTTACCAGTATGAAAAAAGGTATTGTAGTACTTATGGTCCTCGTCCTCCTCTCTGGCTCACTGTTTGCAGCAGGAATGCAGGAGAGTGCAGCAAAAAAGACGGTGATTAATTTCCCCACCGCAGCAACGACCGGAGCAATTTATCCTCTCGGATCGGCAATTGCCAACATGTGGAACAACGAGGTTCCCACTGTGCGTGCAAGTGCACAAGCAAGTGCTGGCGGAATTGAAAACCTCAACCTCGTCGCCGATGGTGAGGCCCAGATGGGTGTTGCCGTCACATCGATCATGTATGAGTCATTCAACGGGATCGGATCCTTTGAAGGACGACCAAACCCCAACCTTCGTGTCATGATCGGTCTGTATCCAAACCCGAACCAGGTCGTCGTCACCAAAGCAAGTGGTGCCGCTACTCTCACCGACCTTGCAGGCAAGCGCTTTGCCAGTGGTGCGCCGGGTTCAACGACTGAAGTCGAGACGGACATTCACCTCAATACCGCTGGTCTTCCCTACCCAGAGGGGCTACGGGTACAGTATGTCGGTTTCACCGAAGCTATCGACCTAATGCGCAATAAGCAACTCGACGGAGCTTGGATCATGGCCGGTATTCCTAATGCAGCCGTGACCGAGATGCTCTCCACCGCCGGTGGTACGCTCTTGGAGATCGATGATTCACTCATTGGCGCTCTTCAGGCAGACTACCCTTGGTATGGAGCCTACACAATTCCTGCAGGAACCTACCCTGGTCAGGACACTGATGTACAAACCAGCGCCATCAAAATCACCATTTTCACCGACGCTCGCGTCGATGATGACGTTATCTATGAGCTGACCAAGTCTTTCTGGGAGAACTTTGATGTTCTTAAGGAGACTCAAGCACCTTTAAAGAATGTCGTAAAAGCAGAAACTACCAAGGATTTGGCGGGCCTGCCCATCCACGACGGAGCAGCTCGCTACTATCGCGAGATTGGCTTGCTCTAAAAGTTTTGTAGGGTTATTGAGGACCAGCTTCGTGCTGGTCCTTTTTCATTTGGCCCAACAGACGGAGGCAATGAAGGGCATCCAGCTCCCCACTTTTCACTTGCTCATAGAGTTCGCCGAGCAGTGTTTCATCAAAGAGCGCAGAGAAGCCTTTGAGCCCCAAGAAGGCCGAGACACGATCGCTGGCCGGACAGAAGACCAACTCTTCTTTGCTCCCATCCTGTAGGATTTTCCCCTCATCTATGAGGACAATGCGCGTGCCCAGCTTAAAGGCTTCGTGGATATCATGGGTGACAAAGAGAATGGTTTGCCCAAAACGGCGATGGATTGAGAGGAGCTGCTCCTGTAATTGGGTGCGCGTCTGTTCATCCACAGCACCAAACGGCTCGTCCATGAGGATGATGGAGGGCTCAGCGGCAAGGGCACGGGCAACACCGACTCGTTGGCGCTGTCCTCCACTGAGTTGGCGTGGATAGCGCTCAAGGTACTCTTGAGGCAGGCCCACGACCTCCAGTAGTTCACTCGCACGTCTGCGCCTCATCCTCTTATCCACTCCCTGCAGGCGTAAAACATAACTGATGTTCTCCCACACCCGCATGTGAGGAAAGAGTCCCACCTGCTGGATTGCCCAACCGATGGAGCGCCTCAGCTCCTCGATATCCCAATCGCTGAGCTTCTTGGAGTGGATGCGTAAGTACCCAGAGTCAAAGTCCAAGAGTTTGTTCACCAGCTTCAAGAGTGTGGTCTTGCCACAGCCGCTGTGGCCGAGAAGGACCACAAGCTCTCCCGGGGCAACCTTGAGGTTGATGTCAGTGAGAACCGACTCCTCGAGGGTGTAAGACTTGGAGATGTGATCAAACTCTATGGCCCATTGCATCAAAGCAGTCCTTTAGACGCGAGGAATGCACGAGCCACATCCTTGGGATCTTGCTTCTCAATCTCAACTTGGTAGTTCATCGCCACCATCTCTTGATCATTAATTGCACCGGTGAGCAACTCGAGGATCGAAGTCAACTCTGGGTAGGTCTTGAGTGTTTGCTCACGCACTATGGTTGCTGCTAGGTAGCTGGTGAAGTAGTGTCGATCATCTTCGAGGAGCACAACGTCCTCAATCTTGAGGCGGCTGTCGGTTGTGTAGATGGGAATGACATCGGCTGCAGCAGAGGAGATTGCCTCAAATCGAAGACCGATATCAATTTCTTTGATCGATTTGAAGGAGAGGCCGTAGGTCTCGACTAATCCTGGATACCCATCCTCGCGCTCCAAAAAATCGGGATTTGCCGCAAAGATGAGGGTGTTGCTGTAAGCAGCAAGGTCGCTGACCTTAGCAAGGCCATACTCTCTGGCCACCTCTCCACGTACGGCGATGACGTAGTTGTTGGCAAAGCCATACAGACCGGTCCAAGCCAATGAGAGCTCATCAGAATAAGCTTTTTTGACCGCCTCGTAGAGTGGAAGTGGCTCGGCGATAGGATCGCGTTTGAGGACCATAAGCCATCCGGTACCGGTGTACTCAGGATAGAGGTCGACCTCCCCTTTTACCAAGGCTGGATGAATATTACTGGTCCCTCCACCGATACCCAGACTTTGTTTGACGGTGATATCACTCTTCGCTTCAATAAGCATGGTCAACATTTCGGCAATGATATATTGCTCAGTCATTGGCTTACTTGCCACGACGATGGTCTTCTGTTCTTTCTTACACCCGGTCGCCACGACCGCGATGATCAACAGTATAATGATTAGGATTGTACTCTTACGCACTCTCTGCCTCCTCTCCCAGGTACCGCATACGGACCCGTTTTTCAATAATTTCTAATATAAGATCGCCAATAATAGCGATGGCAGCAATCAGAAGGCTGCCAGCGATAGTCATCTCAGCGTAGTTGGTAGATATTCCTCGCCAAATAGCTCTACCCAGGCCACCAGCCCCAATGAAGGAAGCGATGCCTCCGAGGGCGATCGTCATGACAGCCATCGTGCGAAAGCCATTGAAAATGACCGGCAGTGCTAATGGTAAGCGCACCCAAAAGAGCAGTTGGCGTCGGTCAGTGCCCATACCCACTGCCGCTTCTATGACATCGTCATCGACTTCAATCAAGCCGGTATACGTAGAGCGCACCATAGGTAGCAATCCATAGAGGACGATGGCAATGACCGCGCTGGTGAGACCGATCCCCGATATTGAGACCAGGATACCAAAGATAGCAATTGACGGAATGGTGTATAGAAAACTGGTGATGCGCAAGATCAAGGTGGCCAGCAGGGAATGGCGAGTCATAACAAAACCCAACAACAATCCCAAGGCTGCCGTGATCGTTATACAGATGAGTGTGATGTAGAGGTGCTGGCCTAATAGTTCCAGGAAAAAAGCGGGGCGCTGGGCATACAGTGCAAAAACACCCTTGATCATGTAGCCTTCCTTATCGCGAATATTCAACAACAATACTGCCTAATAGCCAAGATGGAAAGCCCTTGACGAAGTGGGTTGAGCCATTCACTCTTAGGCCATGATACAAGAGAGAGCCAAACGTCTTGGATTCAATGATGAAGAGGTTGCCCAGATCATCGAAACACAGCAAGCGGCTGAAGCACACCCCGATCATCAAGAAACGTTGCAAGACCTTCGCCACGCTATCAAAATGCAAAACACCCAAGCTGTTGCGTTACTGCTCGATAGTGGTTCCAAAATCCATGGATCATGCTATCCCCTGACCATGATAGTCCAGAGTCTGCAACAGATCGATGACCTGTACGAACACTGCGACATAAGCCCATCAGTTCGTGATGCAACACTCTCTGATATCCATCGTTGGAGCACTGAACATCGTAGACGGAACAATGGAGTGTTTGGCCTCAGTCAGGTCTTTTGGATTGCTCGCCATCTCACTGCAAAGATTGTTCAGTTGGGAAGTCTCCAATTCGAGCCAAAAGTCTTTGGATATCCCTATCGCATCTATCGCGACGATGCACATGCTCTGTTACTCGTTGCGCAAAGCGAGGTGACTTGTGACGCTGGGGGCTACATCACCGAGGCTAACAACTTCTCTTTTACCACCCAACTGATCGATGATGGACACACTCTCTTGGCTCACCCCGTCAATCCAAACAGTGGCGCTATTGAACCAGACCCAAGTCACTTTTCACTCTCTGCCCTCACATTGATTGCAGACAACGAGCAAGAACTCATCAACATTCATATACCCAGTGAAGCTGATCTGTCTCCTGCAGCTGTCGATGATGCCCTCTCTCAAGCTATCCACTTCTTTGCCTCCCACCCCCTCTTCGTGTGTGTCTCATGGCTGATTGACCCAGCCTTGGAGATAGTGGCAAAGCCAGAGAGCAATATCGTTTCCTTCATGCAACGGTTTACAAAATTTTCTGTTCCTCACCAACTCCCACAGCTCTATGAGCGCGTCTTTGGCCAAGGGTATGATCGCAGTGCAGTACTCGCTCATCACAGCACTACATCACTACAGAAGGCAGTCCAGAGAGAACTGCAGCAAGGAATGATCTTTCGCACCATGGGTGGACTCCTCCCTACCATCGATACATCAGTACTCTAAATTGTGCAGAGTTCTCCTGGTATCGATTACGTAGACAGGATCCATCCCCATGGAATCACCAATATAAAGCTGTCCAGATCCGACGATTATGGTAATACTCTGATGACTTATCGAAGTTTCTGCGCTTTAGCCTGTGCCTCTATGGCGATTTCAATAGCCCGAAATGCATGCTCTTGGCTCATGGCAGTCTCAGTTCGATCAAGAGAGTCGCGGATGAGCCTTCCGAAGAATGGAAAGCCGACCTCACCTCCAACGTTAAAACGCTGCTCTCCCTCATCATTGACCAAGATAACTGTATCCCCATCCGAGGATGCCGCGACATCGATGTATTTGCGTAGCTCAATATATCCCTTGGTACCAATGAGGAAGAAACGTCCATCGCCCCAGGTTCCCAACCCATCGGGAGTAAACCAATCAAGGGTGAAATAGCATGCAACGCCAGTATCGGTGGTCAGACAAACGTCGCCGTAATCTTCCAATCCCGGGTATTGCGGATTGTTAAGGTTGCCGACTCTGCTAGAGACCACTGTCGCGTCAGTTGCACCACTGTAGAAGAGCATCTGTTCAACCTGGTGGCTGCCTATATCGATGATAATGCCCCCATAGTGCTCCTTCTCAAAGAACCACTGAGGGCGCGAATGGGCAGCAAGACGATGCGGACCCCACCCCCGTAGTGAGACCAAATCTCCAATAGCGCCTTGTGCAAGCAGCTCTTCTGCCCAAACAGCCGATTCCACATGGATACGCTCGCTGTAATAGACAAACCATTTGCCCCCTGTTTCTTTTACCTTGGAGCGAGCAGCTTGTACCTGCTCAAAGGTAGTAAAGGGCGGTTTATCGGTAAAAAAATCCTTACCAGCATCGAGAGCTGCGAGGCCAATAGCTCCTCGGTCACTTGGGATTGCCGCAGCCGCAATGAAATGGATACTCGGATTCTGCAAAATCTCTTCTTTTGTGTTGGCAACTACAGCAGAAGGAAATGCTTTTACAAAGGCTTTCACCTTCTCAAGGTCTGGATCCCAGACGCTCACCACATCTGCACCAGCCTCACAGAGGCCATTGCACATCCCGTAGATATGTCCATGATCGAGTCCAATAACTCCAACCAAATATTCACCCTTCTCACACACTGGCGCAGGCTTGCCAGTAGGCGCATAGTTCTGTCCATCCATTCGACTCATCGTAACTTCCTCCCTCACATATTCCCCAAGGTGATTTCCAAATCCTCAAAATTCTCTACTGATCTAAGCTTTTTGTTATAACGAACCATCTTTGATAGCATTCCTTCAGTGGTATAGAAGGGATCGTCCTGGGCAATTGGTAAGGTGACCTCTCTCCCTTCAACCGAGGACTTATACATCGCACAGATCAGTTCAACAGCATTTTTTCCTTGTATCCCATCCACTACGGGAACACCACCGCTCTGTATCGCCTGCAGTACATCCTCGATCTGGGCAGTGTGGCCCTCAAAGGCTAGACTTTCAAGCGATTCATACCGGCTTTCAAGTGTTCGCTCCATCTCTTCACTCGGCTCAAAAAATCCATTGGGCAGTTGTTTGACCGCTTTGAGTGACCAAGGAATCGAGAAGGAGGCGTTCTCAGCGGCAAAGAGAAACTCCTGTTTTTCATCATGTTCGACAAGCGTGCTGGCGATTTGTGCAAGCATACCCTCGTAGCGGAGAATGGAAAGAGAGAGATCTTCAACCTCGCTATTGGGGTGGGCCACGTTGCTCATAACAGACAACACACTCTTGGGCATTCCAACCAGCCACTGCAGGATGTCGATTTGATGCACTGCATGGTTGAGGGTGCACCCTCCCCCCTCCTGTTCGTAGGTACCGCGCCACCACAGATCGTAGTAGTTTGTGCCACGCCACCACATCGAGCTTACTCGTGCAAGTAGTACCTTGCCAAAGTCGCCGGCATCAAGCATCTGCTTGATTCTCATCGGAGCGATCTTAAAGCGGTTTTGTGAAATAACAGAGAGAACCTTGCCACTCTTCTTTTGGGCGGCAATCATGATATCGCATTCACGCAGTGAAGGAGCCATGGGTTTTTCAACAATGACATGTTTACCTGCCTCGAGAAAATCAACAGTTGCTGCACAATGACTCGATGGCGGCAGACAAATCGAGACCAAATCGATATCATCAATGCCCAGCAATGAGTGATAATCTTCAGTGATTGTAACATCTTGCAGATCAAATCTCTGAGCCAGATTCATGGCCTTTTTTGGATAGATATCACACAATGCCCGCACTTCACACTGCGTTGCAAGACTTATAAACCCTTGCATATGGGCTACAGAGATTCCCCCGCATCCAATGATTGCCACTCCAAGTTTTTTCATTGTTGACTCCTGTTGTTATCATGATTCTATCAGACTATCATCTCTAAGCAACGCGATATTTTTTCCCTTCTTGGATATCACGGCATCGGAATTAATGTTTCACCTCATTTCTTGCAGATCTCCACCAAATGAGCAGCACTATTTGTCAATGGGCTTTGCAAGTATACAAGAGAAGGATATAACTAGAGACATGGATGAACAGCACCTTAGCTTAATTGACAGTCACTTTCACCTTAGAGCCATTGAGGCGAAAGGCATCGACCCGATTGCACTTCTGCAAAAGATGCAGGAGAACAATATCGTTGGCCTCGAAATTGGATTGGCTGGCGATGACCTAGGGATGCGCATTGAACGCTTTGGTCACTACGATGGCCTACAGTTTGCAGTCGGTATTGGCCCCTGGGGGGTCGATAAAGGCAGGCCTTCCATCGAGGTGCAAATAGCGCAACTTGAAGAGCAACTTGATCTTTATAAAGCTGCGGCCATCGGTGAGATCGGATTGGACAATCATTGGAAGTACGGCACCCCGGAAAGTCAGGAAGCGTTGTTGCACCGACAGTTTGACCTAGCCCAAGATCGAGGTTTACCTATTATCATTCATAACCGTGAAGCTGATGAGCAGTTTATCAGAATCTTAAAAGATCGCTCATTTGCTTCAGGTGGAGTGTTTCACTGCTATCAAGGAGGCGACGAGCTTGCCCACCTAGCCATCGAAAAGGGGTTTTTCCTCTCCTTTGCTGGGCCTCTGACCTATAAATCCAACACCCAGATGCAAAAACTTTTCTCCTCTCTACCCTTATCCTCACTTCTTTTGGAGACGGACAGCCCATACCTGAGCCCAGTCCCCCTACGGGGTAAACCAAATACCCCACTGTCGATGATCCATATCTACCGATTTGCAGCTGAGTTGCGACAGATCAGTGTTGCAGAGTTGGTAGAGCAGATTGAGATTAACTATCACCATTTTCTCACCTTCTTAAGAGAATAACCCGAGAAAAAAGGCTTACGTTTCTTTATTTTTTTAGCAATATGTAAACCTAAGGAGATAGATGTCATGTTCGGAGAACGCCTGAAGCGTGCCCGACACGCTGCATCCCTGTCAATGAAAGAGTTGGGATCTAAAGTCGGTGTGAGTGCCAACATGATCAAAAAGTATGAGCATGGCCAAAGCATGCCATCATCAACAGTATTGTTGGCACTTTCCAAAACCCTGAATGTCCGCAGTGAATATTTTTTCCGTCCAGTACAGCTTTCTATGGGTCAACTCAATTATAGAAAAAGGCCTTCTTTACGCCAAGGAACGATCAAAGCGATAGAAGCAGAGATACACGACCACCTTGAACGATGGCAGTTACTTGACAACTTATGGCCAAATCCCCCATTCCGTTGCTTTAACGAGAAACCTATTGTTGTAAAAAATGGTACAGATGTTGAACGCTTAGCCGAAGGAATACGTGATCGATGGGGACTTGGTCGCTCACCTATTGCTCACCTTACTGAAGTCATTGAACAACAAGGTATTATCGTTATGACGAGTGATGTGCCAACAAACAATACAATTGATGGTATGTCAATGACCGCTGGTGAATGGTCAATCATTGGTACTTGTTGTTCAGGCGATGGGGCGCGACAGCGCTTCACACTAGCTCATGAATTAGGCCACCTCTTACTCGAAAGTTCTTCGGAAGATGATTTTCCTCTGGAGCAAGCATGCCACCGTTTTGCCCAGGCACTGCTGTTTCCCAAAGAATCGGTCATTCGCGCTATTGGTCACAAGAGGCACACTTTAGCTATAAGCGAACTCTATCATCTGAAGCATCTCTGGGGCATAAGCATGCAGGCAATCTGTCGTCGTGCTTTTGATTTAAAAATTATCAACGAGTATGCCTATCGAGAACTTTGCAAAACTTTCTCAAAGCGAGACTGGCGCCGACGAGAACCAGGAAAAATGATTGAACGAGAAGAGAGCACTCGTTTTGAACAACTGGTGTGGTGGGCTATCAGTGAGCGAATTATCACTCAATCCAAGGGGGCAGAGCTATTGAGAAGGCCAATTGTTGACGTATTTACAGAATAGGTAATGTATTTAAATCGTGGCTGAGACCGATGCGGATTGCGGTTGACCACCTTAGTAACAATTCGCTACATTTATAGATGGATCGAAGCATCCACTGTACAAGGAGTAAGCTATGATATCCTACAAGGAACTCGGTCTGGTGAACACCAGAGAGATGTTTGACAAGGCAATGAAAGGTAAGTATGCCATTCCCGCCTACAACTTCAACAACATGGAACAGCTACAGGCCATTATCCAGGCTTGTGTTGCAACGAAGAGCCCGGTCATCCTGCAGGTCTCCAAGGGTGCACGCGATTACGCGAACATCAACCTGCTGCGCAATATGGCCAGGGGTGCCGGAGAATACGCAAAGGAACTCGGATATGAGATCCCTATCGTCCTACACCTCGACCACGGTGATTCATTTGAGACATGCAAAGAGTGTATTGACAATGGCTTCTCCAGCGTCATGATCGACGGCAGCCACCTCCCCTACGAGGAGAACGTCGCATTGACCCGTAAAGTTGTTGAGTATGCCCATGCCCACGACGTGACCGTTGAGGGAGAACTTGGTGTCCTCGCAGGTATTGAGGATGAGGTCAGCCACGAGAAGAGCACCTATACCAAGCCTGAAGAGGTCGTAGACTTCGTCAGCCGCACTGGTGTTGACTCTTTGGCTATCTCTATTGGTACCAGCCATGGAGCCAACAAGTTCAAACCCGAGGATTGCACCCGCGATGAGAATGGAAAACTTGTTCCTCCTCCGCTACGCTTTGACATCCTCGAAGAGATTGAACAACAGCTTCCTAACTTCCCCATCGTTCTGCACGGATCCTCCTCGGTACCCGAGCAGTACGTTGAGATGATCCAGCAGTATGGTGGCAAGCTCAAAGACTCCATTGGCATTCCAGAGGAGCAACTTCGCAGGGCAGCTTCCAGTGCTGTTTGCAAGATCAACATCGACAGTGATGGAAGATTGGCTATGACCGGTGTCATCCGCAAGGTGCTCTCTGAGCAGCCAGGCGAGTTCGACCCGCGCAAGTACCTCGGACCAGCACGTGAAGAGCTGAAGAAGATGTACATGCACAAGAATACCAACGTCCTGGGCTCTGCTAATCAGGGTTAAGGACACAATCATTGATGAGCCGCCCAAGATGGGCGGCTTGTTCATGCTTTGACACACATTTAGGCGTGTGCTATATTGTTTAAGGTCGGCCTTTTAGGTCGTTTTATATGTAAAAACAGAGGTTTTCGCCGAAAACACAAGGAGATCGTTTGGCTACAAAGGATTTGAGGGTCAACAGACAGATCCGTGCAAGAGAAGTGCTCGTCATTGATCAAGATGGAAACCAAAGGGGTATCATGAGCTCCTTTGATGCGGTGGCTCTCGCTGAGGGCGTAGGATTGGATTTGGTGGAGGTTTCACCCAACGCAAACCCACCGGTCTGTAAGATCCTCGATTTTGGAAAGTACCGCTACGAACAAGAGAAGCGCATGCGGGATGCAAAAAGAAACCAGAACATCGTCAAGATGAAGGAAATCCGGATGCAGCCCAAGATTGAGAAACACGATCTTGAGACAAAGAGTAAGCACATCGGTGAATTCCTTAACGAAGGAAATAAGGTCAAGGTAAGTATCCGCTTCCGTGGCCGAGAACTAGCCCATACCGAATTGGGGAAAGTGGTCCTTGATCGCATACTTGCCCAGCTAGAGACAATTGGTGTAGGCTACAACCTTGACCGGGAGGCACAAATGGAAGGCCGGATGATGAGTATGATTGTCAGCCCCTCCAAACAACCTCCCAAGAAAGAAAACCAGTAACTATAATCCCGCATGGGATTGAGAACATGCTGCTTCAAGGGGTCTTGTTCCTTGAGAGCGCAAAATAAGGAAGGTGCATAACTATGCCCAAGATGAAAACAAGAAAAGCCGTTGCAAAACGGTTCAAGGTCTCGTCTGGCGGAAAGGTCAAGTACAAGAAACAGGGCCTCCGTCACATTCTTACCAAGAAGAGCAGCAAGCGCAAAGCGCACTTGCGTGCTACTGGCATCCTCAGTGATGTGGAAGCGAAGCGTGTGAAGAGCATGCTCCCCTACTCCTAAGGAGGATTATCATGGCAAGAGCAGTAGACGGAACCAAACACAAGGACAGACGAAAGAAGATTCTCAAGCAAGCTAAGGGTTACTACGGAAGAAGGAGTACCAACTACCGTATCGCCAAAGATGCTGTTGAGAAGGCCGGCCAGTATGCATATCGTGGACGAAAGGAGCGCAAACGCGACTTCCGCCGTCTGTGGATCAGCAGAATTTCGGCTGCAGTGCAGGAGCAGGGATTGAATTACTCCCAGTTTATGCATGGTCTGAAACTCTCCAATATTGAGATCAATCGCAAGGCTCTCTCGAACATGGCTATCGAGGATGCCAAGGCATTCGATGCACTTGTGGACCAGGTAAAGGTTGTCCTCGCCAAGTAAGGCAGGAACAATTCGCTAGGTTGAACCAAGGAGGAACCGTGTCTGTCGTTGATACCATCAGGTTACTTGAACTAAGGACCAAAAAGGCTGCCGGCTTGATCGCATTGCTTCGCAAGGAGAAGGAGGAGTTGCAACAGCGCTTTGACCTTGTCCGTGCCCACAATGCTGAGCTGGAGGAGTATGTAGAGAGCTATACCACGAGCAACAAGTTGCTTGAACAGTCAATTGCTGTTGCCCTGGATACCCTCTCCACGATCGACGGTTTGGATGAGGTGGAACTCTTTGAAGACCTTTCCCTCGAGTTGGAGGCCGCTGACTCCTTTACCAGTGGTGAAGCGTTCAACAACGACGAGATCGATCTCGATGCCTTGTTGGATGACAGTCTTTAACTAAAATTCAACAAATGCAGAACCTTTGAAGACAGGGCCACACGGCCCTGTTCTTTCTTGCCCCCCTTTCACAAACCGTATTCTTATTGTACGATAGAGACAGACAGGATGTCCTGTCTTGTAAGGAAACGTCTCCTGCGGTGCCACCTGGAGCCACAGTCTCTTGGCTCAACTTACACAGACGGGAAGCGGTATAGCTGATTTGCATTGCTCCAACCCTCCGGGGTTAAATGGAACAGAATCTTCAGCAAAACTAGTTTCCCCTTTGAACCACCGGTTCAAGAGCATTCTCCGGGTGTCACACCGCAGGTTTTTTCATGTTTTATACTAGGAAAGCTCGTCATGAATACCAAATCCGACGAATTGAAGAACCTCATCTTCATCACCATCCCTGAATCTGCAGCACAGATCATTGAAGGGTTTACTATCGATCCAACCATTGAGATTCCAGTACAACTGCCAGCCGATAAAGATCGGATGGAGAGTACTGAGGAAATTACCATCGAGTTGATCATCAGTGGCATGCTGAAGATCCTTGCATGGGATCCTGGGCACCCACATCGCTCCTACTATCGGGACTTTGTGCTAGCCGTACAGCCTGATGCGGCCCAGGAGCTCAATATTGCTGCAATCGCCCAAGAGCAGAAAGGCAACTACCTCTTTGCCGAAGAGTTGTTTCGCTCTGTATGTGCCCTCACCCTGCAAAGTGAGGCATTCATCAACCTAGCAACCCTTTACAGTCGTATCGCAGCCGCAGATCAAGATAAAGGGGAAGTGTACGACACTAACCAACAGAAGGCGCTTCAGACTCTCAAAAGCGGTTTGGATACCCTGGAGGATGACCCTGATCTACTGCGGGAAATAGGCTTTTTCCATCTGTATCAGGGCAATGTCGAAGTAGCACGTTCTTTCTTGGAGCGATACCTTGAAAGTGATGGCCCGGAGGATGAGAAGCGAGCTCATACCAAGAAGATCATGGAAGATATCCAGGCCAAGCTCTCTGATGACGAGCGGCTGATGGCTGCCTATGATGCCATTCAAATGAACAATGAGATTGAGGCAATTCGTCTGCTCGATGTATTCCTCTCCGACAACCCCACGATCTGGAACGCTTGGTTTCTCAAGGGATGGGCCCTTAGACGAGAACGACGCTTTAGTGAAGCGCAAGAGGCGTTTCTCAAGGCCCTCTCTTTCTCTGAAGGAAGCAGCGACCTCTACAACGAATTGGCCATCTGCTCTTTGGAGAGTGGAGAGCGTGAGCTTGCAAAAGAGTACCTTAATACGGCCATCGATCTGGATGAGGAGAATATTACCCTCCTCTCCAACCTCGCCTACCTTCACTTAGCTGACGGAGAACTTGATCTAGCGCGCGAATACCTTGAGCAGTGCCGTGCCCTCGATGAGAACGACCCGGTAATTATAAAGCTAATCGAAGACTACCAGCGCGAAAGCGGCGAGATGGTCGGCTCCCCGATTGTTCAAGAGTACCTTGCGGCCGAAGAGGTAATTGAGCACATGAGTGACAATGAGGAGGTGTAATGATAGAGCGTAGCACCTCGGTTGAACAAACCCTTGCCCTAGGAAGACGTATCGCTCAAACACTTGAAAGCGGGCAGGTCGTAGCTCTTAGCGGAGGCTTGGGAGCTGGAAAGACAGTCCTTGCTAAGGGCATAGCCGCAGGTCTTGGAATTGTCGATGATGTAGTCAGCCCTTCATTTACCCTTATCCAGAGCTATGAAGGCCGCCTTACCCTCAATCATCTTGATCTCTATCGCCTTGACTCAATCGAGGAGTTTGAGATGATTGGCGGCGATGAATACCTCGATCCAGATGGAGTCACGCTCATCGAATGGGCCGAGAAAATCCAAGAGATCCTTCCAGAGGATACAAAAGTCATCACCATTACCATAGAAGAGAACTTGGACCGAACGATCGAACTGAAGGGATTTGTCATATGAACGTACTTGCCTGCGATACTTCCACTGCAATCCTACATCTGGCCCTGTGTATCTTCGATGATCAGCAAAACATCTCGTGGTTTGAGAGTATCTCGCTGACTGCAGGTAATAGACATAGCGAACTGCTGATGGACCGTATCATCAGTCTTTGCGCAGATGCTTCAATTGAAGTGTCCGATCTTGACCTCTTGGTTGCAGCCAAAGGACCGGGCTCCTTCACCGGCCTGCGCATTGCAATGGCAACTCTTAAGGGTATTAGCTGCGCTGCCAACATTCCCCTAGTGGGGGTGATGAGCCTCGATGCTTGGTACCATGCTATTGACTTTGCTGATAGACCCACCCTGGTGGTAATCGATGCAAAAAAACAACGCTTCTATTCAGCCTTGTATGAGCGAGGGGAACGGTTGGTCGGACCCGCAGATTTACGCTTGGAACAGATCAAAGAACTTATCGATCACTACCCGACTCTTTTGGTCAGTGGTAGTGATGCACCGCTGCTCGCCAAGCGTTTGGATAAAAACCTTACCATTGCTCACGGTAAAGGCAGTGCCCTAGCACTGAGCCTTGCCCGCTTGGGCGTAAAGCAGTATCTTAGCCAAGGAGTAGATTCTGATGAAGCAGGTCCGCTCTACATCAGAGTGAGCGATGCCGAGCTTGCGTTGCTCAAAAGAACCCAATCGTTGGAGGAACGTGATGATTGAACAGGATATTTTGATCATAGGTAGTGGTGTGGCCGGTATGAGTGCTGCCCAATATGCAGCTCGAGCTGGTCGCTCAGTCACCGTCATAGAGGCCATCGCTCCAGGTGGACAGACGATGTACATTGATATGATCGAAAACTACCCCGGGTTCAATGAACCGATTAGCGGAGCAGAGATTGGGATGCGCTTTCACTCCCAGGCTGAGCAATTTGGAGCAAAATTGGTATATGCCACCGTCAAGGCTATCGAGAAGGTCGGCGACCTTTTCTTTGTCACGACCACCGATGAGGAGGTCTATCAGGCCAAGGCTGTCATCTTTGCTACCGGAGCAGAGCACCGTCACCTCGGAGTTCCCGGAGAAGAAGAGTACAACGGCAAAGGCGTCTCCTACTGTGGCACCTGTGATGGTCCCTTCTTCCGTGGCAAGAGAATCCTTGTTGTCGGTGGTGGCGATACAGCTCTGACCGATGCCATCTACCTCTCTAAACTCACTGAACACGTGACCATCGTCCACCGCAAGGACCGCTTCAGAGCCCAGGATAACCTGGTCAAGCAAGCTGAGCGCAACAAGAATATTGAGCGGGTGATGATGCACACCGTCACCGAAATCAAGGGTGATGGCAACAAAGTCACCAGTGTGCTGCTCAACGATCTTGAAAAGGGAATCCAATATGAGCGGGAGTTTGACGCTGTCTTCATCTTCGTCGGCATGATCCCGCAGACTGACCTTCTAGATAAGAGCGTTCTCACCCACGACGGGTATGTGAATACCAATGAACGCATGGAGACAGTCACCGACGGCCTCTATGCAGCCGGTGATGTGCGCGACACTGTTTTCCGGCAGTTAATCACCGCAGCCAGTGATGGCGCAATTGCCGCCCACTGTGCCAGCGAGTACATTGATGAACTTGAAGGGCGTGCATACGTCTAACTGATTCTCCTTGACGCTAGCCAATCCTTAATGTTCTAATGAGGGCATGAAGATTTGCATGGTCAGCAGTGAAAGTGTTCCGTTCTCCAAATCTGGAGGACTGGCAGACGTGGTAGGGGCCCTTAGTGGGTCCCTTGCTACTCTCGGTGATGATGTTCGGGTAATCTTACCACTCTACGGTAGTGTAGATGCCGCCTCTTTTGAATCCTTGGACGTAACCCTCTCTGTCTCAATGCTTGCATCCGTTGAAAAGATCACCGTGAAGAAGACTACCCTTGACGGGGTGATTTACTACTTCCTCGATCATCCCTCCTACAGCGGGCGAACCGGCATCTATGGCGACACCTCCCACGCCCCCTATGGGGATAACCTTGCTCGCTATACGCTGCTCAATAAGGGAGCGATGGCGCTTCTCAAAGCCTTTGATTGGCAGCCTGATGTCGTGCACTGCCATGACTGGACCTGTGGCTTCCTTCCCTACCTCATCAAACAGTCTGATGATTCCTTCTTCTCTCAGATGCGCACTATGATGACAATCCATAACCTAGCCTACCAGGGGGAGTTCAGTCGTCTGGAGCTGCTGGGCTGTGACATCGATGCAGATAGCCGCTTCTTCAGTGGCCCCACCGCATCAAAGCGAACCAACATGCTCAAGACGGGCCTTGAGTTCGCTGACGTGCTAAGTACCGTCAGCCCTACCTATGCCAAGGAGATCCAAAGTGCCGAGTATGGGTGTGGCTTGGAAGATCTCCTTACAGAGCGCAGCGAAGACCTTCATGGGATCATCAATGGTATCGATTATGATGAGTGGAATCCACGCACCGACGTCTTTATGACCCATCACTTCTCAGAGGACGACCTAGGGGGCAAAGCAAAGACCAAAGCACAGATACAGCGTCACTTTGGCCTTGAGGAAGATCCGTCCATCCCACTCTTCTCCATGATCAGTCGCTTGGCAAGCCAAAAGGGATTTGTCGAACTCTTGGAGGGCTCACCCCCAGCCCTTGAAGAGATGCTGAGGACCAACCGCATGCAAATGATCATCATTGGGACCGGGGACAGTGAGATCGAACGCCATCTCAGTGAGCTGGGCAAAGAGCTGCCAAACCTCTCGGTGAATATCCTTTTCTCCAATGAGCTGGCCCACCTCGTGGAAGCGGGATCGGACTTCTTTCTCATGCCCAGTCGATATGAGCCATGTGGGCTTAACCAACTCTACAGCCTTCGCTATGCAACCATCCCGGTCGCCAGGCGAACTGGAGGCCTTGCCGACTCGATCATCGATCTCGATGAGAGCCCTGCTGAGGGAACTGGAATCCTCTTTGACCAGCTTACAGGTCATGATATACTAAAAGCGGTGCAACGCTCCCTCCAGTGGTGGGAACAGGGTGAAGAGACCCTCCTTTCCATACGCAAGCGAGCGATGCGTTGGGATAGTAGTTGGCAGAACTCTGCCACCCTCTATCGTAACATTTACCAGACCACAAAAAGGAGAAAGTGAGTATGCGTACCAAGAAAGACCGAGTGATTGCTATTGTATTGGGCGGAGGTAAAGGTACTCGTCTCTACCCACTGACGATGGACCGGGCAAAACCGGCAGTCCCTTTTGCCGGCAAATACCGCCTCGTTGATATCCCTATCTCGAACTGTATCAACAGTAACTTCAAAAAAATCTATATCCTGACTCAATTTAACTCGGCGTCCTTACACAACCATATCGCCAACACGTATATCTTTGATACCTTCTCCAACGGTTTTGTTGAAATTCTGGCGGCTGAACAGACCAACCAAACCGATACCTGGTATCAGGGGACGGCTGATGCAGTACGTAAGAACCTACGTCACTTCCGTGACCAAGAGGCTGACTACTACATCATCCTCAGCGGGGACCAGCTCTATCGCATGGACTTGCAGGATATGCTGGCACGCCATAAAGCAACTGGTGCTGAGCTAACGATTGCTGCAAAGCCAATCAGTCGAAAAGAGGCTACTGGCCTAGGAATCATGGGCGTCACCGAAGATGGGATTATCGACAAGTTCTATGAGAAACCGGCACCTGAGCTGGATATCAGTGAGTACAAGGTTGGCCAGTCCTTCATGCACGATTCATTGGGTGTTGATGTAGGACCTCACAACGAGTATTTGGCCAGCATGGGTATCTATATCTTCAACGCCAAGACAATGGAGGAAGTACTCAACAACGACAAGACCGACTTTGGTAAGGAAATCATCCCTGATGTCATTACCCAAAGACGGGTTGCGTGTTTCCTCTTTGATGGATTCTGGGAGGATATCGGGACTATCAAGGCGTTCTATGACACCAACCTGGACCTCGCCTCGATCAATCCACAGTTTAACTTCTATAACGAGATGATGCCGATTTACACCCACCGGCGCCACTTACCTGCGACGAAGGTGAACTTCTGTAATATCTCCAACTCACTGACCAGTGAGGGCTCCATCATAACCAATGCCTACATCGTCAACTCCATCATCGGTGTACGGACAATTATCGAAAGTGGGGCTTCGCTGGATGGCGTGTACTGTATGGGCGCTTCCTACTACGAGACCGAGGAAGAGAAGAAGGAGAATGCCAAAAAGGGTGTTCCCAATATCGGTATCGGAAAGGGAACGATTATCAGAGGAGCCATCATCGACCAGAATGCTCGCATCGGAGATGGATGTCGTATCGGCATTGATGACATTCCTCGCAAGGAAGGTGACTTTGCAATGTACTCCATCCACGATGGAATCATTGTCATCAACAAGAATGCCGTCATCAAAAACGGAACGGTAATGTAACGACTGATAGCCGGGAGGGGCTTCCCTTCCCGGTTTTTTTATATCTTGCCCCTTAGGTAGAATCTGAATCAGGACTTATATGTGAAGAAAAAAGAAATACAACTCATTGCTGTGGATATGGACGGCACTCTGCTCGACCCTGCAGGCAACCTTCCCTCTGATACAGTGGCCTATTTCCGAGGATTGAAGAAGCGAAAAATTGCCTTCACGCTCGTCTCAGGACGACCAATCCTTTTTATGGAACATATCGCCCAAGAGCTTGAAATAACCCTACCCATGGTAGCGTTCAATGGTGGAGCGCTCTTCAATGGCAAGGAAATCTACAGAGCATCCCCTTTCTCAATGGCTTCTCTGCAACACGTCCTTGAAGAGGCTGCACGAATAGGAGCGACGGTTCTTTACTATACCGCCTGGGAGGCGTTTTCACTCACTACGACCAGTTGGATTATCAAGAACAAGGGTACAGTTCGCAAGTTTGTCATTCATACCCCAACTCAGGCACAGTGGCAGGACCTTGAAATCCTTAAAATTGCATTGGTCTATCACCATCGGCCAGGAGCTTTTGAGATAATTGATCCCTTACTTGCTCCCTTTGAGCAAGATTTTTCGATTAATCGCTATGGCAATCGTAGCTGTGAGATCATGCAAAAGGGCATCACAAAGGCAACTGGTCTGAGAGCGCTCTCCGAGCACACCGCCATCCCTCTTTCAAAGATCCTTGCTATCGGCGACGATACAAACGATATTGAAATGATTCGTCAGGCCGGCATTGGGGTCGCAGTCTCAAATGCAAAGAGTGAGGTGAAAGAAGCCGCTGACCATGTTACACTGAAGAGCAATACCAATGGTGTCATTGAAGCCATCGAACGCTTTGGCATATCAGAGGTAATATACCCCTAGGAGGTCATTATGGATACCAAAACTTTGATCAAGAACGGAGAAGCAATTCTGGGTATTGAACTAGGTTCAACACGCATTAAGGCAGTACTTATAGACAATACGAACCAACCAATCGCCCAGGGAGGATATGATTGGGAGAACAAACTCGTCGATGGAGTATGGACCTATGATCTAGGCGATGTGCATCAGGGGCTGCAAAGCTGTTTTGCCTCCCTGCAAAGCGATGTGCAAAACCAATACCAGGTTCCTTTAAAACGAGTAAAAGCAATGGGTATCAGTGCAATGATGCATGGCTATCTTGCCTTTGATAAAGATGACAACCTCCTCGTGCCTTTCCGCACATGGCGCAACACCATGACCGAAGATGCAGCACAACAGCTCAGCGATCTCTTTGACTATCCGGTTCCTGAGCGTTGGTCGATCAGCCACCTCTATCAAGCAATTCTCAATGGTGAAGAGCATGTGTCCCGTCTCGCCCACCTTACTACCCTCGCAGGCTATGTTCACTCTCGCCTTACCGGAAAGAAGACCCTTGGAATCGGGGATGCCAGTGGTATGTTCCCTATCGACACCAAAACGCTCGACTATGATAAGAAGATGCTTAGTGTTTTCTCCACATTAATTAAGCCCCACAACTACTCTTGGGACCTCCAATCACTTCTTCCTACTGTCCTGGTCGCCGGATCTGATGCTGGCTCTTTGACTGAAGAGGGTGCACGATTACTTGATCCCAGCGGAGTCTTTGAGGCAGGGGTTCCGCTCTGTCCTCCTGAAGGCGATGCCGGTACCGGTATGGTTGCTACCAATGCCATTGCAAAACGTACTGGAAATGTATCGGCTGGAACCTCAGTCTTTGCCATGGTTGTTTTGGAGAAAGAACTTTCTCAGAGCTATAATAAATTCATCGACTTGGTTACTACTCCAGATGGATCACTGGTTGCAATGAGCCACGGCAACAACTGCACCGGTGAATATGATGCATGGATGCGCCTCTTTGGTGAAGTTGTTCAAACTCTTGGATTCACCGTAAAAAAGAGCGAGCTCTACGACAAGATTCTCAACACTGCCCTGAAAGGGGATCTGGAAGCCGGTGGACTTCTTCCGTACAACTATCTCAGCGGTGAAACGATGACCGAAATCTATGAAGGGCGTCCTCTTTTTGTCAGAGAAACGGGCAGCTCCTTCACACTAGCTAATTTCATGCGCGCCCAACTCTTTACCGCCCTTGGTGTGATTCGAATTGGCATGGATATTCTCTTTGAGAAAGAAGGAATTCATGTTGACTCAATCACAGGCCATGGTGGCTTCTTCAAGACAGCCTTGGTTGGACAAACGATGATGGCAGCAGCGCTGCACACCCCAATCTCAACACTTACAACTGCGGGTGAAGGTGGGGCTTGGGGAATAGCACTTCTCGCTAGTTACCGTGCAAATGGCAATGGTCAAACGCTTGCGGAATTCCTCACCAAGGAGGCCTTTGCTGATGCAAAAATCTCAACGATCACCCCGACTGCTGAAGATATAGAAGGTTTCAATGTGTTCATGGAACGCTATAAAGCAGGTTTACCAATTTTACGTGAAGCAATTAAGGTTTTAAGCTGATGTAATTATTGCCATCATCCCTTTTGCATGGGGTGATGGCAACTGGTCAAGGCTTTCCTCAGTCCATTAGCTAGACAAATTGTTGGAAGAATGTTTAGCATTTTTGCTTGTTGTTACAGTGAAGCAGAGTTGAGTGTTTTTACGATCTCCTGATCGCTAGGGGCCATGGCGAACCCTGATAATTCTCCCATAGTGACCCATTGCAACTCAGTGTGTACTGTGAGCGTCGGAGAAAATTCTCCCTGAAGTACCACCAAATATGCTTTTAACAGGTAGTTGGTACCTTTATTGGAAAAACGATGGGAGTGCAGCAACTCTTTTACTTCAATGGTGATGCCTAGCTCTTCGAGAAATTCACGTTTGAGTGTCTCCTCTTCGCGCTCTCCCCATCGGTTCTTTCCTCCGACAAATTCCCACATTCCACCTATTGAACCACTGTCTTGGCGCTTGGCAATCAAAAATCGACCTTCACAAATCAAAACCCCTGCAGTGGTAATACGCTCTTCCATACACACTCCTACAAGATGACCAACTGTGGCAAAATAAAGTGTAGCACTGCCACGACTAGTGTAAAATATCCGACATAGCGACGATTGTGATCAACGTATTGCCCGGTTGCGTGTAATACCGATTCTTTGCGCTCCCCCACCTCCTCTGCACCCTTAATCGATTGGTGGAGGAAATAAACGGTCAAGGAAAGGGTGTTGATCATTGGCAAAAGGTCTCCTAGAAGAACAGGGCCCGGGTCCATAGGGAAAAAACTGAGCAATGCTGTGAGGATTATTCCGATGATGATTACAAAAGCCCTTACCCAGCGGTTTGTCCGAAAATAATAGCGTAGAGAAAGCAGAGATGGAAACCGCGCTCCATGTTCATCAGCAAGCAAAAACGCTGCTCCGTAACATAGATACAATACTGAGAGAAGGTAGGCCTGCATCATGACTCGGCCTCGCAACATGCTTTACCAACAAATTCAATGAGTTGTTCAGAATCATAATAACCCAGGTCCTGATGCGCTAATTGGCCAGCACGTTGATGAATCAATACTCCCTGCAGAGCAGCTGTAGTGTTCTGTAGGCCCCGTGCCAAGAGAGCGCCGATAATACCGGCGAGAATATCTCCACTGCCGCCCACACCCAACGAGGGATTGCCCCCTTCAATTATAAAAATCTCACCCTTTTCATCGACGATGTGCGTCAGTGAACTTTTAACGACTAACGTTACCCCTCGGTTGGTGGCGAATGCCCTGATACGGTCCAAAAACACTGAGGGGCTCAGCATCTCAATCTTCTCATCAAGCAGAACCTGCAACTCACCAAGATGAGGGGTGAGAATTGCCGACGAGGTAATGTGGTCCTTCAAAGTAGCGTAAGCTCGGATTCCATCGGCATCAATGACCATTGGGCGTTGGCTGTCCAGCAACGTTTTCAGCACTGATTGACGCCCCTCTCCCCACCCTGGCCCTGCAAGCAATGCATCATACGTAGCGGGATTAGCATCGGCGGGGGTACGAACCATTGCAGAGGGGGTTTCTGTTGAGACTATTTGAGTGATTTCTGGGTCACATACAAGGGTAACCAAGCCTCCTCGCGCTGCAAATGCAGCCCGTCCTGCGAGGCGTAAAGCCCCACTGTAGGGCTTACTTCCTCCCCAGATGCCCAGATGGCCACGACTCTTCTTATATTCGTCCTTGTCCAATGGTAGGAGCGTTGGGCCAGTTTCCACCAAAAATGCTTGAGCTGGCACTTGGTTGAGGATGGCAGGAGGAAAACTTGGATTGACGACGACAATATCACCACACCTTTGTCGCGTAGCTGGGTGATACATGGCAAGCTTTCGCGCCCCCATGGTTAGCGTAACATCAGCCTTGATTGATAGAGCATTTGCAGAAATCTCATCACCGATACCACTTGGGATATCGATACTGAATACCTTGGCATCACTATCGTTGATCTGGTCAACCAAGGAGTGCAGTGCCTCTTTGAGCGGTCCTATAAGGCCGGTTCCAGCGATTCCATCGATGACCCAATCACTTTCAATAAGCGACTGTGCCGCCTCATCGGGGCCAATCGTCTTGATTGGATACTCTTCGATGATCATACGTTGTTGGTGACAAGCGGGTGAGATTGTGGACCCTAACAGTAACAGGGATTGATCGGTGTAACCATCGTGGTAGGCATACCGACTGACTACCAACGCATCCCCACCATTATTCCCTCCACCTACAACGAACAATAATCGTTGTCCCTTCTGCAAACGAGGCTTGAGGTGTTGCCATGCCTGCAACCCGGCGCTCTCCATGAGGAGGAGCTCAGGAATATGTGCCTCTTCTTGGGCCCGTTGATCCACACGGGCAATGTCGGCGGAGCGGACAATCAATATCATGGCATAACTGTAGACCACCGAAGGAGAGTTTTCAACCAAGATGCCCCTTGACACCCCCCAGTGCTCTCGATAGGCTAAAAGAGTCCTGGGGTGGCCACAAGCCTGAGATTACACCCGTTAACCTGATCTGGATAATACCAGCGGAGGGAGACTGTCACTAATCACAAACAATCCCCATGGCAAACTATCCTCAAAGGAGGTGCTTATGAAAAAGCATCGTCTAATGTGTGTGTTGGTTGCCATTTTGATCCTCTCCTTACCTCTCTTTGGTGGAGGAAAGGCGGAGCGGCAAGAGTCTTTGATCGTCTATGCTTATGATGCATTCACCGGTGACTGGGGCCCAGGTCCGGCCCTCGTCCAAGCCTATGAAGCAGCGACAGGCATCCCCGTACAACTCGTTGGTAGTGGCGATGCTGTGGCAATGATGAGTCGTCTCATCGCCGAAGGCAAGAATACCCGTGCTGATGTGGTGGTGGGTATTACCGACGACATGGTCAAACGAATCTTGGATACCGATCTTTTGATCAGCTATGAGAGCGAGCTGCTGGCCAAAATTCCTTCGTTCCTTCAATTCGACGAAACCAATCGTCTTCTGCCTTTTGATTACTCCAACTATGCCTTCATCGTTGATAGCGAACGCCTAGAGCGCGCCCAGTGGCCTACCTCCTTGGAATCATTGGCCGACCCGCAATATAAAAACAAAATCATCCTGATCGATCCTCGCACCTCTTCAGTTGGTCTTGGGCTGCTACTATGGTCCATTGAGCATTTTGGGGAAGGGCAATGGCTCAATTGGTGGCAAGCGATGAAGCAAAATGCACTGACCATCACCGACGGATGGTCCAGTGCCTATGGACTGTTCACCGAAGGTGAGGCTCCTTTGGTCATCAGCTTCACCACCAGCCCGGTATATCATGTGCTCAATGAAGAGAGTACTCGATACCAAGCGTTGATCTTTGATGAAGGGCATCAAGTGACCATTGAAGGGGTAGGTATCCTTGCCACCAGCAAGCGGCAAGATGAAGCAAAACGGTTTGTAGATTATCTACTCAGCGAGGCCCAGCTGGATATCGCCATTGCGAACTCCATGTACCCGACCAATGCGGATGTGCAGCTGCCAGCCGTCTTTGACTGGGCGCCCAAACCCACCCGTAGCATCTCTATGGATCCTGAGCGGATTGCACAGCATCTGGATCGATGGCTTGAAGAGTGGACAGAGGTCATGAGCCGATGAGGAAAATACGCATTCCTCAGAAGAGGGGTTTCTACTATATGTTGGCGCTTCCAGCTTTGTTGGTACTACTCCTCTTCTTTGTCCTTCCCCTTCTTATCACCCTCTCGGCGGCATTTACCGACGGGAGGGGTGCCTTTTCTCTGGCCACTATCATCAAGACTTTTACAAACCCCTATACCTTGCGTATCATGCGCTTCACCTTGGTGCAAGCAGCCCTCTCTACTCTTGCCTCCGTGATTATTGCGCTACCGGGAGCATACCTGCTCTCCTCTTACTCATTTCGCTTTAAACGCCTGATCCTTGCCCTCACCGCCGTTCCATTCGTCATTCCCTCAATTCTCGTTGTTCTGGGCTTTGTAATCTTTTTTGGCAATAATGGCTTCTTGAATCTCTTCTTGATGCGAATATTTGGCTTTAGTGAACCACCTCTGAAAATCTTGTACTCCTTTGGAGCTATCATCCTCGCCCATACCTTCTACAATTTTCCCATTATTATGAATCTTGTTGCCTCTTATGCAATGCACCTCGACACAACCCTAGAGGCAGCCTCATATACCCTTGGAGCCTCAAAGGTGAGAACCTTCTTTTCGGTGACTCTACCTCGTCTAGTACCGGCTATCGTCAGCGCCGCCACCTTGGTTTTTCTCTTTTGTTTCAGCAGCTTTGCTATCATCCTTGTCTTAGGGGGAGGGCCTAAATATACAACGATGGAGGTAGAGATCTACCGCCAAGCACGGATGATGGGAAACACCGCTGCCGCTGCAGCACTCTCTCTTTTCTCAATCTTGGTTACAGGTCTTTTGCTTGTCGCTTATAACAAAAGTCAGCGGCGCCTTGCACAAGGAGAGCTCTATCGTGACGAACAACGAGCACAAAATAGAAAGCCCGCCTCTCTGGTGGGACGACTTCTTGCACTCTTATATACCTTCATCACTCTGCTCTTTGTTCTCGCCCCTATTATTTCAGTAGTGGTACGATCTGCCCTCTCTCCTGCAGGCTTCTCACTGAAGTGGTACCGTCAGCTCTTGGCATTGGAGCTTGCCGGATCCCACATGGGAAGTGCCCTCCCTGCCCTACTCAACAGTTTAGTGATCGCCACCGTGGTGGCTATTGTTGCTACTAGCCTAGGAACTGGCCTCTCAGCCTCCATCGCCCGTAGGACTCGCTCAAAGACACTCTTGGAGTGGCTTGGGATGTTGAGCATGACGGTTAGCTCGGTAATCATTGGTCTTGGATACTTTCTTATCTCCTCACAGTTTCGTGTTGGGCAAAGCCTCAGTTACCTTCTGGTGGTGATTGCTCACCTGGTCATTGCCATCCCTTTCACTCTCCGTGCCATTTTGCCAGCGTATCGAAAAATCCCTCTCTCCTATGCACATAGTGCTCGAACCTTAGGTAGTAGTGCACCAAAGGCTTTCTTCTCCGTGGAATTGCCATTGCTCAAAAGTGCTATGGCCAGTGCCGCTATCTTTGCGTTTGCCCTCTCTATGGGAGAGTTCAATGCAACATTGACACTCTCTTCGGCAACTATTGTTACCCTTCCCATTGTCATGTATCGACTCATCGGCTCGTACAATTACCAAGGAGCATGTGCTCTTGGAACCATCCTGATTATTGTCAGTGCTCTGGTCTTCCTTGTCACCGCTCGCCCAAAAGGAACCCGCCATGGTATCTGACCAATTGATCTGTACACTCAACGCCTCTTATGAGCAATTTCAACTCTCTGCAAACTTTACCGTACGGGAAGGTGAGCTGGCTTGTCTCATAGGACCATCTGGCTGTGGTAAATCAACAACTCTCCAACTGATCGCAGGATTGCTTCCTCTAGAAGAAGGTACCATCACTTTGGGAGGAATAGATCTCAGCAAGCTGGAAGTTCATCAACGCCAAATTGCCATGGTCTTTCAAGCCTACGCACTCTTCCCTCACATGGATGTAGGGCAAAATATTGCCTATCCGCTCAAATTGCGAAAGGTTGCCCGTAGCGAGCAACAGGAGCGAGTTGACCAGCTATTAAAGCTCGTATCATTGTCTGGGTATGAAAAAAGGAGAGTTGATGAACTCAGTGGTGGGGAGCAACAACGCATAGCGCTCGCTCGGGCATTGGCCAGTGATCCTCAACTACTCTTACTCGATGAACCGCTCTCTGCACTCGACGCAAAGCTTCGCAAACATCTCAGAGAGGAAATCCGTCGTATCCACGATGAGACAGGCATTACCACAATCTATGTCACCCATGACCAGGAAGAAGCGCTTTCCATTGCCGATCGGATCATCGTGATGCGTGATGGACAGGTTGTACAAAGCGGAACCCCAGAAGAAATATACCACGCTCCTGCCTCACTCTTTGTAGCAACCTTCATCGGAGAAGGGAACACAATCGATACCAATGCTGTAGAAAACGATCCAGAGAACGACTCGGTTCTCTTCTTCCGCCCAGAACAAGTCACAGCTCACAGAGGAGATTCTTCCTTTGAGCGAGAGTTCCTCCCCCACTACCTCTTTGATGATGCGTTTCTCGAAAGCTGTGAATTTCAGGGAGGCCGATACCGACTACGAGCTCGCTGGAAGGAGTGGAACATAAGTTGTTATAGTGACCATCGTCCAAAAGGCAGAAGGGTGACTCTCTCGGTAAGAAAGAAGGATACCCTGATTTTCCCACGCACAAACGAATGAATCTCCCCTATTAGGGGGAATACGAACAGTATAAAAGTCGCTATACTGGACCAATGAAGCGATTTATCACGGTCCTGGCCATTCTTACTTGCCTGCTTCCGCTAGGTGCACAGCCTAGTGGACAGTACTATTCTCTCTCTCTTCAGGCCTTCCCATACTTCGCTATTCCCCACTTCAAAGATGAGATTCCGATGCGAACGGCTGGAGGTGCTGAAATCTCTGCTGAAATACTCGGGTATCGCTTCAATACCATCGAAGGTAGTCTTGCGATACGATACCGCGCCACAACACCATCTATTCCTCATGGGTTCTACCAAGCACGGGGCTTTGACTCCTTTGGTGCCGATTTGCGCTTCGCCTATTCCTTTAATGATACGCTCTCGCTTTTTGCCACCGCAGGTACTGAGATCAACTTTTACCGAAGAATCAAGGAAGCTTTTGCCTCCTTCTCCACCTCAGTAGGGGTTGAGTTTACTCTCGTTGAGACTGCAGGTAGCCGCTTAAGCCTTGGGGTACCACTTACGATTCACTTGAGAAAAGAGATCACAGCTATACAAAGCGGGGTATCGGTGAGGTATCAGCTCTTTCCAAAAAGGAGAGAGAACTGATGAAAAAGATATTTGTCCTCATCATCGCTCTCCTGACTTTGTTCATCGCTACCTCTTGTGAACTATTCATGCAAGAGCCAGCCGCGGGCAAGGTTTATGCCATTTTTATGGCGTTAGATTATCAGGTTAAAAAAGGCGATGGTAGTCATGGTGACAGCCAAAAAGCACTTCATGGAACTATTAACGATGCTAAAACTCAATTGATAGCTTTCGAAAAAGTTGCTACACGTGCTGGCCTTACATTTAGTGGATATTCATTCCTACAAATTGGGAATGATGATGGTATTAATATTGAAATTGGCTCGACAACCGTAAACTCATACCCTACTCTCGAAAACTTGCAAGCTGCAATTACTGCCTTACGTACTATCACCACCGACAATGACCTTATCCTGTTCACCTTCAGTGGCCATGCCATAGGCGGTGGTATTGCATTAAAAGAGAGTATGGCAACAAAGCCAATACATGATCTGATTGAAGCTGAAACCCTGCTCGACCTGTTCAGCAACCTGAAAGGACGCAAGCTCATTATTCTCGATGCATGTGAAACAGGACTGGCCATCCCACATTCACAGGAGAGTTCATCAACACTCTTGGAGAATTCAATCAGTAAATGGTATGCCAAATACTTTTCCCAGACATCTGAACATGATCGATCTCTCTATGTTATGAGCTCTAGTGCTGGTACAGACTCATATGAGGCTGAATTTAATGGTAAGAGCTACGGAGTATTCACCCAGGCACTCCTTAAAGGCCTTGGATGGGATTTTTCGCAAGACAAGCTGGGCAGTGCTCCTGCTCCGGCAATTCAAAACGATAGACTTACAACCGATGGCTTGCTACGGTACATCAAAGAGCATCAAGCCTATCCGTATAAACGCAGTCTAACCAATACTAATCCTATCCAACACCCCATGGTTACCGGCGGTGCAAGGGATATGGTAATTTTCACCTTTTAAAGCAATAATACTTTCAGTATCCCTTTTTAGGTATGAGAAAATTCTGTCTTTTTATTATTCTAGTTTCCCTGTTCTTTTTCGTGTTCAGTGGCTGTGAATTATGGCCAAGGGATACGGGAACGGTAATTCATATCGCTATCGGCCTCTCTTACGAAGGATCTGGAGTACAAGCGCTTGGCGCTCCTCCCAATGACGCCATCTGTTTGAGTCGGGCATTCGAGCAACTGTATGACGATCGCCCGTTTCACAGCATTGTCCTAAAAGATAAAAATGAGGGAAATCCTCTTACCAAAAAAAGGCTCACAGATATCCTCAATGATACTATGAAAAGGCTTACACCTTCAGATCTTCTTATCATCACCTACAGTGGGCACGGATGGACAGACGGCTCCTGGGCCTTGCACCCAGCAATAGTTGGTCAGCCTATCATTGGAGAGGAAGGACAAATCAATGAGTCAGCCCTCTTAGGAGTCGAGGAACTCTTCGCGTTGCTGACTCAAAGTCCTTCTCCCGTGCTCTTAATCAGTGACTCGTGTTATAGTGGTAATTTTGTCGCTGGTGAAACCTCATCAATTTCCAGTAACAAGACACATCAAAATCTCACCGATGCATATGGAAGGTTTTTTACTTCCGATCGGTATAGCAAAGAAGTCTTCGTCATGACAGCAACCACCGGTGAGCACAGCAGCTATGAACCACTCTTTGCCGATCATGCCCACGGATACTTCACCTCTGCCTTATTGGAGGGACTGGGATGGGATTGTCAGCAACAAGAGTTGACTACCCGTTCTAACAGACTGTCCACTGATGAGCTTTACCACTACGTCCTTGAACACCAACTCTTGCCGACAAAGCCAAGTGGAGGATTGCTGTATCAAAGACCGATGATCGTAGGTGGTCCATTGGACTTGGTATTGGTCAACCGATGAAGTTTCCTTCCTTGATGGCTTGAATTTCATCACGGATGATTGCAGCTCGCTCAAATTCCAGATTCTTGGCAGCTTCGAACATCTCTTTCTCCAAAGCCTTGATATACTTCTTACGGTCATTAGCAACAAAGAGGTTATATCCACCTTTGAGGATGGCAAGATCTTGCTTCTGGATCTCCCGTGTCTCCTCTTTCTCCCGTTCGATGATATCCTGCACCGCTTTGATGATAGTAGTCGGAGTGATACCATGCTCCTCGTTGTAGGCCATCTGAATCGCCCGGCGGCGTTCGGTCTCCCCGATTGCCTCTTCCATGGCGCTGCTCATGCGATCAGCATACATAATGACCCGCCCCTCAGCATTACGGGCAGCTCGTCCAATGATCTGAATCAAGCTCGTAGTTGAACGCAAGAAGCCAATCTTATCGGCATCAAGGATAGCTATGAGGGCGACTTCAGGCAGATCTAGACCTTCTCGAAGCAGGTTGATACCCACCAGGACATCGAAGACTCCCAAGCGAAGGTCTCGCAATAGTTCAACACGCTCGATAGTCTCGATTTCACTATGCAGGTATCTGACCTTCAAGCCCAGTGAAGCAAAGTAATCGGTCAGGTCCTCACTCATCTTCTTGGTGAGGGTGGTGACCAGTACTCGGCGCTTCTTGGCTACCGTGCGCTTGATCTCTGCATATAGATCCTCCATCTGTCCATCGGTAGGACGCACATCAATTTTGGGATCTAAAAGACCCGTGGGGCGAATGAGTTGCTCCACCACCCTATTGCTCTCAGAGAGCTCTACCTTACCCGGTGTTGCGCTGACATAGAGACGCTGGTCAATGACATTGACAAACTCAGCATATTTGAGCGGGCGGTTGTCCAATGCGGAGGGAAGACGGAATCCATAGTTCACCAAGTTGAGTTTTCGAGAGCGGTCCCCTTCATACATCGCCCCAATTTGAGGAATCGTGACGTGTGACTCATCAATGAAGGTGACAAAATCTGGAGGGAAATAATCGAGCAGGACAGCCGGACGTTCTCCTGCCTTACGGTTTGAGAGTGGTCGGCTATAGTTCTCGATGCCTGAACAATATCCAATCTCTTGGAGCATCTCCAGGTCATACTCAACCCGGGTTTTGATCCGTTCAGCTTCCAGGGGCTTGCCCATCGACTCAAAGAACTCTACTTGCTCTTCCATCTCATGTTGAATCCGGCTAATCGCATCTTTGACCTGCTCTGGGGGCATAACGAATTGCTTGGCTGGATAAAGGGTGAAGCTGTCAACGATTCCCTGTTTTTCCCCACTGATGGGATCGAACCATTGAATTTGGGCAATCTCATCCCAGTCAATACTCAGTCGCACGGCGTTCTCTAGGTAGGATGGATAGATTTCAATCGTATCACCTTTCATTCGAAAACAACCACGCTTGAGTACTGCATCATTACGCTCATACTGCATTCTCACCAATTGGCCGAGAATCTCCTTGTGGTTGAATGGAGTGTTGCGTCTGAAAGTATACGTCATCTCTTGCACAGAAACTGGGTTTGCAAGACCAAAGATGCAGGAGACTGTTGCCACGACTATCACATCGCGGCGTGCCATCAAGGAGAAGGTCGCACTCAGACGCAATCGATCAATCTCGTCATTGATGTCAGCATCTTTTTCAATATAGAGGTCCTTTCCTGGCACGTAGGCTTCCGGCTGGTAATAGTCATACGTGGAGACAAAGTACTCAACAGCATTCTCGGGAAAGAATGATTTGAATTCACGGTACAGTTGGGCGGCCAATGTTTTGTTATGGCTGAGTACCAAAGTCGGTCGCTGCACCTGTTCGATGATCTTTGCCATGGTATAGGTCTTACCGCTACCGGTGACTCCCTTGAGGGTCTGGTAGCGATCGCCTTCCTTAATTCCTTCACTGAGAAGATCGATTGCTTGCTGCTGATCTCCAGAAGGGTCAAAGGGGGAGACGACTTTGAATTTTCTCTCTTGATAGGTGACATCGCCATGGATGTTGGTGATGGTCTCACCACCCCAGCGTAAATCTACTGTAATATCGGACATCTTATCGTACCAATGCGCCTACATGCTGCGCAGTTCGTTCTATGAGTTGGACGGTGAAGACTAGCTTCTCACCTTTTCTGTTGACTTGTACCTCTACCTTCTGGCCGCTGCGCGTTGGCAGAAGGGCGAGATACAGATCGTTGAGATCGGTGATCTCCATACCTGCCACCCGGGTAATAATATCACCGCCGAGAAAGAGGCGCGAAGATCCATATTGGACAGCTTGTGTGCCGCCCTTGATACCAGCTTTCTCTGCATATCCCCCAGCAGCCACCTGACTGACCAGCACTCCCTTGTCGACCGTGAGTTTGGCATAGGAGACCAATTGGGGAGAGAGCTGCACCGCTGCCAGGTCGAGCCAGCCACGGCTCACCTTTCCAGCGGTAATCAGATCCGGGACAACGGTTAAAGCAGTCGCTATGGGAATGGCAAAGCCCAATCCCTGGGAGGAGCCGGTAGTCGAGTAAATTGAGGTATTGATTCCTACCACCTCCCCTTGCCCATTGAGAAGCGGCCCACCGCTGTTGCCTGGGTTGATGGTGGCATCAGTTTGGATGGCATTCATGATGATTTTGCCTTCGGCACTCTTAATGGGACGGTTCAGTCCGCTGACGATACCCACGGTCATCGTCCGATCATATCCAAAGGGGTTGCCGATGGCAATAACCTTTTGACCAACCTTCAACGCCTCACTGTCACCGAGCTTGACCGGGATTAAGGTGGTAGCCTTGGGTACATCAATCTTAATGACTGCAAGGTCTTCAATGCTATCCGATCCAATGAGGCGAGCTGAATGGATACTACCGTCCCACAGTCCTACTTCGAGCGTCGTAGCTTTTTCGATTACGTGGGCGTTGGTAAGGATATACCCATCGGTTGAAAGGATGATACCACTTCCTGCCCCCTGGATGTCGATGTTCATTCCTAGGGAGGCCTCACTGGCACTGGTAATGTGAACGACACTTTTACTCACCGCCTCATACAGGGTGATGTTCTGCATCTCAGATGAGCCGTAGCGCCAGGAGCTCTCATTACCAGTGAGGATTGTCAGCCCTTCTTCTCCATGAAAGATGTTGGCAAGCTCCACTCCACTGAGGGCAAGGACTGCCTCTACCCCTTGGTTATCTACAATCTTTCGCAGGGCTTCAGAGAGTTGCCGACGTTGTTTCTCCTCTCCTATGAGACGAGTCCAACGTCCCAGGTAGAGGATGATAACAAGCGAGACGAAGAAGAGTACCCCTGCGACAATGAGGCGGAGTGCTCGGTTTTGTTTTCGCTTTACCATATCTTTGAGTCTACTGAGAAACCTTACCCAGAGGCAACTATAAGGTTGCTAGCAGGGCGGCAATCTCTTCGCTGGTAGGTGGATCGCATCCTTTCCGATTGCAATTGATGGCACTGGCTGCAGTCGCCCATCGTAAAGCCTCTTCGATGACAGCCAACGAGAGATTTCCCATGCGTGGGGTGTTGCCATCACTGCCAAAGTAGTCACGATCATGCAAATAGGTGAGAATTGAGCCACTGAACGTGTCCCCAGCCCCTACCGTGTCGATTACCGGCAAGTCGATGATTGGCATTGCCACTGACTCTCCCTGTGGCGTGTACCAGACCGCCCCCCCGCGTCCAAGGGTCAGGATCACATGTAAAGCACGTTCTTTGGCTAAAAGAGCCGCCTGCGCGTGAATATCACAATCGGGGTAAAGATAGGAGAGGTCCTCATCGCTAAGTTTCATGATCGAAGCAATCTCCATTGCCTCATCCATACGCTTACCAAATGCAACTCGGTCAACGATTACTGCGGGACGGACGTTCGGGTCAAGAAAAATGATAGGTCTTGGCTCGAACTCATTGAGTGCAGCGATTATTGCTGTTGAACTGGGATCCAGTGTCAAAGCCAATGAGCCGATATGGACCACTCTTAGATCGGTGTGTTCTGTCATGACAGTCAACAGCTCTTCTTTTGTTACGCTGAGGGGCGCGCTGCCATCAAGATAGAAGGCATAGCTGGCACTACCCATTTCGTCGAGGGAGGCGAAGGCTAACAACGATGGCTCATCAGCGGCACAAAGAAGAGGGTCAAACATCACGCGATTGTCCACTAGATGTTCGAGCATTCGTTGACCAAACATGTCCTTGGAGATCTTTCCGATGAAACCAACCGGCGAGTCCTGCAAAGCAGCGGCGGTCGCTGCATTGAGGGCACATCCTCCAACAAATGAGTCAAAACTCACCACCCCGTCACGATCCTTGGAGATGAAATCTATCAACGCCTCTCCCATGATTCCAATCATGTGCCACTCCTATTCTTAGTATATCCATAGCCTACACCATGGACGCCATTCGATAAAGGATGATGTGGATAAAACTTTTCCAAACCCCTATACTGAGCCCATGAAACGTATCACCTTGGCCGATTTCCAGTGGCTTGAGATCCAACCGACCTCTACAAAACGGACTCGACTCACCCTTTCAGCTTCTTTGGCTCACAATACCGACGAACCTCCAGCCGGACCTCTTTTGCTCGCTGTAAGCGACGAATACTTTGATTTTTCATGCTCAGTTACTTCTTCGGAAAATATGGAGGCAGGTTTGGTGCTCTACCATACCGACGCCACATTCCTGGCTATCGGTCAGACATCCACAACTCTCTTTACTACCCTCTCAATCATGGGATGGAAGAATCGAATAGAAATTCCCTTTCCCAAAGTCGATGGTTCGCGAACATGGCTTATGAGACGGCGCGAGGAAGGAGTCTTCATAGGAATACAAGAATCAGAGGCCGATGAAGGACACTGGATGGGCCCTTTCCAACTTCCCGGGTTGAAGCACTCGGTAAGCTTTGGCTGGTATATGAGCAATCAATCCAACAACGAAGGAATCGTAACAATAGAGGCTGTTTCCTATCGTCGCCACCAGTAGTTGGCTCTCGCACAAGAGGGGCTAGTATGCTACTATGGATAACCAAATCATCGCCCCTTTGGAAGGGCAGAAGGCAGGAATAATAGATGGACGAAAAAGTCGATGTCAAGGCCCCGTCAAACTTTCTGGAAAGAATCATAGAAGATGATCTTGCTGCCGGCAGGGTCCCTAACAACCTAGTCGTTACCCGTTTCCCACCAGAACCCAATGGGTATCTGCATATCGGCCACATCAAGTCCATTGCATTGAACTTTGGTCTAGCAGACAAATATAACGGACGGTGTCACCTTCGTTATGATGATACCAACCCTGAAAAAGAGGAACTGGAGTACATCGAATCGATTAAAACCGATATTACATGGCTTGGATTTGACTGGGGAGAACACGAGTACTACGCCAGTGATTATTATCAGCAACTTTACGAAATTGCCGTTCGTCTCATCAAAGAAGACAAAGCCTTCGTCGACGAGCTATCAGCTGAAGAGCTACGTGAATATCGCGGCACCCTTACCGAGCCAGGCAAGAACAGCCCTTATCGAGACCGTCCAATCGAAGAGAGTCTTGCTCTCTTTGAAGAGATGAAAGCAGGTAAACACCCGGAAGGCTCGATGGTCCTACGTGCGAAAATTGATATGGCCAGCCCTAACATGAACATGCGAGACCCTACCCTATATCGCATCAAGTTCGCTACCCACGTCAGAACCGGTGATGATTGGTGTATCTACCCGATGTATGACTTCACCCATCCGATCAGCGATGCGATTGAGGGCATTACCCACTCAATCTGCACCTTGGAGTTTGAGGACCATCGCCCCGCCTACGATTGGGCCACCGAGATCGATGGCATCGAGCATGCTCCCCGTCAGTATGAGTTTGCCCGCCTGAACATCAACTATATGGTGATGAGCAAGCGGCGCCTACTCAACTTGGTTCAACAAGGAATAGTTGATGGCTGGGATGATCCACGGATGCCTACGATCAGCGGTATCCGTCGTCGCGGCTACTCACCTGAGGCAATGAAGGACTTTGTTGGACGCATTGGCGTAGCTAAGGCTGAAAGTGTCGTGGACTACTCGTTGCTTGAGTTCTGTGTACGTGAAGATCTGAACAAGCGTGCTCAGCGCCTGATGGTCGTCCTTGATCCCATCAAGTTGATCATCGACAACTACCCGGAGGGCAAGGTCGAGTACTTTGATGCAAAGGATAATCCTGAAGATCCAGAGAGTAGCACCCACAAGGTTCCTTTCACTCGGGAGCTCTATATCGAGGCAGAAGACTTCATGGAAGATCCGCCGAAGAAGTACCACCGCCTCTACATTGGAAATGAAGTGCGGCTACAGTATGCCTATTACGTCACCCCTACGCACGTAGAGAAGGATGAGGAAGGCAATATCATAGCTGTGCACTGCACCTATGACCCCGAATCCCGAGGAGGCCAAAGTGCAGACGGTAGGCGTGTACGTGGTACCAGCCACTGGGTCAGTGCCACCGAAGGGGTTGAGATAGAGGCTCACCTCTACGACAAACTCTTTGCCAGCGAATTCCCAGGAGAAGCGACTGGCAACTACCTCGATGATCTGAACAGTGAATCACACGTCATTGTCACCGGAGCAAAAGCCGAGCCACATATTCTCAATGCAAAGGTAGGTGACTACCTACAGTTTGTGAGAAATGGATACTTCTGCCTGGATAGCAAACACGCAGAAGAGGGAAAACTCGTCTTCAACCGCACCGTCACACTGCGTGACTCGTGGGCCCGGATGAAACAAAAGATGGGTATCTGACCGTATGGGGGGCGCACAGGCGTCCCCCATTTGTTTGGAGGGATCATGAACTACTTCTTTGACCAACACTTTCACCTGATGGATATCTCACATCCAAATCTCATCAGTTTCTTTGGCTCCATTGAAAGCGGGGTCACCGAACTCTTTACCAGTGGTGCTCTTCTTCCCTCTTACATCATCACTCCAAAGAGCCGTCGCTCCCACACCCTACTATCGCGTATTACCAATACCCTGACAACCTTTGAACAACCCATAGGTCAAACCCTCCTGATGATGGAGGACGATTTGTTGGGCCGCTTTGAAAGCCGTGAGAGTGATACCCCCTACCCTGAAAAACCCTATATCCGAGAGGGGAAACTCCACTTCCGATCACGTACCTATGATAAGATGGCCCTTGCCCCAATGCTGATGGACTTCTCCTCACCTAAACAGACTGACCTACCCCTGTACTATCCCACTCCTCGTGAAGAGAAAATCCTCACCTACATCGACGATACGCTGGCGGGCTTTGCTCACTATGGCAAACATCGCCCCAATGGATTCTTTGAATTCTTTCCCTTTGTCGGCATCAATCCTCCGATGCACTCCTTGCCGTTTGTCCAGGAGATTCTCAAAACTTTTGTTGTCACTGACACAGCCAAAGCCAAAGGAAAGCGTCGCTTCTATGGCATAAAGTTCTATCCACCGCTAGGCTTTGATCCTTGGCCCAGCGATCCAGAGGAGCGCAAGAAGGTCATCACTATCTATGAGTTCTGTACAGAGAACAAAATCCCAATCATGACCCACTGTGATGACCAAGGATTCAGGGGTCTTCCAGCAAAGGAGGCGTGGCGTGTCAGTGAGCCAGATGCCTGGCGACCGGTGCTGGCACAATTTCCACTCCTCGCTATCGACTTTGCCCATTTTGGATGGCAGTATACCACGTTACAGAAAAACCCCATCACTGTCATCAGTGGATTAGCAAACAAAGTGCCCGATTCGACGTGGTTCTACCAGATTATTGAATTGATGAAAAGCTATCCGAATGTCTACGCAGATGTTTCATTCAGTGGCTCTATTCCTGACTTCTACTTAGAGCTCTTCAACTATCTTGAGAGTCAGAATGAAGAGGTACGCACCTTGCTTGAGTCCAGGATTCTCTACGGAACTGACTTTTCAGTTAATCTCATGAAGGTGGAATCCTATACAGCCTACCACAGGATGTTCGAGCTCTCCCCCTTCTCTGATGAGAGTATCCATAGTTTTGTGCAGACAAACCCGCTGCGATACATGACTATATAAATGAAATGGCAGACCCGATGAAGGTCTGCCGCATCTTCTCATTTTTGAAAAGAATTAATAGTTCTTTGCCTCGATCTCAAAGTATGCCTGTGGATGTGCACAGACGGGGCAGAGGCCTGGAGCCTTCTTGCCAACTGCCACGTGGCCACAGTTGGAGCAAACCCAAACCTGGTCTCCATCACGGCTGAATACCAAGCCCTCCTCAACGTTCTTCAGAAGGTCGAGGTAGCGCTGCTCGTGGTGCTTCTCAACTGCTGCAACCATTTCGAACAGGGTTGCGATCTTGTTGAAGCCTTCTTCACGAGCGTCTTTGGCGAAGTTTACATACATCTCGGTCCATTCATAATGTTCACCAGCTGCCGCATCTTTGAGGTTGGTTGCAGTCTCTGCCACCACACCACCTTCCTGCAAAAGCTTGAACCAAATCTTGGCGTGCTCCTGCTCGTTGAAGGCTGTCTCTTCAAACAGTTTGGCGATTTGTACATACCCTTCCTTGCGAGCCTTTGAGGCATAGTAGGTGTACTTGTTCCGAGCCATCGATTCACCGGCAAACGCTTCCAACAAGTTCGCTTCCGTCTTCGTTCCTTTCAATTCCATTCCTTGCTCCTTCACTGCCCTTTCGCAGCGCGCTTATTTTGGCAATCGGGACAAATCCCGTTGAACACTATTTCATAGGAAGAGAGTGCATATCCGTGGGCGTCGATGGTATCCTCACTGATATCAACCTCACCGTAGAGCTCGATATCACCGACCTGTCGACACTCAGTGCACTGGATATGGTAATGTTTGCCCAAACAGTGATCGAAGTGGTCTGGACCACCGAGCACTTTGATACGGCGCAGTCGCCCCTCATCGACCAGGGTGTTGAGGTTCCGATAAACCGTCGCTCTACTGATCGAGGGATGGGTGACGACGATACTTTCGTAAATTTGCTCGGCGCTCGGGTGGTTTGTGGCACTGCTCACAGCATCCCACACCAACCCTTTCTGAATTGTCTGTCGTTTCTCTCGCATTGGTTTTCCTAAATGATACAAAATATCATTAGTATGATAGACCACTGACTTTTGAGTGTCAATGTAATTTCGCTAAAAAGTGCAAATGGAGTCCCTCAAGGGGTACTTTTTACCTTTGGTGGCCGCTCCTTCCTGATAATTGCTCCACTGAGAAATAGGGAAGCCTTGGCTAGTGCAGGGCCAGTCATTTCGTAGAGCACAGCACTAGAGAGGATTATGGTATTGAGTAGTGCTGCCATGTCTGGAGGAAGGAGGCGCTGACCAAGCGCGGCAAGTCCAATGGAAACACCAGCTTGAGGAGTGAGAGCCATGCCAAGGTAGTATCGGATCTCTTTATCCATCTTCAAAATGGTTGCACCTGTGAAGGAGCCAATGTACTTGCCAACGATTCGAATGGCAAAGTAAAAGACTCCCATGACCCCGGCAACCTTCAGCATCGTCAGGTCAAGCTTCATTCCACTGACCACAAAGAAGGTCAAGAGCACCGGAGGGGCGAAGAAGTTCAAGAGACGGAAGAGCTGCTCATCATCGCTGATATTACGGTACGTAGCTCCCAAAACCATGCAGGCGAGCAGTGGAGAGACGCTGAGCACCGCACAGAAACCCGATAGGCCAAGGATAGCGATCATGAGGACGACCAAGCGGTGATCGTCACTGTTACGCTTGGCGATCAGATACTTGAGGAGGAACGCAGTTCCAAATCCTAAGCCAATGGAGAGCAAATTTTTAAAAATCGGAACAAAGAGTACGGAGAAGCTCATGTGTCCTGTCTCAAGGGCTTGTAGGAGCGCTGCACACACGTTGAACGCAATCAAGGCAAACGCATCGTCAAGTGCTGTGACCTGTAGGATGGTATCCACAAAAGGTCCTTTGGCGTTGTACTGACGGATAGTCATCATCGTACTTGCTGGGGCGGTTGCCGATCCAATGACCCCAAGCAGCAAGCAGAAAGGCCAGGGCAAATGGAAGAGATAATGCATCGTCAAGGTAACGATGATAAGTGCGCCAGAGGCTTCAAAGAGAGTCAGGATAACTGCTTTTACACCATTAGACTTCAGCTCGCTGAGTTTGAAAAATTTTCCCACGGAAAAGGCGATGATTGCCAGTGCAATGTCAGTGACGAAATCAAGAGAGCGTACCGTTGAGATATCAACCCATTTTAAGACGCTTGGGCCAATGAGGATCCCTGCCAAAAGGTAGCCCGTTACGTGGGGCATTTTTGCCAATTTTGTTACTCTCGTCATGATAAACCCAGTCCCTAATATCAAAGCAAGCAGTAAGATTGTTGATGCACTGTCATGAACTGAGATGTGTTGACTAATAAAGTCCATTGGCCGTCCTCCCTATTGACTACAAGAATGGCAACCGTGATTAGCTGTTCTTCTTGTAGGGGAATACTACACAAATTGTTTCATTAAATCAAATTACATATATTTATATCTCTATAAATATTTTTGATTCATCGCATTTGTTCGGATTTTTTCAGGAATTGGGTTCACTATCTTCAAACTCTGATTGATATTACTTTACTACAATAATAATTTAACATCGAGAATGACTGGCCAATTATTTTCAGAAATGCAAGAAATGTCAAAATAGTAATCATAAAAAACCAACCGCCTGTGCTTCGGTCCACTGCGGTCGGTTTTACGCTACGTTGTTATTCTTGTAATACACTGTCGTATAGACTCAGTTATCATCCTTGGTGATGGCGCCACTCATAAAGAGTGAGGCCTTGGCTAATGCAGGGCCAGTCATCTCATAGAGTACTGCACTGGATAGGATGATGGTATTAAGCAATAGAGCCATATCAGGAGGAAGCAAGCGTTGGCCAAGGGCAGCCAATCCGATGGAAACTCCAGCCTGTGGAGTCAACGCCATTCCCAGATAGTTACGAATCTGTGAATCAAGCTTCATTACTGTTGAACCGGCGAAGACGCCCAGGTACTTGCCTGCAATCCTGATGAAGAAGTATGCAACTCCCATGATACCGGTAGCCCTAACCATCTGAAGGTTCAGTTTCATACCGCTGACCACAAAGAAGATCAAAAGAACCGGTGGGGCAAAGAAGTTCAAGAGACGGAAAAGCTGCTCATCATCACTGATATTGCGGTAGGTTCCACCGAGCACCATGCAAGCGAGTAGCGGAGAGACGCTGAGGGCTGAACAGGCTCCTGCCAGACCGACAATCGAGATCATCAACACCACCAGGCGATGGTCATCGCTGTTACGCTTTGCAATCAGGTACTTAAGGAGAAATGCCAGGCCAAATCCCAAGGCAATGGAGATGAAGTTTTGTATTAATGGCACAATCAGTTGAAAAAGGCTCAGATGCCCTGTGTCGATAGCCGAAAGGAATGCTGCGACCACATTGAATGCGATCAATGCAAAGGCATTATTCAACGCCGTGACCTGCAAGATCATATCAACGAAGGGGCCCTTTGCATGGTATTGGCGTATCGTCATCAAAGTGCTCGCTGATGAGGAAGTCGAACCAATGACTCCAAGAAGAAGACAGAAAGGCCAAGAGAGACCAAAGATCAATCGCATGAGTAGCGTCACCGCTATCAAGGCACTAAGGGATTCAAAGAGCGTCAATCCAACCGATTTGATTCCATTGGACTTTAATTCACTAAGTCGGAGGAATTTTCCGACCGAAAAGGCAATGATCGCCAGAGCAATATCGGTCATAAATTCCAAACTTTGTAATGTTGTTAGATCAACCCATCCCAGAACACTAGGGCCAATTGCTATTCCTGCAAAAAGATAGCCAGTCACATGAGGCATCTTAGCTAGTTTCGTCACTCGCGTCATAAGAAAGCCAGCACTCAGAATCAATGCAAGGAGAAGAATCGATTTAGTATTACCATGAATTGATATGAAATGGCTAAGAAGCTCCATCAGCACTCCTCCTTATGGATTGTTGCGGGCGATTGAGATATACTGCAGGGACGTTTGGTATCTAAGATAATACACAATGTGTATTTAATTAGCCAATCAATTAATTTAATAGAGGTATGAATATTTTTCATCGCTCCAAGCTAGGAGAGGAAGAATAATGCTAGATGTAAAGATCAAAACCTTCATGTCACTCGTAGAGACGGAGTCATTTACTAAAACGGCTGAACTGCTCTATATCACTCAACCCGCGGTGAGCCATCAGATCAGACTGTTGGAAAAAGAATATGGGATAAAGATCTTTCTGCGCTCCGGCCGAAACCTCAAACTTACTGCTGAAGGTGAAATTCTCTACAAATATGCCCAACGAGCCGTTGCCATTGAGGAGGCGGCTTCTCATGCGCTACAAGATTCGCGCCACAACATCCGCAGATTGAATATTGGATTGACTGCCACTGCTGAGGAGAACCTGCTGCCACAGGTAATTGCCGAGTACTGTAATCTCCATGGCAAGACCAAAGTGCGCATTGAGACAGGAACCCTGGAATCATTGAGAACCTCTCTGCAAAGCTATGAGATTGATATGGCGATCGTCGGAGGCCACATTGCTGATGATGAGTTTACCACCGTCAAGATTGATACCGACTACCTCAACCTCGTGGTCTCCCCAAAAAACCCATTGGCAAAGAGTTCACTGGTAACGCTTGAGGAGCTGAAACAAGAGCGCTTGATCCTCAGGCCTAATATCACAGCTACACGCCAACAGTTTGAATACTTTCTTACTCAAAACGGAGAGACCATTACCAACTACAACGTTGTCATTGAAATCAACAACGTTCCGATCATCAAGGACTTGGTTCACGACAACCAGGGGGTGACCATCATGAGTCACAATGCCTGTCTAGTAGACCAGCTGGCCGGCAAGCTAGTTACCGTCCCCCTAGAGGGATCGGTACGCATGGTCCGTGAACTGAATATCGTCTACCGCAACAACTACCGCCATCCGGAGGTAGCAAGTGAAATCAGGCGAATCTACCATATCGTAAAAGAAAAAAGTTTCCCCCAAGAAGAGCAAACGGCACTCGCATGAGTGCCGTTTGATTGTACTGCCTTACTCGTCCTCACGGGGCAAGAAAGGGTCTCTTCTCTCCTCCCGTTCACGTCGTGGCTTACTGCTACGACGATCATAGCCATAGGGCTTGGGTGAGAACTCTCGATCACGGCGAGGACGCTCCTCTCCAAACTCCGGTCGTTCGTCACGGCGGCCTCCCCCTCTGCGGTCATCACGACCTTCCCAAGGCTTGCGATCGTCACGGTCGCGATAGGAGGGGCGGCGGTCATCACGGTCACGGAAAGAAGGACGGCGGTCCCCCCGATCTTCCCATGGCCTGCGATCATCGCGGTCGCGGTAGGAGGGGCGGCGATCATCACGATCACGGAAAGCAGGTCTGCGATCATCACGGTCCCCATAAGAGGGGCGGCGCTCCCCACGATCTTCCCACGGCTTGCGATCATCGCGGTCGCGGTAGGAAGGGCGTCGATCATCACGATCACGGAACGAAGGTCTGCGATCATCACGGTCCCCATACGAAGGACGGCGATCTGAGCGGTCTTCCCAGGGTTTACGATCGTCACGATCTCGGTATGAGGGACGACGGTCATCGCGGTCACGGAACGAAGGTCTGCGATCATCGCGGTCTCCGTATGAGGGACGACGGTCATCACGATCGCGGTATGAAGGTCTGCGATCTCCACGATCTTCCCAAGGCCTGCGGTCATCACGGTCGCGGTAGGAAGGACGGCGGTCATCACGATCACGGAAAGAAGGTCTACGATCATCGCGATCTCCGTAGGAGGGGCGACGGTCATCACGGTCGCGGTAGGAGGGACGACGGTCATCACGATCTCGATGAGAGGAGCGGCGTCCATCACGAGAACGGGGAGTTCGGTCGCGATCACGATCACGTCTCTCATCTTCTCGATACGCTCTACTTGGGCGCTCACGTCGCTCAGGGATCTCCTGGGTGGCGATTTCGATCGACTCATCTTCCCAGTTGAGGGTCAACAGGTCATCTTCGATCTCGTTTGCCTCTTCTTCAGGAAATTGCTCGTCATCATCTTCTGCTGAATCATCGTCTTCCATTTCTGCCGATTCTTCTTCAAGAACCTGCTCCTCTTCCACTATCACAATATCATCTGCCACTACAGTGGCTTCTTCTTGAATAGCCTGGTCTTCTTCGACCAACAAGACTTCATCTTTAGTCTCTTTGTTTTTACTCATTGTGTATTCTTCACTTTGCCGGCTCTTACCGGTCTTTCTTTGTGCGGGGTAATAATTAAATGCATCCCGCTTTTCCAATACCCAGGTCCGTGTCGATGCCCGTCTCTTACTAAATCCAGGGGCAAGGACCTCCTTGGTAATCTCTTTTACCGTGTAGCCTTTTTCTACTGCTACATCCATTCTGAAGCGTTGTAAATTTGTTGAAAAGAGCAGGATTCCGTTCTTTGAGAGGATTGTGTGAATCATCTCCATAAAGTAGAGATGATCACGTTGAACATCAAAGTCATGCTCCATTTTCCTGCTATTTGAAAAACTGGGGGGATCAAAAATAACTAAATCATAAACCTTCCCCGCTTCCATCGCTTGCATAATAAACTCTCGTGCATCTCCACTGATGCACGGAAACGGCACTCCGTCAAACCCATTTTTTGCTAGGTTCTGCTGGGCCCACTCACTATACGTGGACGATAGGTCCACTGACTCCACCAAGCTTGCTCCACCTCTCGCTGCATACACGGAGAATGATCCCGTATAAGAGAAGAGGTTGAGAACTTTCAAGCGCGGACTCATCTGCTCTACCAACAGCCGTGTGGGCATATGGTCGAGGAACAGTCCGGTATCAATCCGTTTGGTCAAATCAACGGTGAAGTGCAATCCATTCTCTTTTACATCCACTAAAAGCGACTCTTGGTCCTGTACCTCATGTTGGGTACGCCCAATTCGTTTTTCGCGCCTGTGAAATATTACTTTCTCTGCCTCAACATACAACATGCGTCCAACGACGTCACACGAGGCTTCTATTTCATCTTCTTCCAATCCCTCCTCACTGTAATCGGTTACCCTGGCCCATGGGCCATAGAGATCAACTGTAACTGCCAACTCTTCGAGGTTACGATCGTAAACTCTCATGCAATCAGTGTCGCTCTGGAGCATCAAGCGACGCATCTCCAGTCCCCGTTTTTTCAGTATTTTTCCAAAATCTTTTAGTACATAATCTGCTAACATTAGCTTGCTCTTTCTGCAACGCAGTGTATATGGTAAGATTGAAAAAAGCTAGTGAGCAGAGGTTATGCTGATGGAAGATGATGCACAAGCCTTCATTACTGAACTGGAAAGTCGTCATGGCGGGCCGATCGGTTGGCGAACATACGCTACTTGGTATGGGAACAATGAGGGAGTAATCCGAGAATTCGGTGTCTTTTTTTACTGGGCTGTCGATCAATTTCATTTTGAAGATTTTGAACGTACCCCATCCATACTTGGCATTTCACTAAAACCCAAACGCCCCAAGCAAAAATTTATTAAATATGCACGCTCATTCACCTCCAGTGATGTGGTGCTCACTCGCCCTATTGCCAAAAGCGTTGCCACGAAAGTCATTGAAGGCAAATGGAGTGGAGAGCGGATTCGTGAAACAAATTTTCTCGATAAAATCTTCAGACAAATGGTTGAAATGGTTGTTCTCACCGACGGCACCATACATTTTTTTGAACTTATGAACAGAAAAGAGTTCCTTTCGGTACTCAACACAATAGATGCGAGGTAAGCGATGAGTGCATTCAAGGCATATGATATCAGGGGAATCTACAACAAAGATTTCAACAGGGATACAGTCTATCGAATTGGGTATTTTCTACCAAAACTCCTGGATGCTGATACGGTATTGGTAGGACGCGATGTGCGTACCACCAGTGACGAAATCTTTGAGGCTTTGGCTCGTGGTGTCAATGACAGTGGAGCCGATGTGTGGGATGTTGGGCTTGCTACTACCCCGATGATCTATTTTTGTACCAACCACTTTGATGTGCCGGCATCAGTACAAATTACTGCAAGCCATAACCCTGCTATCTACAACGGCCTGAAAGTCAGCCGGGCAAAGGCTGTTCCCGTTGGGTCGGACAGTGGCCTCAAGGACCTCGAACGAATGGTCAATGAAGATGAAATCGTCATCTCATCGAAGCGCGGATCGATCATCCAGAAGGATGGCAGAAGTCCCTACCTCGCCTTCCTCAAAGCCTTTGACGTTGATCTATCAGGCCTAAATCTCTCCATCGACTTATCCCATGGTATGGCAAATCTTTTGGCCAAGGATCTTCTTGGTGAGAATCACCATTACCTCTATGACCACTTTGATGGGACCTTCCCAGCTCATGAGCCCAACCCTCTGGAAATTGAGAATACCCTGGATTTGAAAGCAGCAGTTCTGAAGAACAACAGTGACATCGGCGTCATCTTCGACGGAGATGCTGACCGCGTGATGTTTCTGGACGAGCGGGGTAGATTCCTACAACCCGACTACGTTACTGCGGCCCTTGGCTACTACTACCTTGCCCGTGAAAAGGGAAAAGTGCTTGTTGATATCCGTACCAGCCGATCCACTACTGAATACCTTGCAGAACAAGGGGCTGAAGTCCATGTCTGGAAAGTAGGTCACGCCTTTGCAAAGAACAAAATTCGAGAGCTTGGGGCAATCTTTGGGGGAGAGCTGGCAGGACACTATTACTTCCGTGACTTCTTCAACACTGACAGCGGTTTTTGGGCTGCACTCATCGTCCTACATGTGGTGGCCGATCTTAAGAAAAAGGGAATCACCATTGGTCAATTCATTGACAGTGTGGTTACCTGGTCTAACAGTGGAGAGGTCAACTTCAAACTGGAAGAGAAGGATGAGGCGATGCAGGAGCTTTATCGCAGATACGCCAAAGAACAGAGTCCAACAGAAGTGATGGATTTCGATGGCTACCGTATCGAATTCCCCACTTGGTGGTTCAATGTCCGAAAATCCAATACCGAACCATATCTGAGACTCGTTGTAGAGGCCAAGGATGATATTGAACTTGCTCAAAAGCTAGAAGAACTCTCTGCGGTTATCCGTTCGTTCAAATAGGAGATAAGGACATGAAGGTACTGCTCGTCGGTGGTGCTGGGTATATCGGCACCCACGTTGCATTGGAATTTCTTGATCGTGGCGATCAGGTTGGTATATTTGATAACTTTTCCAGTGGATTGAGAAGCAATGTCCATGACCAAGCAACTCTCTATGAAGGGGACATACAGAACAAGGAAGAGATCCTGAAAGCTTTGCAGGATGGATGGGATGTCGTTGTACACCTTGCTGCTTTCAAAGCAGCCGGTGAATCCATGGTCTCACCTATCAAATACTCGCAGAACAACATCACCGGATCTCTGAACCTCATCACCGCCTGCATTGAGAGTGGGGTGAGGAACTTCATCCTCTCCTCTTCTGCCGCAGTGTATGGAGAGCCACAGTACCTGCCCGTGGACGAGAACCACCCTACCGATCCGACTAACTATTATGGCTATACGAAGCTTGCCATTGAAGAGAATCTGCGATGGTACAGCAAGCTGAAAGGTTTTCAATATGTATCACTGCGCTACTTCAATGCCGCTGGCTACGACAGCAATATGCGCATGTTGGGCCTAGAGAACAACCCAGCGAACCTCATACCTGTGGTGATGGAGGTTGCTGCTGGTATTCGACCTAATCTCTTGGTCTTTGGCACCGATTATGAGACTCACGATGGTACAGGTGTACGCGATTACGTACATGTCACTGACCTTGCTCGAGGACATGCACAAGCCGCAGATTATCTTGCACAGGAAAAAGGGAACTTGGTAGTCAACCTGGGAAGTGAAAAAGGTCTCTCTGTTGGACAGATCATTGAGGCCGCAAGAGCGATCACCGGCAAAGAGATTAACGTTGAGTATGTGGGAAGGCGAGCAGGCGATCCAGCATCGCTTGTAGCTTCCAGTAAGCTTGCCAACAAGGTCCTTGGATGGAATGCTGAATTCTCCAGCGTCGACTCCATCATTGAAACAACTTGGCGCGTATATGAGGCTCAGGGAACAAATCTGATTCCAAAAAAGTAGAGGGGCAAAACCCGAAAGAAAAAGAGACAACCCTTAAAGGCTGTCTCTTTTCTTTGCTCGAGCAGAGGGACTTGAACCCCCGACATGGTGGTTAACAGCCACCCGCTCTACCGACTGAGCTATGCTCGAATAATCTTCTGAACGATTGGAACAGTACCCGATAGAACCGCTTATGTCAAGCAGTCTCAGGATTTTTCTCTGCCGTCCGCCAACTTCGTCTTCCGAACAATAAACACTTCAGATTGGGTAGTTACCTTAACCACAAATCATCCGATTTGGAAGGCCAAAGTTGTATGTTTGTGTTTACCCATATTGCTCCGAGTGTATAAACGGCCACCCGAAGGTGGCCGTAAAGTTTGAGTACTCAGCTCTTACTTAGCAGGATAGTGCTTCTGCAAGAACTCGATAAATACATCGCTGAGCAGCGAACCCTCGGTGAGGACTCGACCGAACATGGTGTACCCATCTCCGCCAGCTGCCATGAAGTCGTTTGTGGCGACCTTATAGGTGGCGTTCTTATCAATTGCCTTACCATTGAGCAAGACACGGACAATTCTGCTACCAGGTGCTGCGTAGCGGTTATACACCACCTGCAGGTCAGTCTGGGAGAATCCACCGTTTTCACCAGGCAACATGCGATATCCATGCTCAAGAGCAGCATACACATCAGCACCGGTGATCTCGGCAACGGTAATGATATTGGTGAACGGCAGGACGTTGATCACGTCACCAATCGTCACCTGACCGGCATTCATCGAGGCACGGATACCACCACCATTGGTGATTGTGAAGTCAGCACCACTTTCCTCAGTCATTGCACGAGTAATCAGCCTGGAGAGGTTGGTCGGCTTGGTGCGGACGTTTGCACGCTCACCGTCGAGCATCTCAGGCACGTAGGCGATGACCTGGCCAAGCTTTTCAGCAAGCTGGGCTGACATAAAGCCTACATACTCATCGACTTCAGGATCGTTGGGAACATCGATGATACCCCACTCTTTGGCGAGAGCAGAATCTGCGGCGTTCAGGACATCAGCTGCAGGAATCAGCATGGGATACGTTGCCGTAACCTTGCCACCCTTGACGTGTACCTGGACGAGTCCGAGGTTCTTCAGATACTCACCGGTGGAGACGATCAAGGTGTCACCGACTTTCAATCCTTCCTTGAGTGTTGTGTGGCTATGACCGTCGATGAAGAGATCGATGCCCTTGATGCGGCTTGCAATCTGATCGCTGGTAAGTCCACTCTCTCCGTCCGGATCAAGACCAATGTGGCCAAGGACGATGATGTAATCGACATATTCTCGGGCAATATCAATTGCTTCCTGACCAATCTCGAAGATTTCTTCGTTGGCAAAGTAGACGCCTTCGACGTTCTTCGGATGGGTTTTGGTGGTGGTATCGGGAGTCGTCAGACCAACGACAGCAACCTTGAAGCCATTGAAATCATACACTTGGTAAGGCTGGAAAAGCAGGTAGCCCTCTCTGTCCAGGACGTTGGCGGTAAGAACCTTCATGTCGCTGTACATTTCGGCAAACGCTGCAGCCTCAAGCAGGCGATCAGCACCATAGTTGAAGTCGTGGTTGCCCGGAGCAATGGCATCGTAGCCAAGCATGTCGAGCAGAACACCAACGGTTTCACCTTCAAACATATTGGCCAAGTTGGTGCCATGGGTTACGTCCCCAGCATCCAAGACCAGGATGTTGTCGGTAATTGCGCGTGCAGCCTTCAGCATGGTAGCAACTTTGGAGTAACCCATACCGCCATCAGCAGGGACGATGCGTGCGTGCACGTCGTTGGTGTGGACGATAAAGAGGTCAAACTCATCAAAGTCTGCGTCACTTTTAATGATCTCAGTTACGCCAAGTGGATACTCAACCGGCACACGAGCAGGAGCTACAACCGGAGTTACCACCGGAGGAGCTACAGGAACTATTACCGGAGGAGGCACTACTTCGACTGGTTTCTCAACCACCGGAGGAGCGACCACTACAGGCGGTGCCTCGGCAACCATCACAGGGAGGGTGCCAATCAGATCAGTGATTGCGGGATCCTCAGGGATGGTAACCATCAGCGTATAACCCATTGCGTTGGCATAGGGTTCATACTCAGCGGCAATTGCGCTTCGAGTCGGCTCAAGCACGTCTGCGGCAGGAAGTCTGAACGCCCACTCACCGGCAAGTCTGCCGTTGACTACGCTCAGTTGGACTGCACCAACGCTCTTCAGTTTCTCATCAGCACGAACAATCAAAGCACCGTTGACTTCTTTAGCCATTGCAGAGCCGTTGCCATCGACGATCAAGTCAATGCCATCGACGTTTGCAGCAATCATCTCGCTGGTGATAGCACCGCGGCTGCCAAGGTCAGTGAGGATTACCAGGTAATCAACATACTCACGGGCCAAATCAACTGCGTACTGGGCATTGTCAAAGATCAAATCACTGTCAAAGCTCACACCTTGGATCGACTTGGGGGCAGTCAGACCGGCAACACCAACTTTGAAGCCATTGTAGTCGTAGACTGCGTATGGCTGTGTGACGAAGTAGCCTTCATCATCAAGGGCGTTGACGCTCAGTGCAGCGGCTTTGGTGCCAGTAATACCGGTCGCAAGCTGGATTGCCTGCGGGGTATATGCATCATAACCAAGTCCGTCGATCGTTGCTGCTGCGACCATTGCCAAGTCGGCAGGGATTTCCCCGACATTACCACTGTTGAGGAGTAGCCAGTTGTCGGTAATTGCCTGACCGGCCTTCAGCACGGTGGAGAACTTCGCTAGGCCAAGACCACCGGCCTCTCCGTAGATATCGCCCTCCAGGTCATTGGTATGCACGATGAACAAGTCAAAGGTCTTCTGACCATCGGTGTTCTTGAATACCTGCTTGCCTCCATAGGGCATGTCCTCACCATCGTACTCAAAGACCACAGGCTCTGGGACGACGATGGGAGGAGCAACAACCGGCTCTACAACCGGCTCTACCACCACTTCAGGTACAACTGGCGGTAGCTCAACCACTGGAGTTACTTTTTCTTCTACGGGGGGAAGGTCTACAACAGTCAAGTCTGGGGGAATAATAGCTTCTTCAATCTTCGCGGTCTTACAGCCCACGAGGGAAATAGCCACTAGCGTTACCAGCATTGCTGTCATAATAGTTCTTGAAAGACGTTTCACGTGTTTCCTCCTAATGACGTTCTCATGTGTCGTTGTTTACGTACTCACAAACACTATACCATAGACTGTTCAAATCGGATACTGTAAATATTCGTTAAAATCCATCGTTTGTGCCGTGAAAAGAAAAAAGAAGCCCGCAAATGATAAATTCACAGGCATCTTAACAGTTTTTTATGCGAAGTCCTTACATCAAATCTTTAGGCTTCCGAGCAGTATTGCCCGACTTTTCGCAATAAGCCATGTGGCGGAGCTTGCCATTCTCGAAGACCGAGCGCATTTTGATGGTTCCGCCCCAACGGCTGGTCATTTCCTTGGTGCCCTCGCGTCGGGCGTTCTTTGATACGTTACCTGCCATATTGGTATTCCTCCATTAAAAACATCACAATAAATATAACCTATACTATATACAGTCTGTCTTTCTGAGTCAAACCCCCAGAATAAAAAACTGACCTGCAGTTGCCTTTGCACTCTGCCCTAGCTACACTGTGCACATGAAATCGGCACGTTGGTACCTTCGCCAGTTCTTCTTGATTCCCGTCTACCTTTATAAAGGACTACTTGCGCCATTTTTCGGCTCTTCGTGCCATTATCATCCATCCTGTTCCTCTTATATGGTGGATGCTGTGCAGACTCATGGAATCATCAAGGGATTCATCATGGGGATGGCTCGAATCGGGCGCTGTAGCCGGTGGTACATGGGTGGGTCTGATCCGGTGCCATCAAAGTGGTCTTGGCAAGCTATCAAAGACGGATATACTACATTTCGTAAGAAACAATCACCCTGAGAGCTCCTTGACGAAGGGGATAAGGACGCTCAACGCATTCTCATTGTACCCTCCTTCAGGAATAATGAGGTCGGCATGCACCTTCGTGGGTTCTATAAAGTTAAAGTGCCCTGGACGAACTACCTCCAAATATTGATTACATACACTCTCAACAGTCCGGCCACGCTCGGCGATATCACGCTTGAGGCGACGGATGAAGCGAATATCATCTGGAGTGTCCACATACAGCTTCAAATCAAGAAGATCACGGATGCTCTGGCTGTAGAGAACCATCAAACCTTCAATGATTACCAACGGCCGAGGCTGCACTGTCACTCGTTCATCACGCCGACGGTGTTGCACAAAGTCATACAAGGGCATTTCAATCGGTTCATACGCCTTCAGGGAAATCAAATGTTCTTCCAATAGCTCCATGTCAAAGGCGTCGGGATGGTCGAAATTGAAAGCGGTGATATTCTCATTACTGATGTATGAAGCGCTTCTATAGTAATTATCCTGAGGGATGAAGACAAAGTCTGAACAGACCTCACTGATTTTCCGTACAATCGTCGATTTCCCAGATCCGGATCCTCCGGTGATTCCGATTATCTTCACTTCCTTCATATATTATCCTTTCGCCGAAAATTTGAAGACCGTGGTATGCTTGTATGGCCGTTCCTTTGAGAAAATCGTTGATGGAAAGTGTTGTTGGTTGGGACTGTCAGGGTAGAACTGGGTCTCAAGGCAAAATCCTCCATGCTGTGGATAAGCCGCCCCACCCTTTCCGTTGACCGATCCATCTAAGAAGTTTCCGCTATAAAACTGCACAGCTGGCAACGTGGTATGAACGTCCAATGTTCGTCCACTCTTCTGCTCTCTTACCGTTGCAACATGTTTCAACTCTTCACTCTCATCGGAAAATACAAAGCAGTGATCATACCCACCTGCTGCTTCGATGTCTCTTCCAATGAGTTTGGAAGTAGTAAAATCAAAAGGAGTATTCTGCACTGCTATCAATTCTCCTGTGGGCAGCAGCTCATTATCGACTGGCAGGTATCGGTCACAATGCAGCTGTAGCTCATGCTCGAGTATTGTACCACTTGCAGCTCCAGCGAGATTGAAATAACTATGATTGGTCAAATTGATTGGTGTTGGACCATCAGCGGTCGCTTCGTAGTCGATGACCAGCGATCCGTCTGCCTTCAAAAGATAGGTGACCGTACAGTTAACAGCACTGGGAAAACCACCTTGCTCAGCAGGGCTGTAATAACTGAGAACCACCCCAGGATCATCGCCAAGCATGAAGGTCTCGGCACACCAGTTGTGCCAGCCCCAGTTAGAAGAGCCACTATGGAGAGTATTCGCCCCTTCATTGGCCTCTAGGTTATGGCCAACCCCTTCCAAGGTGAAGTGTGCTCCGCGGATCCTGTTGGCGTACCGGCCGACGACCTGGCCAAAGTACGTAGTGGATCCTACGTAATCCAGGGGGTTCTCAAATCCGAGAACCACATCCCGTCTCTGGCCTTCTCGGTCTGGGACCTCCACACTTTGTAGAATAGCCCCGAGGCTGAGAATCCGTGCAACCATGCCATTGTTGGCAAGTGTCACCAAGAGGATATCATCCCCTTGAGCTGTTTTTCCGACGTGTTTTGTGTCAATCATTGCACCTGTCCCCTCGGTAGTCGAGTATACACCCTGATCCGAGGCCAAGCAAGAAAGAGCTTATTTGTTGGCCTCATCACTTTTGAGTACTGCGAGGAAGGCGCTCTGTGGAATTTCGACGTTACCGACCATCTTCATTCGTTTCTTTCCTTCCTTCTGTTTCTCAAGCAACTTACGTTTGCGGCTGATATCCCCTCCATAACACTTGGCGGTCACATCCTTGCGGAAAGCGCTGATCGTCTCTCGGCTGATTATCGTTCCACCGATGGCAGCTTGGATGGCAATCTTGTACTGTTGTCGAGGAATTTCAGTTCTCAGTCGTTCACAAACCTGACGGCCTCGACTCTGGCTATTGCCTTTGAAGACGAGTTGGCTCAATGCATCCACCGGCTCTCCATTGACCAGGATATCCATGCGCACCAAGTCAGTTCGCTTGTAACCACTGACCTGATAATCAAAGGACGCATAGCCGCGACTGATCGATTTCAGTCGATCGTAGAACTCAAAGAGTACCTCAGAGAGCGGCATATCGTAGACAAGCTCAACGCGCTTTTCATCGAGGTAGTTCATTGTCGTCTGTACCCCGCGTTTTTCAATACAGAGACTGATAATGGGGCCGACATAAGCGGTGGGAGTGATGACATTTGCCTGGATGTACGGCTCCTCTGCCCATTCGACCTGCATGGGATCGGGGTAATCAAGCGGGTTATCTATCTCAATGGTCGTTCCATTCTTCAGGTGCACCCGGTACTTTACTGATGGGCTGGTGAAGATGATAGAGAGGCCGAACTCTCGTTCTATTCGCTCCTGTACTACTTCTAAATGGAGCATTCCCAAGAAACCACAACGGAAGCCAAAGCCCAAGGCAGCCGAGCTATCCTTCTCGTAGACCAATGAGGCATCGTTGAGCTTCAGTCGCTCCATAGCCGCGATCAACTCTTCATAGTCATTGGTATCGATTGGATAAATCGAGCTAAAGACTACCGGTTTGACATCTTTAAAGCCTGGGAGCGGAGCATTTGCCCCTTTGGTGGTTGTTGTGATTGTATCACCGACTCGTACGTCGCTGATGGTCTTCACCCCCGTGATCACATAGCCGACATCACCGGCGGTCAATGCATCCCGTTTGATCAAATCCAGTTGGAAGATACCCACTTCCTCAACTCGGTAGGTGCGGTCAGTGTGCATAAAGCGCACCTCCGTGCCAGCTTGCATTTTGCCACTGAAGATCCGGCAGTGGACAATCACCCCACGGTAAGCGTCATAGTGTGAGTCAAAGATCAGCGCTTGTAGTGGCGCATCATTCTCACCAGTCGGCGAGGGTATCTGCTCAACGATGGCTTCAAAGAGTTCATCAACCCCAAGGCCAGTCTTCGCACTGACTTGAACAGTCAAATCACTGTCCAGACCCAAATCGTGGTCAATCTGCTGCAGGCACATCTCTATGTCGGCAGATGGAAGGTCGACCTTGTTGATCACCGGAATGATGGTCAGGTCGTGCTCCATGGCCATATAAAGGTTTGCCAGTGTCTGTGCCTCGACCCCTTGTGCTGCGTCGATGAGCAGGAGCGCTCCTTCACAGCTACTGATAGCACGGCTGACCTCATAGGAGAAGTCCACGTGGCCCGGGGTATCGACGAGGTTAAGCTCATAGGTCTTCCCATCACTGGCGGTATAGGGGATGGTGATCGCTTGGCTTTTGATGGTTATGCCGCGCTCACGCTCAATATCCATCCCATCGAGGATCTGAGCTTGGTCGCCAGCACGTTTTGAGCCTAGCTGCGCTTTTTCGATAAAGCGATCGGCAAGCGTTGACTTGCCATGGTCAATGTGCGCAATGATACAAAAATTGCGTGTCAAAGTAGAATCAGCACTCATAGTACTCCCTAAGTGGTTGGTTGCTCTTCAGTCGTCTCGTCTTGTTCTTCGATCACTTCAAGGCCCAGAAGGATACGGACCTCATTGTCATCGAGGGTTTCACGCTCAATCAACTCATCGGTGAGCAAATCCAGCTGATGCCGGTTTTCCGAGAGGATCTTGCGTGTTTCAGCCATCGCTGAATCAAGAATCTTGTGAATCTCTGCGTCGATGCGCCTGGCTGTCTCTTCACTATAGTGTTTGTGCTGGGTAATCTCCCGGCCCAAGAAGAGCGGCTCATCCTCATCACCGAGGTTGATGAACCCTAAGTCGCTCATCCCCCATTCAGTGACCATTCGACGGGCGAGGTTGGTCGCCTGCTTGATATCGTTACTAGTGCCAGTGGTCGTCTCACCGTAGACCAACTCCTCGGCAACAAAGCCTCCCATGGTGACTTTAATCCAATCATGGAGCATCGATCGTGTCTTGGTGTAGGCATCCCGCTCCGGCAAGCTAACGGTAAGCCCCAGCGCTCGCCCGTGAGGAATGATCGTCACCTTATGCAAGGGATCGAGATTCTTCAGGTGGTAGTGCAAGAGCGCGTGGCCTGCTTCATGGTAGGCAGTAGCTCGCTTCTCATCTTCGGTCATCACCCGACTCTTTCGGGCAACACCGAGCAGAATCTTGTCGCGGGCCTCCTCCATCTCAGTCATGCCAACGGTCGTTTTGTTCTTCCGGGCAGCAAAGAGCGCCGCTTCGTTGACCAGGTTAGCCAGATCGGCGCCACTGGTTCCAGCCGAACCTCTGGCAATACGCCTGAGATCCATATCTTTTTCCAACTTGATCTTTCGAGTATGGATCTTCAAGATAGCTTCGCGCTCGGCAATGTCGGGAAGGTCTACTACCACCTGTCGGTCAAAGCGACCGGGTCTGAGAAGAGCAGGATCGAGGATATCGGGGCGGTTTGTTGCCGCCATAACGATTACCCCACTGGTTGTGGAAAATCCATCCATTTCAACGAGAATCTGGTTGAGGGTCTGCTCGCGTTCATCATTTCCACCTCCCAGGCCTCCTCCACGAGTTCTGCCAACGGCGTCCAACTCATCGATAAAGAGGATACAGGGGGCATTTTTACGGGCTTGCTCAAAGAGGTCACGCACTCGAGCAGCTCCCATACCCACGAACATCTCAACAAAGTCCGATCCACTGGTGTGGAAGAAAGAGACACCGCTTTCACCGGCGACAGCTTTGGCCAACAGCGTCTTACCGGTACCCGGAGGGCCAACAAGCATTACGCCACGGGGGATCTTTGCCCCTACCTTAGTGAAGTGGTCGGGTCGTTTGAGGAACTCGACTACCTCTTCAAGCTCGTACTTTGCCTCAACCTGTCCAGCAACATCGGCAAAGGTAATCTTTGTGTCAGTTTCCATATACTCTTTGGCACGGCTCTTGCCCAAGGTGGACATCATCCGTCCATTGAGACCACTGGACTGGCGATAGAGCATGATGGTAAAGCCGATGAAGATAATCCAAGGAAGCAGCTGCAGCACCACTTGGAGGATGGAGATCTCAGCGACGGTACCGGTGACTGAGACGCCCTTCTCCTTCAAAGTGGGAAGTAGCGATTCATCAAAGTATGGAATACGAGTCTGGGCAGCTATACCATTTCTTAGGACAAAGCGAACCTGGGACTGTTCCTTAATTTCTACTTGAGCGACTTGGTTTGCGTCAACGTAGCTGATGAATGTCGTATAGGGGACCGCTTGATCCCTGCCACCGGCAGAGTCAAGGAACATATAACCGAAGAGAATCGCCAAGGTGATGAAGACAACAAGCGCCATTCGGTTCTTCGGGGGCCTGAATGACGGTTTTCCCCCATCTTTGGGTGGACCCTGCCAAAAGTGTCTCGGATCCTCCTTCGGGGACTTCTTATCGTTGCCGTTATCATGGCTCTCATTATTAAATTTCACTGTAGCTCATCCTTCTGTTACTACTATATATATTTGTAAACCTGTGGGCAAGGGGAGCCTTGAAACGCAACGCTATTCGGTCCCGTCCTCCCCATGCGGCCCCAAAGAGCGCAACGACGCCGCTACGATCGACTAAAACCGGCACTTGAGCCCTTCTGTAGGGTGAGATTTTCATCTGGGAAAGGAGCTTTGAAACTTTCATTTTTCCTGATTCCAAGAGAATCTCATCTCCGGATAGCCAAGTACGTAGCACCGGACGATCAAGACTGTGAGCATCGATGGCAAGCACCTCGTCCCATCGCTCTTCTGCTTGATAGGAGTCAATCTGAATGCAGTACCCTTCTCCCAGATCAATGGTCTGTGGTGTAAAGGGGTCGGCAAGCTCCATTGAAAAAGACCACACGGGTTTGGTCGCCACCAGCGTACATCGGTCGCTTTGGCAATACACTCCAACTGCTCCAACAACCGCACTATGACTCGCCTCTTCTGTTCGTAGAGCAGTCATCAACTCATCGATCATAGAGAGGGCGATCCGCCCCTTTTCTCCACTGAGTAGACCCACCAATCGAAACATAAGTTGCTCGCTAAGCAAAGGGTGTACGGTACAAAACCAGTGTTTTGAGAAAGAGATTGATCCTTTTTCATCAAAAGTTACCTCTTCCATCAAGCTGTCCACCATCTGCTCCAGGAGCTCTCCTACCCCTTGTAATCGCCTTGCGATTAAGGAAGCACCGTTGCGCCCCTGAGGAAAAATCTCTAAAAATGGTTTTTTTACACTCTTACGGACCATATTACGCAGGTAAATGCTCTGAACATTGGTTGAGTCTTCTGACCACTGTAGGCCATGGTCCTCAACGTACTCTTGGAGCTCCTGGTGGGAGAGATTCAAGAATGGCCTGAGCAAAGTAATCGACCGGAAGGCTCCTACGCTACGAATGCCCCCAAGAGAGCGAATACTCGCTCCCTGGCCTAAGCGCATTAGCAGTGTCTCCAATTGGTCGTCACTATTGTGGGCTGTAAAGAGGTAGCCGATGTTGTGTGCCCTGCACTCTGTCTCAAGAGCTTCATAGCGCAATTGGCGTGCAGCCTCCTCGATACCTCTGCCTCGTTTGCCAGCAGCCTCTTGTACAGTGCCATCTCCGAGGTCGATCACAGTTAATTCCAACCCAAGAGCTTTGCATTGTTGCTCGTTTTGCATGATTTCAACTGCGAGTTCGGTTTCACTGCGAAGTCGATGATTCACATAAAAAGGGTATAACAACGTGCTGTCAAAGCGTTTAGAGAGGGCATAAAGAAGGGCCAAGGAGTCACTGCCACCAGAAAATGCGATGCCAAAAGGCCCCTGCGGGAGGTTGTTCAGTTCATCAAAGAGCACATCAATGTGTCTCTGGATCTTGGTCTCCATTGAATGCATTGGCCACCTCCTCAAACGTCTGTCCATCGATGAAGGCACGAAGAGCCCGTACCGCACGTGAAATTCCTTCCTCAATCAGAGGGCTGTCAATCTCTCCCAAGACATGGTCTATGACCGTCTCTCCCCGCTTTGGCCGACCAATGCCGATGTAGAGACGAATAAAATCTCCATCACCTTTGTACTCAATCAGTGAAGCGAGACCGCGGTGACCGGCAGTAGAGCCTCCACGTCGAAGTCGAATGCGTCCAGCGGGTAGGTCCATCTGATCACAGACAACAACCAACGGGGTGTTGCCAAAGTATCTGAGTACTTGCCCGCTTCTATTCATATAGGTCAATGGCTGGACCAAACGGGCGCGGTCGCCGACCTTTGCACTCCGGTAGAGACGAAAACAGCGTTTTCTCAACCGTAGTTGAAAAAACGCTGCGCACGAGGCAACCGCTAGGAAGCCCACATTGTGTCGAGTTCGCTCATACTCGGAACCGGGGTTCCCCAGCCCAAGGATAAGCAACACGACTTACTCCTCTTCTTCCTCGGTGGCCTCAGCGACCTCAACCTCGAGCTCGTCTTCCTCGGTCTCCTCGACCTCTTCGCGGACAGTCCGCACAGAAGCGACGACTGCTTCAAGATCACTGAGAATCTTGACGCCTTCAGGAAGTTCGATATCGGAGAGTGCGAGGTTCTCGTTGATCTGGAGTTCGGAGACATCAGCGGTCAGAACCTCAGGCAGGTCCTTGGGCAGACACTCGATCTCAACCTCATAGAGCAACTGCTCAAGCACACCACCCTCGCGGGTTCCAACAGGGCTTCCCTGCAGGCTGATGGAGACCATGGCGCGCAGTACCTGACCCTGGGTAATCTCATAAAAGTCAACGTGCTTGATTATTCCGCGAACCAAGTCCTCCTGGTAGGCTTTCATCAAACACTCATGTTTCTTTCTTCCAACTTGAACCTTCAACAGGGCCGTCTCGGAGAAGTGGCGCATCTTGTTGGTGAACTCATGGGCATCAAGGCTGATGTGCAGATGCTCTTGCTTTCCATAGATGACTGCCGGGATTCGGCCACTGCGCAGGAGCCTACGAGATCCGGCACTGCCGAAATCTTCCTTTCGCTCCACTGCTTTTAGACTACGATTGTCACTCATTGTGAACTCCTTGTACTCTCATTGGTGCACGATGTGCCCAATTACCATAACATTGGGGTATGCAAATACCACTAGGGAGTGAGTATAGAGCGTTTGGCAAACAAAGGACAAGTACCCCACAATAAAAATGAGCAATCCAGCACAAAGGCGGACTGCTCTTCTGGGAAGGAGGGATTCGAACCCCCGGTGCCGGCACCAAAAACCAGAGCCTTAACCACTTGGCGACTTCCCAACAACGGGTATGAGGCTATAGGAAATTCAAAGGTTTGTCCAGCGCTTTGTTCAGTCCTCTTCCTCCACGGTTTCAGAGGCAGACTGTGCTGCGTACGCCTCCATGACCACCTTTTGCAGATGATCGCGGAACTCACTACTGATCGGATGTGCTACATCCTTGAACTCTCCATTGGCTAGTTGGCGACTTGGCATAGCAATAAAATCGCCATCGCGTCCTTCTATGACTTTGATATTGTGTACCACGAACTGGTTATCAAACGTCACGGTGACATAAGCCTTCAATTTTCCCGCTTGACTGACTTTTCGTACCCGCACTTCTGAGATGTCCACTCTCTCCTCCAACTAAGCCGATGATGAACCTAGCAAAGTCGTTTGCCAATAGTGCGCATCTGCGCCAAAGCATTCGACCGCCCGCTCTCTCATCTTTTCAATGCAGGTCTCGTCTTCACTTACGAAGAACCAACATGACCCGCTTCCTGTGATCGTCGCATACCCCTCCAGCTGCTCGCTGAGTCGCTGAAGCTCATCATAGAAGTGCAGTCCAGCGACGGTCACGTAGAAATCATTATACAGCATGTTGCACCATGTTGCACAACTTTTGTTATAAACTGCAACAATTTTATCAGTATCTGGCAAAAATGGTCTAGGTTTTGCTCGAACTTCATCTAAATGGGCATATGCAGCTTTTGTTGAGACGTTCAAAGAACGAGGCATAACCAACAAGATGGGCAAAGATCGAGCTTCGATTGGTTTGATCAGCTCCCCTCGCCCTTCGACGATTGCTGCGTTCGCTTGGCTAAAGAAAAACGGTACATCACTGCCTACCGTTTGGGCAATTCGAGCAAGGGAGGCTTCATCAAGGGGGGCAATACCATTGAGCAGATGCAGCATTGCCGCCGCATCACTGGAGCCTCCACCAAGTCCAGATTGTACGGGGATTTGCTTTCTCACCCGCACCTTTAGCTCTGTCTCACTGCCGGTCGCCTCATACCAGAGCAAGGCAGTACGGCTAATCGTATCTTCACCGGCTTTGCAATACTCACCCAACCCGTCAACGGTAATGGAGAAAGGGCCTCTCTGCGCTTGTACTTCCAACTCATCAGCTAAAGCCAATCGCGCAAAAAGTGATTGAATAGGATGAAATCCATCGGGCTGAGGAGAGCCGACGGCGAGATGGAGATTGACTTTTGCATGGGTTTGGACAGTCATAATCATCGCTCTCAGCCTACCAAAGCTCTCTTTTGTTGTCCAGATGGTTGTGTGAAACAAAGATCACCAGACCCCGCTCTCCTTCAGCTGGGCCTCTGCTTGTTCTGCCCATCCTCGGTTTGCCTTCGGGCTGGCAGGGCTGGGATGAAGGATTTGTGAAACGTGTGGAGTTTCTTCTGCTTTGATTACTCCGACGAGCTTCTCATAAGCATACTTGCCCACCCCGACAGCATAGGTTGGCTTTAAGTACTCAATCATATCAATCAGATAGCGGTCACAGACCGCCTCAAGAGCAAGTCGTTCAACCTTAATCAACTTGTCGGGAGTGACATTACGTCCTGTCGCCCCTCGATCAACAAAGACCAAGGGGCAATAGTTGACCACACTTAGTTGGTGGACCATTGCTTTACTCGTTTTATACCGATCGGCCAAAAGGGCCCACAGACGTCGTCCGCTCACTTCACTGCGTCGGGTTGCCATCCCGGTAATCGGGCGCTTGGGGTGCTCGATGATCGGTTTGCCAATAGGTTCGTCCAAGTGTAAGAAATCACGCACCGCATCCACCTCTCCGAATGGAACACCGGTCTGTGCCATGCCAAAGGGTCCTGGGTTCATTCCCAAAAGAAGAATTTTGCTGGGAGTGCGTACATACTCACGCAAATAGCGCTCATGCATCGCCCAGGCATACTCAAGAGGATTGTAGATATAACAGTCTATGGAAAATTTGAGGCTCTCAAGCTGTGCAGAGAACTCCTTGGTGCGTTCAATGATACTGTTCATCACCCCTCCTCTAGCCACAGCAGAGCACTTTACGTATGATGACTCCAACATGGCACAAACCTCAGGCAAACTCAAGGCAATACTCTTCGACAAAGATGGAACTCTCTTCGATTACGCCCAAGTGTGGGAGGATGTGCTGCGCGAATCCATTGAGCATGCCTTCACTAAAATGGGCAAGGCAGACAAGAAGGAAGCCAAACGGGCGATGCTGCGCCTCATGGGTATCGATGATGAGGGACAATGCCTGCCAGGGGGATTGGTCTTCACTCATCGTCGGGTCCAGATCTTCCGCCGGTTTTTCCTCTATTGCCTACGTTGGCGGGTCAATGCAGTCAAGGCAATACGTGCCTACCACCAAAGCGTTGCCGATAGCGAAATCATCCTCACCGAAAAACTCTCTACTATGGATTTTTCTGTGCAACAACGCCTCTTCGCTCGCCTCAAAGAAAAGGGGTGGGTCGTGGGGGTCATCACCAGCGACAATGCTTCCTCTACAGACCTCTTTCTCAAGCTCATGGGACTTAGCCCCTATGTTGATTTTGTCAGCAGTCGGGACAGCCATTACCGACGCAAGCCCCACCCCGAGGCCTTTCGAGCTTTTTGTAAACAATTCAACCTCCAACCTCATCAGGTAGTGATGGTCGGTGACACCATAACCGACATGCTCTTTGCCAAACGGGCGAAGGCGGGCTATACGATAGCCCTTCTTTCCGGCAGTCGAGATCTCAATGCACTGCGGCGCCTCAGCGACGTCACCTACCACTCAATTGACTCCCTTGAGGGCGACAAACGCCTTTTTGATGAGTAATAGTATCTTTATACTAGGACGTTTCAATCGTTTCTTGACATCAAAGCTAAGTTAGGTAAGACTCTGCTTATACGATAGTATATATCTATCATAGGCAGGGAATATGAAACACTCTTGGGACGAATTGGATCAATACCGCGGAAAGCTCTTCTCTGGACAGTGGCCAACGATCATTGACCTCTTGTTGATGACCGAAGAAAAATTCGGAGAGCGTAACTCCTTTACTGTCTTTAACCCTGATCGGGTTACCCTCACCTTCACCGAACTTCTTGATGAGGTCAGGCGGGTGGGATCCTTTTTGGGGGAGGTGGGAATCAAGAAAGGTGACCGGGTAGTTGTCAATGGAAAGAACAGCCCCCAATGGGCTATCGCATACCTCGCTACCCTTTGGGCCGGCGGTGTTGTAGTTCCCCTTGATAACCAGATGCACAGTGAGCGTGTACAGAGCCTTTCAGCCTTCGTCGAAGCTTCCTTCTTCTTCGGTGACCAGAATGTCATCGAAGCCTTGGATACGGAAAAGGAGTGGGTGGGTGCCTTGAAGGGCATGGCGACTATTGCCGGATCAATTACAGGAAAGCCAACCATCGAGGAACTGAAGCCTAAAAAAGAGCGTGAGCGTGTTCACACCGAAGAGAACGACCTGGCGGCAATTCTCTTTACCAGTGGAACCACTGGTTCAGAGAAGGGTGCAATGCTCACCCATGCCAATATCACCAGTGATGTCTACCAAGCCTGCGACGGGATGTTCCTCTCCCTTGATGAGACTGACGTGCTGTACGCTCTCTTGCCCCTACACCACTCCTACTGTTGTACTGCAGTCCTCCTTGAATCGATCAAACACGGAGCGGAGTGTGTCTTTGGCCAAGACATTGTGGTCAGTCGCATGATCAATGATCTGAGCCGAGGTAAAGTGACGATCTTCATGGGCATCCCGCTCTTATACAATAAACTACTCAATGGCCTGCTAAAACAAGTTAAAAAGAAGGGATTTTTCGTCAATACCTTGATCCGAACGATGATGGCTATAAACGGTTTCACCAAGAAGTACCTGAAGGCAAACATCTTCCGTCCCGCTTTTAACAAAATGCTGCTCAGCAAGGTCGGCTTGGACCACAACCATATTCTCATTTGTGGAGCAGGCCCCCTCTCCCCGAAGGTCTTCAAGCAGTACCAGCAGCTTGGCCTTGACTTTATCCAAGGGTATGGACTGACAGAGACCAGTCCGATCCTCACCCTCAACCCGGTGAGCAAGTTCAAGATCGACTCAGTGGGCAAGGTCTTCCCGCTCGTCGATATGATTATCGCCGATCCCGATGAGCATGGGGTGGGTGAAATCCGGGTGAAAGGTCCTAACGTTACCACTGGCTACTATAAGGACAAGAAGAATACCGCTGAACTCTTTGATGAGGAGGGGTATCTGAAGACCGGAGACTTGGGATATTTGGACCGAGAGCAGTATCTCTATCTCAAAGGACGGGCAAAGAACCTCATCGTCACCGAAGGAGGCAAGAATGTCTATCCTGAGGAGATTGAGGATCTCTTTCAGCTTCACACTCAGATTGAACAGATCCTCATCCGTGGCTATCAAGAGAAGGCTGACATCCCCGGTGAGGCAATCGAGGCGGTCATCTATCCCAGTGAGGAGTACTACGCTGAGCACAAGGTCTCCATCAAGGAGGACTTGGAGAAGATCATCGCTGAAGTGAACCAGCAATTGCCTCTCTATGCAAAGATCGGGCGTCTGACGATCGCTGAAGAGGCAATGGATATGACCAGCACCAAGAAGATTAAACGGAATACCGTGACGATATAATTTCTTCGTGATATCATAGGTTCATGAACCTGCTCATCCAAAACACTCTTATCCTGCCGATGACCGAGCCGGAGCTCTCTTTTCGTGGAGATATCGGTATCGCCGACGGACGCATCCAGTTTGTCGGGAAGGCTGATCCTTCCTTTGTAGCCCAGCGGGTGATCGACGGGTCGCACCATCTCACCATGCCAGCGCTCGTCAATGCCCATACCCACCTTTCGATGATCTTGATGCGCAACTACAAGGACAACCTTCCCTCACTACAAGCGTGGCTGAGTGAGATTTTCCCGATTGAGGACACGCTGACCGAAGCAGATATCCTCACAGCAAGCCGCCTTGCCATCGCCGAAACAATTCAAAGCGGGGTGACAACCTTCTGCGACATGTACTTCCACTCTGAAGCTACCGCCCAAGCAGTCCTGGAGGGAGGCATCAGGGCAAACCTCGGCCTCACCCTCTTCGGGGATGAAGCGAGCAGCAGAGCCCGGATTGCTGAGCGGGAAGGGGCAATGTTGGCCTTACGCGACGACCCCTCTGGCAGGATTACTCTCTCAGCTGCGCCCCATGCTGTCTATACCTGTACAAAAGAGACCTACCAATTGGCTAACCGATGGGCTCGTGAACACGACGCGCTGCTACATACCCACCTCAGTGAGACACGCAAAGAGGTGGATGACTGCATAGCAGCCAATGATCTCACCCCACTCTTCTACCTTGAAAGTATTGGTGCCCTTGAGGGCGTACGCTCACTCTTCGCCCATGGGGTGTTCCTCAATGATGAGGAGATAACTCACCTTGCACAGATGAATGCATCCATTGTCCATAACCCGAGTAGCAATCTCAAACTCAACTGTGGCATAGCCCCCACTTCCACCTATCTAAAACGGGGCCTACACCTGGCACTGGGCACCGATGGCGCATCTAGTAACAATAACCTCAACATGGTCGAAGAGATGCACCTAGCAGCTCTTTTGGGACGGCTAGAAGGCAACCTGAGTGCCTGGGAGGTGGTAAAGATGGCTACCCTCGATGGAGCGCGAGCCTTAGGGCTTGATCAGAAGATCGGTAGCATCGAAGTTGGCAAGGAAGCCGACCTAATTATGGTCGATCTTGCGAAGAGCCACCTCACCCCCCTCAATGATCCCTTCAGTTCACTGGTCTATAGCGCTCAAGCGAGCGACGTCAGTACGGTGCTCTGTAAGGGAGAGATCTTGATGCATGACCGTACCCTCACCCACATCGACGTGGAAACCTTGATCGAAGAATCAAATCGCACGTGGAGTGACGTGCTTAAAAGGAGATAGCCGATGGATGAGTCGTTTGTAGCCCTGGTTTTCAAAGACGAAGAGTTGGTCTTGCTCGATCAGCGAATCCTACCCACTGAAGTAGAGTATGTGCACTGCAAGAGTGCTGCCGATGTAGAGTTTGCCATTCGAGATATGGTGGTCCGCGGGGCTCCCGCTATCGGTGCAGCCGCTGCATATGGGGTCTACCTTGCGGCAAAAGAGCATCAGGATGAGAATGCGTTCCTCAAAGAGCTAGAGATCCTAGGAAATGCACGCCCCACTGCTGTCAACCTTGCTTGGGCAATTGAGCGGATGAAAGGCATCTATACGAAGAGCAAACAAAAAGGCCAGGATGCTCTTCTTGCAGCCCTTTTGGCTGAAGCCGATGAAATTCGCGCTGAGGACATTCGGGTCAACAAAGAGATGAGTAGAATCGGCAATATTGTGGTCCCTAACAAGGCAACAATCCTCACCCACTGCAACACCGGTGCGTTGGCTACCGCAGGATGGGGAACAGCTTTAGGAGTGATTAAAGAGGCGCATTACAGCCGCAAGGAGATCTTTGTCTACGCCGATGAGACGCGCCCTCGCCTGCAGGGAGCTCGACTGACTGCCTGGGAACTTGTTGAAGCAAAGATTCCTTCTAAGCTGATCGCTGACAGCACCGCCGCGACGTTGATCCGAGACGGGAAGGTTGACTTGGTAATTCTCGGTGGCGACCGCGTGGCCGCCAATGGAGATGTAGCCAACAAGCTGGGCACCTTCGCCCTCTCGGTGATCTGCAAGGCATATGGAGTTCCTTTTTACAGCGTGGTCCCCGTCTCTACCATCGACTTTGCCATCCCCGATGGCTCACACATCCCCATCGAGGAGCGAGAGAGAGAAGAGGTGACTCACGTAGGGGAGACCCAGGTCGCCCCCACCGAAATTGATGTCTACAACCCAGCCTTTGACGTGACACCACATCAGAACATCACTGGCATCATTACCGAACGAGGCATCATCTATCCGCCATTTGCACAGAATATTGAGCGACTACGCAAGGGCGAGCGCCTTTGACAAATACAGTGGTTACCATTTTAGGAGGTATTACCCCATGAAAGAGAAAGAGTTTTTCATCTGTAGACATTGCGGCAACGTAGCAGTGAAAGTCGTCGACAAAGGACCAAAGTTGGTCTGCTGTGGTGATGAGATGCAAGCGCTGAAGGCCAACACCCAGGATGCGTCGCAAGAGAAGCACGTGCCTGCAGTCAAGGTCGATGGCAACCGCCTTGAGGTGAACATCGGTTCGGTCGATCATCCGATGACCGAAGAGCACCACATTGCCTTCATCTTCGTGCAGACCGATAAGGGTGGTATGAAGAAGGATCTGCCCATTGACGGCAAGCCCTTTGCCTCCTTCTGCCTCGATGATGAGAAAGCGGTAGCAGTCTATGAGTACTGCAACCTCCACGGTCTTTGGAAGCTTGAGCTCTAAGCGTTAAGCAACGCCCCAATCAGGGTGGCCTCCAAGGCCAATGATTGTTCGTCAGTGATACTCCTCGCTTTGCGGGGAGTATCTATTGTTTGGTAAAGTAATGGACCGCTGGGGTCTCCCAAGCAGCACACCGCATCCCCAAGAAGGATTGCCTCCTTGGGGTCGTGGGTGACAAAGATTGTGGTCTTGGGACTCTCTTCCCAGAGGGTCAAAAACGCTTCGATTAGCGTGTAACGCAGTTTGATATCAAGGCTTTGGAAAGGCTCATCGAGGAGCATGAGGCGGCTTGGATGGGAGAAGGAGCGGGCAATTGCCACTCGCTGACGCATGCCACCAGAGAGCTGGTCTGGATACAGGGCTCTCGAGTCACTCAGGCCTACCATCTCAAGATAGTGGTTGGCAATCTGGGCTCGGACAGTAGCGCAGGGCTCTGAGGCCCTCAGTGGCAACTCTACATTACGAAAGACTGTTGCCGAAGGGATGAGCCGAGGTTCTTGAAAGAGGTAGCTGACCGGCCCTTCTTCTAAAGGGTGACGCACTACCCTTCCTGCATCGGGTTGGATGAGGCCGCTGGCTAGGTGTAGGAGGGTGGTCTTTCCTTGCCCAGAGGGACCGACGACCGAAAGGATTGTTCCTTCCTTGATCTCAAGGGAGAAGCGATCGAAGACGATTGTAGACTCATAGGCTTTGCTTACACCATCAAACTTCATCCTGCTCTCCTCTTGTCGATGGCCACCTTGGCTACTCGGCCCAGGCGAACCAAGCCCTCAAAGAGCAAGTCCCCAACTGCGGTGAGCGCGATGGCAACCAATGTCCAGGAGAGAACCCGGTCAGTTTGCAGCTGCACTTGGGAGAGTTGCATCCTCGACCCTACACCCCAACGCGGCACCGTAAGGACCTCTGCAGCAATGACAACTTTCCAAACCATCGACAGCGATACACGTGCGCCTGTCACGAGCGAGGGAACCAAGGAGGGGATGGTGAAGGAGATCAGGCGATCCCATCCACGGATCTCATGGATCTCACACATCTCGATTAATTTAGGATCGAGGGTACGCCACCCCATCTCAACCTGAACATACATGACGGGAAAGCCCATTAAAAAGGCAGAGAAGAGCGGCACTTGCCCACTGGTGAACCAAATAAATGCCAAGAGGATTACACTCATCACCGGCACTGCCTTCAGCGTGGTGACAAAGGGTTGCATCGCCGCATTGAAGAGGGGGTAGTTGCCTCCCAGCACCCCGAGAATCGAGGCACTGATTACAATGATGAGAAACGATTGAAAGGCTCGGGTCACTGTCGCACCGACATTAGTCAAAAAAGGACCTTCGGCAACAATGGAGGTCAAGGTTGAGAAGACCGGACCAAGGCCTGGCAAGAGGATTTGGCTGTCGAGTAGCCAAGACCCCACTTGCCACAGCAACAAGAGAAGTACTGCACTGAGGAGGACTACCAATGTGTGCTTGACCGGTCTCATCGCCGCTCCTTACCGGTACAGATCGCTGCCTGGGACAGCTCCACCGATTGCGTCGGGGCTGAAGGCATACAGGAAGCGGTAGTAGGCATCCAAGGCATCCTTTGCCTCTTGGGCAGGTCGCCAGACCAGATTACATGAGGGAATTGCACCAGTGGCCATTGCAGCGGCCATTATGCCTGCCTCCTCGATTGCAACGCCTGCCTCCTTGGGGTTTGCCAACACCCAAGAGATCGAACGTTCGTATGCGTCAAGGAATGCAGCCAGTTGACGAGGGCTTTTTTCTGCAAATCCATCGCGCACCACGAGAACACTCATCGGGTAGTTAGCTACCCCAGTCAACTCTTTATACAACGCTTGCACGTCCGCCGCTACGGTAACGCGCGGATTCTGCGCTTTGATCATCGTCACGAAGGGTTCGGGCAGGATGGCTAGGCTCACTCTACCGGCAATGACCATTTGGGCAAGCTGGGCAGGAGCTGCGACCGAATAGTCGAGCACGACATCCACCCCTTCAACCAAACCTGCCTCTTTAAGCAAGAGTTGGGCCATTTGATCGGGGGTAGAGCCGGGTCCCGGGACGTGAATAGTCTTTCCAATCAACTGGGAAGGCTGGTGAATCTGAAGGTCGGAGGAGAGGACGCTGAGCATACCATCACCAATGACAGCGGCGATAGAAATTCCCACCTGCTTGTTGTAGAGGTTGGCAGCTACGTTTGATGGGAGGGCTGCTATATCCAACTCGCCATTGGCTAGGCGGGCGATGACCTCGTTGGGTGAGGGGTAGACAGACAACTCAAAGCTTTTATCGTCAAGGAAATTTGAGAGACCTGCAGAAGAGAATCCAGTCGGTCCAGCAAGGACAGCCACATTGGTTGTTGCTGGAGGTGTTTCGGCCACTGGTTGGGCAACAAGGAGAGTCACTGCACACAGCAGGGACATGACAATTAATAGTATTCGTCTCATGAGACTCCTCCAAAATTCAAAAAGGAGGGGCACGCCCCTCCCATAATCAATCAATGATGATGCGGAAGTACCGCTTTTTACCAGCTCGCAAGAGCAGCTCGCCTTGATCATCCAAGTATCCTCGGTCGATCACAGCCCGCGGGTCATCGATGCGCGTCTCACCGATCCAAGCCCCCCCACCGGTTACCAGGCGACGTGCCTCACTGTTGGTCTTTGCCAAATCAGTGCGGCTGAACAAATCCAACACCCCAATGCCCTCTTCAAGCTCGGCAGCCTTCAAGGTGATGGAAGGGATGGCCTTACGGCTCTCCAGGTCCATCGAATCAGCGCTGCTGAAGAGTGCGCGAGCGGCCAAGCGGGCTTTGTCAGCCTCCTCTTGGCCGTGGATAATCTTCGTCTGCTCCCACGCAAGGCGCTCTTTTGCTTCGTTGATGTTGCTGCCCTCTTTTTCGTAGATGGCAATCTCATCGAGGCTGAGGAAGGTAAAGAGCTTGAGAAAGCGTACCACGTCCTCATCGTTGACGTTACGCCAGTACTGGTAAAAGTCATAGGGTGAGTAGAGATTCGGGTCCAGGAAGACCGCGCCCTTCTCGCTCTTGCCCATCTTGTGGCCGTCACTGCGGGTGATAAGGTTGAAGGTCAGCCCAAAGCACTGCTCTCCGCCGAGCTTACGAATCAAATCGATTCCGCTGACAATATTGCCCCACTGATCATCACCGCCGATCTGTAGGCGACAGCCATGCTCTTTATTGAGGATATGGAAGTCATAGGATTGCAAGAGTTGGTAGTTGAATTCAACAAACGAGAGTCCACGTTCAAGACGTTGCTTGTAAGACTCAAAGGTCAGCATTCTGTTGACCGAGAAGTGGCGTCCAATTTCACGGAGGAAGGAGATATAATTGAGTTTGGTAAGCCAATCAGCGTTGTTGAGCATAATCGCCTTACCCATCCCCACACCCTCATGGAATTCAATGACCGTTCCAATCTGGTCTTTGATCGAGATGCTGTTTTGCTGGATCTGCTCGGCACTGAGCATCTTGCGTACCTCAGTCTTTCCCGAAGGGTCACCAATCATAGCCGTGCCACCGCCTACCAGTGCGATGAGGTTATGTCCTGCTCGCTGGAGGTGGTGCATTGCAAAGAATGGCACCATATGGCCGATGTGTAGGCTGCTCCCGGTGGGGTCGACACCCACATACAGGGTTATCGGTCCCTCATCCATGAGCGCTGATAGCGCCTCATAGTCGGTGCACGCTTTGACAAAGCCTCGGTCGATCAAAGTCTGTAGTGCTTGGTTCATGCCTCTGTTCCTACTCGTTTGTACGCCTTGGTCGCTTCCTTGATGGCACCGACCAAATCTGCGATTGCAATACGCTCTTGCTCCATGCTGTCGCGATGGCGCAAAGTCACCGTCTTATCCTCTAAGCTCTGGTAGTCGATGGTCACACAATATGGCGTTCCCACCTCATCCATGCGGCGATAGCGCCGTCCAATGGCTCCGCTGACATCAAAGAAGGTGGCAAACTCTTCGCGTAGCTCCTTCTCCACATCTTTTGCAAATTCGGCGATCCCATCCTTCTTCACCAACGGCAGAACTGCCACGGTGATAGGGGCGATGAGGGGGTGGAAATGCATGACCGTGCGTACGTCACCACCTTCAAGGGTCTGTTCCTCATACGCGTCACTGAGGGCCATCAAGACCGCACGAGTCAAACCGGCTGAGGTCTCCACCACATAGGGGATATACCGCTCATTGGTGGTTGGATCGAGGTAGTTCATCTCCTTGCCACTGAACTCTTGGTGCTGGGTCAGGTCATAATCGGTGCGGTTGTGCACTCCCTCCAGCTCCTGCCATCCCATGGGGAAGAGGTATTGGATATCGAAGGCTTCCTTGGCGTAGAAGGCTAGCTCATCCGGTCCATGCTGATGCCATCTGAGGTGGGTCGGACGGATACCAATTTTGTGGTAGAAAGCCAGCCGCTGTTCCTTCCAATAAGCAAACCAATCGTCATCGGTACCTGGGGCGCAGAACCACTGCATCTCCAGTTGCTCGAACTCACAGGAGCGGAAGATGAAGTGCCTGGTAGTAATTTCGTTACGGAACGACTTTCCAACCTGGGCAATACCAAAGGGAATCTTCACCCGGCTGGATGAGAGAACGTTCTTAAAATCGACGTAGATACCTTGGGCGGTCTCCGGTCGAAGGTAGATTTTCGATGATGCGTCATTTGTAGCGCCGATATGGGTGGAGAACATCAGGTTGAACTCACGCGGTTCGGTAAAGGAGTCCTTGGTCCCACAGTTTGGGCACGCTGCTTCCAAGTCAATCTGATCGGCTCTGAAGCGGCTCTTACATTGACGGCAGTCAACCATTGGATCGCTGAAGTTCTGTACGTGCCCACTAGCCTCCCAGACGCGAGGGTGCATCAGAATCGAAGCATCGAGGCCAACGATGTCATCATGCAGGCGGGTCATCTCCTTCCACCAGAAATCACGGATGTTATTCTTCAGCTCAACTCCCAAAGGACCGTAGTCGTAGGCCCCGTTGAGCCCTCCGTAGATCTCACTCGACTGGAAGATGAATCCACGCCGCTTACACAAGGAGACCAATTTCTCCAGCGTTACATCTGACATTTATAGTACCTCTCTCTTCAGTATAGCCAAAGCTTGTTCAATTCTATTCAATGCTCGGTCCAATCCGAGCAGTTTGATGGTGTCAAAGAGCGGCAAGCTTACGCTGCTGCCTGTCAAAGCAACTCTGATGGGCATGAAGATTCCGCCAACTTTGATATCCATCGCTTTGGCTGTCTCCATGAGTTGCTCTTCAATTGCCTCTTGTGCAAGTCCACTCTCCAGACCTGCCTTCAAAACCTCATACGCCCGACCAAGCGCTTGTGTTGCAACAGAGAGCTCCACACCCTTGGCAGCAAAGAGAGCCAGATTCTCCCACTGAGGTTCCTCATAGAGGAATCGGGCCAGCACAACGATGTCGCTGAGAACCTTCAGGCGTTCCTTGGCACTTTGGGCCAAGAGCAAGAGCTGCTTTCGCCCTTCTTCATCGAACGATTCTCCCACGTATCCGGCACCTTGCAGATACGGTAAGAGTAGCTGCAACAGCTCTTCATCGCTCTTTTGGCGAATGTATTGGCCGTTGAACCATTCAAGTTTTTTATAGTCAAAGACGCCGGGGGCTTTATTGATCTTCTCCAAGCTAAAGAGCTTCTCAAGCTCCTGCCGAGTAAAGAACTCACGCTTATCATCGTAAGACCAGCCGACCAGACTGACGTAGTTCAGTAGTGCCTCAGGAAGGTAGCCTTGCTCACGGAACTCACGTACTGCGGTCGAACCATGGCGTTTGGAAAGTTTCTGTCCATCCTTACCCATGACCATTGGTAGGTGACAGTATGCCGGCGGCTCCCATCCAAAGGCCTCATACAGGAGGATGTGCAAGGGCCCGGAGGGAATCCACTCCTGGGCGCGCATGATATGAGTGATGCCCATCATATGGTCATCGATGACGTTTGCCAGGTGATAGGTAGGAAAGCCGTCACTTTTGAGGAGGACCGGATCGGGGCTGACGTCACGGTTCTTGCGGCTGATATCGCCCATCAAGAGATCGTGGAAGGTTGTCTTGCCTTCGGTTGGAACTTTCAGGCGGATTACCGGTTTGAGACCCTGCTTCTCACGCTCGATTCGCTCCTCTTGGGTGAGGTTTCGACAATGGCGGTCATAGCCCTGTTGCTCACTCTTCGCTTCCGCTTGCTTTTTGCGCACCTCATCCAGACGCTCGGGGGTACAGTAGCAGTAGTAGGCCTTATCATCGGCAACGAGTTTTTGAGCATACTCCTGATAGAGGGCAAATCGCTCACTCTGGACATACGGGCCGTAGGGTCCCCCTACGATTGGTCCCTCATCCCATGTCACGCCAAGCCAAGAGAGTGTCTCATACAGGTCCTCAAGGGCCTCTTCGCTGTAACGTTCTTGGTCGGTATCCTCGATTCGCAAAAGGAACTTCCCTCCCTGCGAACGAGCGAAGAAATAGTTGAACAAAGCTGTCCTCACCCCACCGATGTGCTGAAGACCTGTCGGCGAAGGAGCATAGCGTACACGCGTCTGCATAAAAGACTCCTTATCACTCTAAGTGTTGTACCGCAAAAAGAGATTTATAGCAACGGGGACCGGCTTTGGCGTGTTGTGTTGAAAGAAGATATCAACGCTCTTCCAACCAGGCTACAACTGCCTCCATCGCCTCATCTTGGGCTGCTCGATCCTTGTCGTAGGGCAGATAATGACCGCCACCTTTGATTGATCGATGCAGGTTGGTACCCAAGGGTTTACTGGTCACCAGCAGCGAAGCTGCCTCACCAATTACTGGGTCTTTTGCTCCACTGATCGCCAAGGTGTCAGCAACGAGGGCCTCTACCGCCCCGACAGCCTCGCGACGGAGCAACTCCAACTGCCAGACTTGGCGGAGATAGACGTACGACCAGTACTGCCTACCAAGATAGGCATCGTCATCAGGGTCACCCTCATAGTGGAATTGGTAGGCAGGATCTGCTTGCCAGGCAACCTTTCTTCGGCGGATAAAGTGGCGCCATCGGCGCACTTGTTCGACGGGAATAGATGGAATCAACAGAGCTGGAGCCAAGAGCACCAAGCGCTCTGTGCTATAGCGGCCTGCAACAATCGTAGCGACTGCCCCACCCATTGAGTGGCCGACCACGGCAACTTCCTCATAGCGCTCCTTTAGGTACTCATAGGCAGCAAAGGCTGTCCCCAGCCAATCATCCTTGCCAGTTTTGGAGAAGTCACGGCCACTGGTTCCGTGTCCAGGCAGACGCGGACACCACACATCCCAACCCTTGGCATAAAGGTCAATCCCTGGGCGGATCAACTCGCCGGGATATCCTGCATAGCCGTGGTATAGAATGACAGCTTTCTTACTGCCTCCGCTTTGTAGCATGGCCCACGGCCGTGCGCACTTTCGCACAGGTCGCCGGTCTTGATAGTATCCTTGGGAAAAATTGGGTATATCGTAGGTAATTTGCATGGTCACTCCTACCAATTCTGCTTCAAGAGATTGAGCAGGTCGATGCGGCTGCGCACCTTTGTCTTGGAGAAGATGTTTGCCACATGGTTATTGACGGTGTTGGCACTGATTCCCAGCTGGGATGCCATCTCCTTGTTGGTATGCCCCGACCCGATGAGCTGGATAATCTCCAGCTCGCGCTCTGTGATTGACCACTTTGCCAGGTCGGCGAGGTGCAGCTCAGTTCCTTTTTGGGGAATCTCAGCACCAATTCTTCCAAACTCCATGAAGAGGAAGGTCATCACAGTGATGGAGAGGGCCAAAAAGTATACTCCCAACAAGAGCGGCTGGAGTGCCGGAATGAAGAGAGTCAGTAAAATCGCAGGTACCATTGAGGCGCTGACGATGAGAATGACAATGGCTGAGGTGCGGGCAGTCTCATTCTGAATCGAGTTGATATTACGAAGCATCACCGCAAGAGAGAAGCCCACAACAAAGACAAAAATCGATACCATTCCAATGACAAAGATTTGATCTCGGAAAATTTCTCGGCTAATTCCTAAGGCCAGGTACATTCCTGCAAGCCCATAGAAGAGCAGGGAGTAGGTCTTTCTCCATGGCAGAGCAATGACCCAAGTTGTAAAAAAAGGGATAAATACAATCAAAAAAGTCATGGCGGCGATGACCACCGCGCTGATCACATACGAGACTACATGCATGGCAAGGCCGGTGAGGACCAACGTCGAGAGTGCTTGGAGGGCCAAGAGCATCATGCACCCCAAAAGGGATGCATGACACACGATGAAGAGTGTTGTCCACCGCTGCCTTCGGATCTGGCGGTAGACGATGGCCAAGGCCAGCGTCATACAACCCAACGCGAAGGCGAAGAGGTAGACGATCACTAGGATTGCACTCACACCCTACCCGTCTTTACGACGCAAGCCCAGTTGCCTCTGGTTGTGCGACAGATCGGCGAGGCCACAAATCTCGGTAATGTCGTTGAGCAGGGCGTTCATGTTGGTAGGTGAAAGACCAGCTGACAATCCGACATTCTGTGCATAGGTAGACGCATTGACCACTGCATTTGACTTGGCCGAATAGAGACGAAGGTGTAGATCCATGCCATCACCGAGCAGATACGATGCATCATCGGTGAAGGTGGGGAACTGACTTCTAAGTGCTGCGCTGATTGCATTAGGATCGGAGACAAAGCCTCTCGGTGCTTGCATGTGCAACAGGTACCACAGCGGCAACGAGGGGTTGTTCCAGGCAAGCTGTACCTTTCGGCGCTCAGCATAGGCCATCTGCTCTCGCACGTCAGCAACGCTCAAGCCCAAGTCAGCAAATCCGAAGACCAGCCAGGCACTGGTAAAGCTGCCTGCTGTGCGCATCCTCGCAGCAATTCCTATGAGGTGGTGCAGATCTTTGAACTCCTCTTGCCATACTACCGTCATGTTGGAGTACCGGCAGTCCTTGCGCATCTGTGAGAAGTAGAGAGATTCAGCCTCAGTGGCGCATACCAGCAAGATTGTCTCTCGAGGTTTCTGGGATATCTTTTTACGTGCCATCGTTACTCCTCCTTGGCGCTAGCAGTGAAATTAAACTCAGAAAGAATCGGTAGCGAACCGAAGGCCCCGCCCATGTATTGGATTTGTGTCTTATCACGGGCCTTGGAGTACCGATAGTTGGCCAGGCTAGTGTAGACGGTCGCACTTTCGCTATCCTTCTCGGCGAAGTAGACACCATCACGACGGAGCAAGCCAGGCTCAAGCAAGCTTGGGTTACAGTCAACGACGAGCATCTGGCTGCCGGTATCCCCATTGCATGCCTCAAAAATATTGACGATATGGGTCAGCACATGAGGGTGCAACAACATGCCAAAGTCGTCAATAATCAGGGTTTTCTGTTTGGTGAAGCTTTCGAAGAACGCCACGCCAATGAGGCATAGGCGCCTCAGTGAGAGGCTCTCCAAACTGAAGAAGGAGGCGTAGTGCTGGGTGACGTTGGTGTGTACGAAGACCAGCCGATCGTCACGAACACGGATGTCACGGATATCGGTGATATCAACACTCCACAGGAAGTTGATCAGTTGGCTTACCCACTCAGGATGTTCGGTTAGCTGGCCGATCAGATACTTCTCACTGAGGTTGGAAACACCCATTGGCAGGATGTGTAGCTTATCCTCGATCCAGTTATAAATCTGGCTCGTGGTTTCACTTCCTCTTGCTGCTGAAGCTTCCAGGAAGGTATGACGTTCATCGACTCGGTTAACCAGTCGTTTTTTATCCCCGCGGTAATCTTTACCCCAGCGGTATCCATAGACCGGCTTTGCGTCTTCAAGTAACAAGGACTCTTCCTTGACCTTTCGTTCGAACATCCGCTTTCTGGAACGGCCTACCATGTGGTAGAGCGACTCCTCGTAGATCATGGTGCGATCGCCTACCAGTGTGTACTGGGCGACTACCGAATCGCCGCTCTCCTCGTCCAAGCCAAGGTAGACGCGAATCGTGATCTCTGCAGGCTGGCCCTTCTCCTCAGAGTAGGCGAAGGCTGTGCCACTGAGGATTGCCAAAGGATTCTCCACCTCTTCGGCAGATGAACAAACAATACTCTTCAATGCCTCCAAGGCCCTGATGAACGAGCTCTTACCCGCTCCATTGGGACCGATGATGGCCGCACTCTTGATGATCTTCAACTTTTCGGTCACCGCAACAACCTTGGATTCTGGGAAACGGTTGTCCCGGACAGCCTCAAACGAGATCGTCTGTGGCGACTTCACCGATTTGAAGTTCGCAATCGTCATATCAAGCAGCATGCGCTACCTCCTTACCTCACCTCTGAGAGGTTGTGTTACAAAAGTTGTTCCATCTTGCTTCCGACATCTGGCCATGCAGCAATTGCCTGTGCCAATCGGGGGGCAAGGGTTTCATCACCGTGGTTATCACTGGCAATGATATCGACAAGGCCAGCCTCCAAATAGGCGGCGGCACTTCCATTCTCTACTGCTTCCACGTTGCATTGCAAGAGACATCCCAAATTTTTCATTTGGGTAAGCAACGGAGCCTGGGGGCTTAGCCAAAGGTATCGCTCCACGTGGGCGATGATAGGCACCAATGAACGGTCGGTCAACCATGTAAGGTGGAGCAACAGGTCCTTGGGCGGTAGGGCAAGACCAAATTCAACCAGGACATATCGGTCATTGATAGCAAGTGCATTCAAGCTTGCCTGTTGGTTGACATATAGTTCGCTGCCCAAATATGTGGTAATTCCTTTGGTCGCTGCTGCCTTTTCGGCCCATGCATAGGTTTCTCGCAACTGCTCAATGTGTGTGGTCACATAGGGGTTATACAAATGGGGGGTGAAGACGATGGTAGAGAATCCACTTTCACGGTAGATTCCCATCATTCGCAAAAAATCCTCTTTGGCCACGTATCCATCGTCAATAGATGGCAACAAGTGACAGTGCATCTCTAGCAGGCCCATCGAAACTCCTTGGGCTAATTATACCCCTAAATGAGAAAAAGTAAAACCCGAAAGATAGGTCTTTGCTGTTTTAGGGCATCAAAACTCAATCATGGCCTGAAATTCTTGATTATTGTCGTATAAGTGGTGTTTGACCATCTCCACAGAGCTCACCATGTCAGCAATGGCTATCAATTCCTCGGCTGCCGATCGGCCAGTTATGACAAAATGAGGGAATGTAGGCTTTTTTCGTTGTTCAGAAAGGTAGCTGACGACCTCAGAAAGGTCGAGATATCCAAAATTAAGTGTATAGGTGAACTCATCGGCGACAATGAGGTCGCACTGGCCGCCTTCGATCCACTCTTTCAGTTGTTGCCATCCTTCTCGAGCGAGAAGTCGATTCTTCTCATCATTGCCCTCAATCCACGTAAAGCCTGCGCCCCAATTGACCCACTCAACCCCCAGTGAAGTGAGGACGGTATGCTCGCCACTGGTGAGAGCGGGAGGTCCTTGTTTGATAAATTGTGCAACCTTTACCCGTCCACCATGGCCGAGGGCTCTGATCGCTTGTCCAAAACCTGCGCTGCTCTTGCCTTTACCGTCGCCCGTGTAGATTAAGATCAGTCCCATAATTACTCGGCTATCATGTACTGGGTCATCATCACACTCTGCCCATCATCAACGATTTCACCAGAGATTTGGCGCTCCGCTTTCTCATGCTGGCTCTTCGCCTCCTGGATTCGTAAGAGAGCGGTATACGCTTGGACAGATGAGCTGAAGCGATACACCTCGTCCATCAATGAAAGAGCCTGATCAAGGTCTCCCATCGCTTCCAACAAAATCGCTGCATTATAACCGGCGCCAAGCAGATGTTCGCGTTGCCACAAGAGTGAGTAGAAATCGAATGCACGGCGATACTCCCCTTTACTTGCGGCATGCTCTGCGGCTTTGCTCTCTTGGCTCTTGGGTTTTATATCCATCAGAGCGACGGTAGAACTCCTCCAGGTAGGTGCAAGTTGGGTAGCAATTTTTGCAGTCATTTCTCCGATCAAACCATCAAAGAGAGTGAGTAGAGACGGAGCGCTACGCATCAGGTAGATACGCTCATCACGATAGCCCATATTATCTCCCCCAGAGACACGCCTTCCAACCAACGAACCGGCAGCAGGTGCACTAGAATTTTCGTTACTTTCACTATAAAGGCGTCTACCAATTAACGTCTCCGCCTCAGCAGCATCGGTGAAGGTTCTACTGACCAGGATCTGTCCGTCAGTGGTATCGTGGATGGTATAGGTGAGGGTCATGGTCACCCGCTGCACCAAATAGTATTCGCGGGCGACCACCTCATTGGATGTAGTGACCAAAGTTATCTCATCACCGTCTTCATCTTTAATTGTAAAGGTTTTAGCCATTTGTCCGAGGACATCCCTGCCAACCACATGCTCGGTGGCATCGATGTAGGGGATGTTAGTGATCATCAGGGCAGTCACCCCACGCCCCACCAACGCTGAGCAACCATCGGCGCCTGCACAGATGAGCTGCATCTGTACGTCGGTTCCCTGAGGCCCCACGATGGAGAAGTGGCCGGTGTGCATGAGGGCATCAACAATACGTGTGGTGGCTTGTTGTCCCACACGGTTGGGCAGGTCTGCCTGCCATCCAGTGGCAAGGCTGAAGCTCGTCTCATCCAAGCCCTCGACCCACGGCCTGGGGCCTTTGATGGTGGGCCCTACCGCTGCCGAGGCGATGGCAAGGTCTCTTCGTCCTCCCAGATCTACTTCAGCGGGGACCAGGTGGCGTACCTGGACACTCGTCATGCACGATGTCAGTGTGATGGCCAAACTCAACAGGCCAATGACTAGGCTAATACGTCTCATATTCCCTCCGTCAGGTATTGGGCCGCCACTTCGATGGCCCGCACCATCCCTGATGCATCGGCAATATTTTTACCGGCAATATCGAATGCCGTCCCATGATCCACACTGGTACGCAAGAATGGAAGCCCCCAGGTGATGGAGATGGTCTGGTTAAAGTCATAGGTCTTTGCAGCGATATGCCCCTGATCATGGTACAGGGAGATGACCGCCCTCCACATTCCGATCCGGCCTTGATGAAAGACTGAATCAGCGCCAATAGGCCCAACTACATTGATGCCGTGCTTCTGAGCTTCTTCGATAGCTGGAATGATATGCTCGATCTCCTCACGACCAAAAAGACCGCCATCACCGCCATGGGGATTGAGCGCTGCCACAGCCAAGGGCTTGTTCAGATCGAAACCTTGAGGATTGGAGCATGTGATAGCTTCACACTCAATAATCGTCTCAAGGAGTGATTGATACGTCACCGCATCACAGGCCTCACGCAATGAGAGGTGACGACTATGGAAGAAAATCTTCAATCCATGGGTCTCAAACATTGTCACCGCCTTGGTGGTGCCGGTAAGAGTAGAAAGAATCTCAGTGTGACCAATCTCATCAATGCCAGCGGCCCTGAGCGCCTCTTTGTGCAGTGGTGGGGTGACTATCGCCTGGGCAATGCCTGCCTGGACAACCTCCACAGCCACTTTGATTGCCTCATACGCTGCTAAGCCACACTGTGCATTGATCACTCCATACGCAAAGGTTGATAGATCGACAAACGTTTGGCTGAAAAGAATGGGAGAGAGGCGCCTATTCACCGCTTCTTGCAACTCTGCAAGATTGGTGACGGTTATGACAAAGGGCGTCTCCAATGCGAGGTCGGCAGCACTTTTTTGTAAAAGCGGTCCATCGGTGATGACTATCAAGCCCACCGTAGCCTCGGTTGGATCTTTCCGTAGCGCTTTTAACAGGATTTCTACGCCGATACCCGCAGGGTCTCCGCCAGGCAGGGCGAGGTATGGAAAGTGAGATTCGCTCATAACCGCATGATAACAGGGCCAATATGCACTGTCCAGAGAAGGTAGATGATTGACAACCGACATACCTTATTTTATGTTGGTAATCACCAAGGCCCAGGAGGGTATGAAGAGGAGTTTCGGCATGGCAAAGTACCGTGATGATGAAGAGTTTGATGACGAAGAAGATCGGTATTTCAGCAGAATGGAGGAGGAAGAAGATGCCTTCTATGCTGATATGTTCGATCGGGAAGAGATGGTTGACTTTACCGACAGCGATGATGAGATCCTTGATGACGATGAAGACGATGATGAACTGATCGATGACAGCTTCATGGTGGAAGGGGATGAGTCATACGAAGACGAGTTCTATGACGATGACGACGACTTCGACGATTGGGATGATGACGACGAATTCTAATTGACTGCGACGCCGATTGTATACTCCTCCCCGCATGGGGAGGATTCTTTTTCACTGTCTTAATATATCTTGCATATTCATTGAATTTTTATACGCATTCATGCATAATCTGTTTACAATCAAGGTCATCTGGGCTATAGTGCCTCAAATGGGCATGACCGTCCACACTTGGAGGATGAAATGAAAAAGACACGAACATTGGCAACCATTATGGTGGTACTTCTCCTGATCAGTCCGCTCGCTCTCTTTGCTACCGGACAGAAGGAGAGTGCAAAGTCTGGATATCGGATTGGAGTCTCTAAGCTCCTTCCTCACCCTGCCCTCGATGCGGTGGAGCAGGGACTGCAGGATTACCTGAAGACCACTGGCCTGGAGGTCTCCTATGACTTTCAAAACGCCAATGGGGATATTTCAACCGCCAGTTCGATCGCCCAAAAGTTCAAGAGTGACAAGGTGGATGTGGCAGTAGGGATTGCAACTCCTTCAGCCCAAGCCTTAGCTCAGGTCTTTCCTGAGTCCAGCAATACTCCGGTCGTCTTCAGTGCTGTAACCGATGCCGATGAAGCGGGCTTGGTTGGTTCAAATATCACCGGTGTTTCGGATATGAACCCTGTTGAAGAGCAGATCAAGCTTTTGATTGACATCACCGGGGCGAAGCGCATTGGCAATATCTACGCTAGCGGCGAGGCCAACGGTGTCGTCTTGATGGAGATGGCAAAGGCCGCTTGTGAAAAGCTTGGCGTCGAATTTGTCGCCAGTGCCATCAGCAACTCCAGTGAAGTGAAGATGGCCGCCCAGTCGATTATCGACCGCGTCGATGCAATCTATGTTGCCACAGACAACGCAGTAATCAGTGCCTTGGCTAGCATCAGCGACGTAACCAGCAAGGCAAAGAAGGTACTCTTCGCTGCCGACCCCAGTGGCGTCGAAGGCTTAGAGGTCATGATCGCTTGGGGCTTTGACTACTATAATATTGGCGTGGAGACCGGCAAGGTCGTAGAGAGTGTCCTTACTGGCAAAAAGGCAGGGGACATCGGCACCGTCTATATCACCGACCCCTCAAAATTTGAGTTGTGGTTCAACCTTGATACCGCCGCACGCCTTGGCTATACTATCCCGCAGTCATTGCAGGACGATGCAGCTGTTCTTATCAAGGATGGCAAGAAGATCACCCAGTAATCGAGGGTATACGCCGATCCGCCGTTCTTAGCAAGCTCGGCGGATTTTTTCTGCTGTAGAGGTACGCATGATAGAAGGTATTTTTGTTGATGGTTTAGTCTTCTCGATCATGGTCATTGGAATTCTGATCTCCTACCGGATTCTGAATTTCGCTGACCTTACCTGTGATGGGTCGGTTGCCACCGGGGCTGCAATTGCCACGATGGGAATTGTCAGTGGGTTTCCTATCACTGTCTCTTTGATCTTCGCCTTCCTTGGTGGAGTGGTTGCCGGTATGATTACCGCTGCCATCCATAATAAGCTGAAGATCCCAGGTCTGTTGGCCGGAATTTTGACGATGACGATGCTCTACTCAATAAACTTGAGGATCTTGGGCAATAAGGCAAACGTGCCGCTGTTACGCGTCCCCACCCTCTTCAGCAAACTGCCTGTATTCTTTAACTTTATGGCTCCTGAATGGGCGTCTCTGGTAGGTACCTTGCTGGTCGTCCTCTTTGTTAAGACGGGAGTCGATATCTTCTTCCGTACTGACCTAGGGGTCTCCATGGGGGCGATGGGTGGAAACGAGCAGATGGTCATCAGCCAAGGAATAAATCCTGAGGTGCTCAAGCTCATGGGTATTGGCCTCTCAAACGGTCTGATTGCCCTCTCGGGGGGAATCCTGGCTCAATACCAAGGCTTCGCCGATGCAAACCTTGGCCAAGGAATGGTAGTCCAAGGTCTGGCTGCTATCATGATCGGTGAGTTTCTCTTCTCCTCAAACCGGATCAGTCTTTTGACCCTACGAGCGGTCTTGGGCGCGATTATCTATAAAGCCCTGATGTTCTTTGGTCGAAAGTATGGCTACTTGGTCAACATCACCCCCAACGACTTTAAGCTGCTTACCGGAATTTTGGTCATCGTCAGTCTTTTTATCGCCCAGACACGCAGCGCCGCCTCAAGTGCCGGTGCCAAACGCAAGGCCATAGCACGCTCAAAACGCCGCCATGCCAATGAGGAGGGAAGCGCCAATGCTTAAGCTCGAGTCAATCACCAAAGTCTTCTATCCTGGGACTGTCAATGAGAAACTCGCTATCGATGATGTGAATCTTCATGTCAACAAAGGCGACGTGATCTGTGTCGTTGGCTCCAACGGCAGCGGCAAATCCACCCTCTTCAACCTCATCAGTGGCACCTACCCGGTAACCAATGGCAAGATGGTCTTCGACGGCGATGACATTACCACCCGACCGGAGTACCGGCGTGCAATGACCATCGGACGCATCTTCCAAGATCCTACCAAAGGTACTGCTGCCAATATGTCGGTTGAAGACAATATGATCACCGCCGAGACCAAGGGCATGAAAGGACTGCGCATCAGCCTCAACAATGAAAAGCGCCAGCACTACCGTCAGCTGCTCAGTCTCATTGGTCTTGAGGATCGGCTTAAGGACAACGTGGGATTGCTCTCAGGAGGCCAACGCCAAGCCCTGACTCTTTTGATGATGGTAATGAGTCGCCCAAAGATGGTCCTGCTCGACGAGCATACCGCAGCCCTTGATCCGCGCAATGCCCAGACAGTCATGGACCTCACCGAGCGCTTCATCAATGAGTATAAACTCACCGCCCTGATGGTCACCCATAATATGCAATTTGCCATTGATTTTGGTAATCGCCTGATCATGATGGACGAGGGATCGATCATCTTTGATGTCAGCGGTGAGGAGAAATCCAAGCTTACCGTTGAGCAGCTGGTCCGTCTCTTTAAGGACCTTCGCAATAAAACCTATGCTGATGATGCAGGATTGTTGACAAAGTCGTAAAAGGACCCTTGTTGTAGTATTGGATTCCTTCTACTATTGAGGAAGAGGTTCCCACCATGAAAGAAGAGAGTGCCGTGCGGCCGGATCGAATGTTCGACCGACGGTTTCTTGTTATACTCATCGTACCGCTGGTCATCGAGCAGTTGCTTGGTGTAACCATCGGTATGGTCGACACCATCATGGTGGCCAATGTTGGCGAAGCTGCTGTCAGTGCAATCAGCCTGGTCGATGCAATAACTTGGCTGATCATCACTCTCTTTGCTTCATTTGCCACCGGTGGAGCGGTTGTGGCGAGCCAATACCTCGGTCGCCGTGATAAAGCTAGTGCAAACATAGCAGCGATGCAACTTCTCTTCCTCTCATTGACCGTCTCAATCGCCCTCTTAATCATCTGCATGCCCCTACGCACCCAAATAATCCGTTTGATCTTCGGCAATATCGATACACATGTGCTACACCTCAGCTCACAGTACTTCTTTTACATCATTGCATCACTGCCCTTCTTGGCAAGCTACAACGCTTGTGCCGCCCTCTTTCGATCCATGGGCAACAGCAGGGTCTCGCTTTGGGTGAGTGTCGTAATGAACGCCTTGAACATCAGTGGTAATGCATACTTCATCTATGTGCTGAAGATGGGCGTGGTGGGAGCGGGGCTATCGACCTTATTGTCACGAATTATCGGCTCGATCATCATGCTGACACTTATCACCAGTCCGACCAACCTCATCTCCATCAGAGGAATTCGCCACTTCCAAGTCCAAAAAGAGATGATCAGGCGGATTTTTCGCATCGGAATCCCCAACGGCATCGAGGGAAGCGTCTTTCAAATTGGTAAATTAATCGTACAGGGATTCATCACAATGTTCGGCACTGCGGCGATAGCTGCCAACGCCATCGCCTCTTCGGTGACTTCATTCATCAACATCCCCGGAGGGGCCATCAGCCTCGCCTCCATTACTATCATCGGCCAAACAGTGGGGGCCAAACGCTACGATGAGGCTACCTATTGGGGCAAGCGCCTGCTGTTGATCTCCTACGTGGCAATGACTAGTCTCGCCATTCCCACATACTTTTTCACTGCCCAGATTGTTCAGGTTTTCAATCTTTCGGCGGAAGCGACAGCAACCGCTATCACCGTGATTCGCGTTACCATGATCATGAGTGCACTGCTTTGGTCCCCGGCTTTCGCCCTGCCTAATTTTTTACGAGCCTCAGGGGATGCAAAGTACACCATGGGTGTTTCGATGTTCAGCATGTGGCTCTTCCGTGTAGCGGCCAGCTATCTGCTGGCTATCTATCTTGGATGGGGCGTCCTGGGTGTCTGGGTGGGAATGTATATTGATTGGGCGTGCCGATCAACGCTCTTCGCTGTGCGCTTTGCCGGTGGAAAGTGGAAACAGATAACCCTGATCTAGCCATCAAGTTTCTGCCAGAGCTTCTCCAATGAATAGAATTCACGCATCTCGCTGTCCATTAGGTGGATGATGATATCTCCACAGTCGATGAGCTCCCACCCCTCTCCTTCAAGCTTTTTATGGCGGTTGGCCACACTGAGGCCCAAGGTATTGAGCTCTCCCCACAACTGATGGGCAACACCCCGCATATGAGCACTACTGGTAACCGTTCCGATAACAAAGAAATCGGTCCACGAGCAGTCGGGTCTGAGGTCAACAACTTTCACGTCGCTACACTTATGCTCTTGGAGAAAGCCTGCAATTGCATTGGCTTGGGTGAGCATCACATCATCCATATATCATCATCTCCTTCCCACCGAGCGTTTGGCTTGCTCGATGAATTGTGTCAAATACACATCAATTTGCTCAGTCTTGTCGAGCTTTCCTCGCAAATCAAACAGATACACCGATTGGATTCGCTCCAAGGCTGAGAGTGGATCGTTTTGTCCGCTGACAGCAGCAAGTGTATCTGCCAATCGAGTTTTTCTCAAGGAGGATGCTGACGTTACCAGCCGATTGAGTTGTTCTCTTCCATCAACGACTAACAGCGGCTGGCCCTCAACTACTCTTGCCAAAAGGGTAAGAGTCCTACCTATTGCCAAAAGGTCCTCAGCCTCGACAACAATCTCTGCACCGAAGTCTAGACCAAGCGTATCCTTTGAAAAATCAACCTCATCGTCGAGGAGGACTACCACAAGAGTCCTCCCCTCTGTCCAGCTGAGGATGCTCATCTCCTCGCTTCTCAACAGTGAGCCGTGTGTGGTGCTCTTACACGAGGCGAGCAGCAACAGAGAGATGGACAGCAGTGCCAGGACTCTTCTTATTTTCACCGGCCCAAGCCCTCTTTTAGTGAGCGATATAAGATTTTTGTAGGCTCTAAAAGACCATCTGGTTGCCAAGCTCTCCCATCATCTATGACTGCCATGGCAAGTGCCTCAACTGGTTGCAATCCCAACAAGCGAAGGCGTACATCCTCTGTGATATGGGTACGATTAGGTTCAAGATAGTCAGCAAGATAAATCAACAGGCCGAGAGACCCCATCTCCACACTACCAAGGGTGTGATGCCGGATCGCCAACAAGACCTCATCACTTGGGCCGGTAGCCTGCATCAAATGGGCTGCGACCGGACCATGAAGAAGCGTCGGATTGGCAAGTTCATCGGGTGTTACTTCTATTTTTTTTGTGTGTGTATACTCCAGTAACTCTTGATCCTTCCACTCTCGTGCAAGGTCGTGGTATAAACCAGCGATACCTAGCTCTTGGTCATCAAGGCCCAACGCATAGGTGTGGTTGAGGAGCATGGCCGTCTGAGCAACTGCTTTGCTGTGGCGTAGTCGTTCACTGCTGAGGCAACGTTCAAGATCGATAGAGATTGTTTTCATCGATATACGCAGCCACCTCCTTAGGCATCAAACGTGCTACCTCTTGCGGAAGGGGCTCCCCCTCCTTCAAGGCTTGTAAAGCCTCTCGAATGATTGTTGAGCTATCATCGAGCAAGGGATTATCAAGGTAGATTAAATCTGCGCCAAGATCGGCGAAGTGATGACCGACATTCTCACGACGTATTACCACGAAGGTGACTAACTCCTTCAATGCTTCATAATCGCGCCACTGTTGTAAGGATGGCAATAGATCATCGCCAAGGAGCACAGCGAGCCGTCCTTTGATCGGGTAATTGAGATAAAGGTGCTTGGCTGTATCGATGGTGTAGGAGATTCCCTTGCGGTGTAGCTCGCACTCATCGACAATCAGTTCAATCGGTGGGTCGTCGGGATAGAGGTCTGTATATGCCTCCAAGCTTGCCTTGACCATCGCCAGGCGGTGGTGTTCGGCAGCGGGGTTCGCATGTGGTTTGAAGTGATTGCGCCCTACTGGAACAAAGATGAACCGTCGATAGATGGTCTTGGTCGCAACCGAGTGCACAAGGTGCAGGTGCCCCAGATGGATTGGATCAAAGCTTCCGCCGACCATGGCAGTGGGAGCTGCATCCTTGGCTTTCACCACCTCACTCCTTTTGTAAAGCCTCGTCATGTCGCGCTACCATGCGCATAAACGCCTGCTTTACCTCCTCGACTCCCTGGTCGAGGTAGACACAGAGGCCAAGAACCTCTTTGTCAGCATATTTGGCCTTCAGTTCCGCTAGTCGCTCGCCCGTCCCAGGTTCATCGGTCTTCGTCCCAATGATCACCTGCTCCTTCTCCAAAAGTTCGCTCTCATAGGCACCCAGCTCGGCGCTGAGAATGTCATACGCCTCAAGGTATCGATCATCGGAGAGATCGATCAAGAAAGCTAAGCCACTGGTGCGAGCGATATGGCGCAAGAACTTGAAGCCCATACCCGCTCCCTCGCTGGCTCCTTCAATAATACCTGGAATATCGGCAAGAACAATATCATTATCAGCATACCGCATCATCCCCAACTGGGGGATGCGGGTTGTGAAGGGATAGCCGGCTACCTTTGCACGGGCGTTGGTGAGCATGTTCAAAAGACTTGATTTTCCAGCATTGGGAAAGCCAACAAAGCCGATGTCGGCAATGACCAAAAGCTCTACACCAACTCGAATCTCTTCTCCCGGCTTTCCACTTTGGGCATATCGAGGTGCTTGGTTGGTACTGGTACGGTAGTGCCAGTTCCCCTTCCCGCCCTTTCCTCCTGTGAGGAAAGTCCACCGCTCTTCATCGCTGAGGTCTTTGATTACCTCACCGGTTGCCGCATTCTTGATCACTGTCCCTGGAGGGACTTCAATCTCTACGTTTGCCCCATCACGCCCACTGCGACGACGTCCTTCTCCAGGACGCCCGCTCTCAGCGCGATAGGTTCGCACCAACTTCAGGTGCGCGAGAGTTCTGAGGTTGTGTTTGACAACGAAGATGACATCACCGCCCTTGCCGCCATCGCCGCCATCCGGTCCACCCCGGGGGACGAACTTTTCACGGCGAAAGGAAACACAACCGTTGCCCCCGTTTCCGGAGGCAACATCTAAATACGTTTCGTCTGCAAATCCAAACATTGGTGGCTACGCGTACCTACTCAGTCTCAATGCTGATGTACTTGCGGTTTCTCCGGCTATGGAAAAGTACCTTCCCCTCTGCCTTCGCAAAGAGCGTGAAGTCCTTGCCGCAACCTACGTTGAGGCCCGGGTGGAACTTTGTCCCCCGCTGACGGACCAATACTTCACCAGCTTTAACCAGCTGACCACCAAAGCGCTTTACGCCCAGTCGTTGGGCATTGGAATCACGACCGTTGCGGGAACTACCGCCGCCTTTCTTTTGTGCCATATCTTCCCTCCTCAGCCAATGATCTTGTCGATGGTGATAACAGAGTACTTCTGGCGGTGACCTTGGGTCCTACGGTACCCCTTGCGCCGCTTCTTCTTGAAGAC